>NZ_CP025583.1:2298055-2620277 GCF_002865605.1 Paracoccus jeotgali
CGGCGGTACGGGTTCCACGGCCTCAGCTATGACTACATCGCCTCGGCCCTGCGGCGGGATCATCCGGCGCTGGCGGCGGGCCGGGTGGTGGTGGCGCATCTGGGCAATGGCGCGTCGCTGTGCGGGATGCGGAATGGCCGTTCGGTGGCGACGACGATGGGGTTTTCGGCGCTGGACGGGCTGATCATGGGCACGCGCAGCGGGCATCTGGACCCCGGCGTGCTGCTGCATCTGCTGGATCGCGGCATGGATGCGGCCGAGCTGTCGCAGATGTTGTACCACCGCTCGGGCCTGCTGGGGATTTCCGAGATTTCCAATGACATGCGCGTGTTGCTGGAGAGTGACGATCCCCGCGCGGCTCAGGCGGTCGAGGTCTTTGCCGCCAGCCTGACCGCGCATATCGCGGCCATGGCGGCGCGGTTGGGCGGGATCGACGCGCTGATCTTTACCGCCGGCATCGGCGAGAACGCGGCGCCCATCCGCGCGCGCGTCTGCGAGGGGCTGGCCTGGCTGGGGCTGGACCTTGACGCCGCCGCGAATGACAGCGGGCAGGAACGCATTTCGACGGCGGACTCGCCTCTCGCCGCGCTGGTCATTCCGACCCGAGAGGATCTGCCGATCCTGCACGCGGTACGCGCGCAGCTTGCCGCCCGCGGCTAGGGCAGATGCGACAGCGCCCGCCCCTTTCGGGTGCGGGCGTCGGGGTCGTCGCAAAGGCGCCGGTCAGGTGCCGGTCATGTCGTCCCAGAAGTTGCGAACCTTGTCAAAGAAGCCGGTCGATTGCGGCGAGTTGTCGGCCTGGATCTCGTCGAACTCGCGCAGCAATTCGCGCTGTCTTGCGGTCAGGTTGACCGGCGTTTCCACGACCAGCTCGATCATCATGTCGCCCGGCTCGTCATTGGCGCGCGGCCCGTGGCGCAGGGGGGGCATGCCCTTGCCGCGCAGCCGCATCTGGCGGCCGGTCTGGCTGCCCGCCGGCACCCGCACGCGCGAGCGCCCGCCGTCGATGGTCGGCACCTCGACCTCGCCGCCAAGCGCGGCGGTGGTCATGCCGACCGGCACCTGACAGGCCAGCGTGCGGCCGTCGCGCAGGAAGATCTCGTGCTCTTTGACCGAGACGAAGATATACAGATCGCCCGACGGGCCGCCGCGCAGCCCGGCCTCGCCCTCGCCGGCAAGGCGGATGCGGGTGCCGGTCTCGACGCCGGCGGGGATGCTGACCTGCAAGGCGCGCTTCTGCTCGACCCGGCCCTGACCGTGACAGGCCTGGCAGGGGTTCTTGATCATCTGGCCCTGACCGTTGCAGGTCGGGCAGGTCCGTTCGACGGTGAAGAAGCCTTGGGTCGCGCGGACCTTGCCCATGCCGGAACAGGTCGGGCAGGTGACAGGCTCGACCGCGCCCTCGGCGCCGGTGCCGTTGCATTCGGCGCAGGCGACCGAGCCGGGGATGTTGATGGTCTTCTGCGCGCCCTCGAACGCCTCTTCCAGCGTGACCGAGAGGTTATAGCGCAGGTCTTGCCCCCGGCTGGGCCGGTTGCGGCCGCCGCCAGAGGCGCGTCCGCCGAACTCGCCGAACAGATCCTCGAAAATGTCGGCGAAGGCCGAGCCGAAATCGCCCTGCCCGCCGCCGCCGCGGCCAAAGCCGCCGAAACCGCCGCCGCCACCTTCGAAGGCGGCATGGCCAAAGCGGTCATAGGCCGCCTTTTTCTGCGAATCCTTCAGGCAGTCATAGGCCTCGTTCACTTCCTTGAAGCGTGCCTCGGACTCCGGGTCCGACCCGTTGCGGTCGGGATGCAGCTCTTTCGCCTTGCGGCGATAGGCCTTCTTGATTTCGTCGCCATCCGCGCCCCTGCTGACGCCAAGCGTTTCGTAATAGCAGCGTTTTGCCATTCCGTGCCCCTTGCACAAAGGCCGGCCCGGTTATCTGTGTCCGGGCCGGCCTTGCTGTTTACCTGCGCTTACTTGCGCTTGTCTTGGTCGAGATCCTCGAAATCGGCGTCGACGATGTCGTCATCGGCCGCACGCGGACCGTCCTGAGCCTCGGCCGCGCCATCGCCCTCTTCGGACTGCTGCGCCTTGTAGATGGCCTCGCCCAGCTTCATCGACGCATCCATGACGTTCTGGATGCCGCCCTTGATCTTGCCGACATCTTCCGACTTCAGCGCCTCTTCCAGCGCGCCGATGGCCAGTTCGATCGCCTCGACGGTCGAGCCGTCGACCTTGTCGCCATGCTCTTCCAGCGATTTGCGGGTCGAGTGGATCAGGCTTTCGGCCTGGTTGCGCACCTCGACCAGCTCGCGGCGGGTCTTGTCGGCCTCGGCGTTGGTTTCGGCGTCCTTCACCATCTGCTGGATTTCCTCGTCGGTCAGACCGCCCGACGCCTGGATGGTGATGTTCTGTTCCTTGCCGGTGCCCTTGTCCTTGGCGTTGACCGAGACGATGCCGTTGGCGTCGATGTCAAAGGTGACCTCGATCTGCGGCAGGCCGCGGGGCGCGGGGGGAATATCCTCGAGGTTGAACTGACCGAGCAGCTTGTTGTCGGTCGCCATCTCGCGCTCGCCCTGGAAGACCCGGATCGTCACCGCGTTCTGGTTGTCCTCGGCGGTCGAGAAGATCTGCGACTTCTTGGTCGGGATCGTCGTGTTGCGGTCGATCAGACGGGTGAACACGCCGCCCAGCGTCTCGATCCCCAGCGACAGCGGCGTCACGTCCAGCAGCACCACGTCCTTGACGTCGCCCTGCAGCACGCCGGCCTGAATCGCCGCGCCAAGCGCCACGACCTCGTCCGGGTTCACGCCCTTGTGGGGTTCCTTGCCGAAGAAGCCCGAGACCTCTTCGATGACCTTGGGCATGCGGGTCATGCCGCCGACCAGCACCACCTCGTCGATGTCGCTCTTGGACAGGCCCGCATCCTTCAGCGCCGCCTTGACCGGGTCCATGGTCTTCTTGATCAGGTCACCGACCAGGCTTTCCAACTTGGCGCGGGTCAGCTTGACGACCATGTGCAGCGGGGTGCCGCTGTTCTTGTCCATCGAGATGAACGGCTGGTTGATCTCGGTCTGGGTGCTCGAGGACAGTTCGATCTTGGCCTTTTCAGCAGCTTCCTTGAGGCGCTGAAGGGCCATCTTGTCCTTGGTCAGATCGACGCCGTGTTCCTTTTTGAACTCGTCGGCGAGGTAGTTGACGATCCGCATGTCGAAATCCTCACCCCCGAGGAAGGTATCCCCGTTGGTCGATTTCACCTCGAACAGGCCGTCGTCGATTTCCAGAATGGTGATGTCGAAGGTCCCGCCGCCAAGGTCATAGACGGCAATCGTCTTCGATTCCTTCTTGTCCAGACCATAGGCGAGCGCCGCCGCGGTCGGTTCGTTGATGATCCGCAGCACCTCGAGGCCGGCGATCTTGCCCGCATCCTTGGTCGCCTGACGCTGTGCGTCGTTGAAGTAGGCCGGAACCGTGATCACCGCCTGGGTGACGGTTTCGCCCAGATAGGACTCGGCGGTTTCCTTCATCTTGCCAAGGATCATCGCGCTGATCTGCGCGGGCGAGAATTTCTCATCCCGAACCTTGACCCAGGCATCGCCATTGCCGCCATCGACAATGTCATAGGGAACCAGCTTGCGGTCCTTTTCGACCGCCGGATCGTCGACACGGCGCCCGACCAGGCGCTTGACGGCAAAGACGGTGTTGCTGGGGTTGGTGACCGCCTGACGCTTGGCCGACTGGCCGACCAGACGCTCGCTTTCCGTGAAGCCCACGATCGAGGGCGTGGTGCGCGTGCCCTCGCTGTTTTCGATGACCTTGGGCTGGCTGCCGTCCATGATGGCGACAACGCTGTTGGTGGTTCCCAGGTCGATCCCGATGACTTTTGACATGTTTAACCTCTCTTGCGGCGATTTCAGCGGCCCGCGGGTCCGGCGCGCGGCCCCCGAAGACCTTATCCCTATTGTCTGACATGCCGGCCCCACGACCGGCTTCGTTGGGCTATATAGGAAGGGGCTTTTGACCCTGCAAGAAGCGCCGTGACCCAGGGCGCGGGCAAATTCGCCCGCAAAATGCCGCAGCCCCCAGCCTAACGGCCCGCCGACCAGCTGAGCGAGACCTTGTTGCGGGTGACGAAATCGCCCATCAGCCCGATCATCGCCAGCGCCAGCGAGACATAGATAGGATACATCAGGTTCGAATTGTGCGGCGAGTAATTCAGAAAGGCATAGCCGCGGGTCTGGTCGATGATGTGGAACAGCGGGTTCCAGTCGAACATCTGCAGCATGAAGCCGGGCAGCGTATTGGCCACGAACATCTTGCCCGAGGTGAACATGTTCATGCGCCGGTAAAGCTGGCTGATGATCCCGATGGCGCGGGGCGACCAGGGCCTTAACGCGCGAAACACTATGCCCACGCAACAGCCGCTGAACCAGGCGAGGATCAGCATCCCCAGACAGGCATAGGGCCGGTCGATGACGACAGGCTCGATGAAGGTGTGGACCAGCAAGAGCAGCACGATCGACGCGATGACCTGCTGATACAGTGCCGCCAGCGCCGAGGCGGCAATCGCAATCGCCGGGTTCATCGGTGTGTGCTTCATCAGGGCCGATGTCGGACCCTCGGCCCCCATCACCGCCCCCACCGCCTGCAGATGGGTCATGAACATGAAGATGCCGGTCATGATATAGACGATGAAATTGCCGCCCAGCGGCGATCGTCTCACCCCCAGCACCAGATAGAGCACCATGAAGACGCCGACCATGACGATCGACCGCATCATCGTCATCAGCAGGCTGGCGATGGGGCTGCGTTCGCCCTTGCGCAGCTTGTAGACGGTCATGTGATAGATCAGCGCGACCGTCGTGGCGGCGGCCTGAAACAGATTGTCCGTTCTGCGCTGCTGGAACACCTCGACCCCCGGTCTGCCGCGAAAGGTGGCGGCCAAGCCCGCGCGCTTGCCCTGAACCCACCGCCGGATCATAAGGGGCGAAACGGGCTCGCACAATCGCAGTCGGTGCTCGTGGTGAAGGATGCGTAAACAGGCGGAGGCCAGCATGGATTTCGACAGGCTTACCCGGGTGATGCGGCAACTGGCGCTGCAGGCGGGCGACAGGATCATGGAGGTCTATGCCGCCGAGGATTTCGAGGTCCGCGCCAAATCCGACGCCTCGCCCGTGACCGAGGCCGACGAGGCCGCCGACGCGCTGATCGCGGCCGGGCTGCGGGCCGCGTTCCCCGACATCCCGCTGGTGACCGAGGAACAGGCCGACAGCCACGGCCAGAAGGTCAGCACCTTCCTGATCGTCGATCCGCTGGACGGCACCAAGGAATTCGTGCAGCGGCGCGGCGATTTCACCGTCAACATCGCCTATGTCCGCGATGGCGTGCCGCTGCGGGGCGTGGTCTTTGCCCCGGCGCGCAAGCGGCTGTTCTATACCCTGCCCGATGGTCGTTCGGTCGAGGAAACCGGGCCGTTCGGCGACACCCCCGGCCCGACCCAGCCCATCGGCGTCAACCCGGTGCCGGACAATCGCGGACTGATGATCGTCGCGTCGAAATCGCACCGGGACGCTGCGACCGACGCCTATATCTCGCGCTACAAGGCGCGCGACATGACCTCGGCCGGGTCGTCGCTGAAGTTCTGCCTGGTCGCGACGGGCGAGGCGGATCTCTATCCGCGCCTCGGCCGGACGATGGAATGGGACACGGCGGCGGGCGATGCGGTGCTGCGCGGCGCAGGCGGCGAGATGGTGCGTTTCGACGACCACCGCCCGCTGGAATACGGCAAGCCGGGCTTTGAAAACCCGTTCTTCATCGCCTATGCGCCCGGCGTGTTGCTGATCCGGGGCGACGAATAATGTCCGTCGTCATCGTCATTCCGGCGCGTTTCGCCTCGACCCGCTATCCGGGCAAGCCTCTGGCCATGCTGCGCGGCGCGGGCGGCGAAAGCCTCTCGCTGATCGAGCGCAGTTGGCGCGCGGCCAAGTCAGTTGGTGGCATCGACCGGGTGATCGTCGCCACCGATGACGACCGCATCCGCGACGCCGCGACCGGCTTCGGGGCCGAGGTCGCGATGACCTCGACCAGCTGCCGCAACGGCACCGAGCGCTGCGCCGAGGCCGTCGCCAATCTGGGCCTCTCGCCCGAGATCGTGGTCAACCTGCAGGGCGACGCCCCCCTGACCCCGTCCTGGTTCATCGAGGAACTGGTCGCCGGTCTGCGCGCCGATCCGCAGGCGGGGCTGGCGACGCCGGTGCTGCAATGCTCGGGCCGGATGCGCGCCGATCTGCTGGCGGACCGCGCCGCCGGGCGCGTGGGCGGGACGACCGTGGTCTTTGGGGCGCAGATGCAGGGGCTCTATTTCACCAAAGAGGTCATCCCCTTTACCGGCCGCGACTATCCCGCCGATGCGCCGACCCCGGTCTTTCACCATGTCGGCGTCTATGCCTATCGGCCGCAGGCGCTGGCCGCCTATCCACACTGGCCCGAGGGCAGGTTGGAAACCCTCGAGGGGCTGGAACAGCTGCGCTTCCTTGAGAACGGCCACCGCATCCTCTGCGTCGAGGTCGAGGCCCGCGGCCGCCAGTTCTGGGAGCTGAACAACCCCGAGGACATCCCCCGTATCGAGGCCATGCTGGCCGAGATGGGCGAGGCGTGAGGGCGCAGGTTCTGCCCCCATGACCCGCCCTGCCGATGCCGCGCGCCCCTTCATCACCGCCGCGCCGCCGCTGGATGCCGCAGCCGATCTGCCGGTCAGTGTCATCGTCGCCTCTCGCGGGCGGCCGGTGCATCTGCGCCGCTGCCTGACCAGCCTGACATGGCAGGACCACCCGGCGTTCGAGGTGATCCTTGTCTCCGACACCGAGGGGCTGGCCCAATGCCCCGACCTGCCGCTGAAGCGGATCGCCTGCGACACGCCCAATATCGGGCAGGCCCGCAATCTGGGGCTGGCGACGGCGGCGGGGCGGATCGTGGCCTTCATCGACGATGATGCGCTGGCCGAGCCGGGCTGGCTGTCGGCGCTGTGCAGCGGCTTCGCCGACCCGCGTTGCCTGTCGGCGGCGGGCTGGACGCGCGACCGGGACGGGTTTCGCTGGCAGGCGCGCTGCCAGATCATCGACGCGCGCGGCCTGCCCCGCGATCTGCCCGACCCGCCGGACGCGCCCCGCCTGATGCGGGCGCAGCCGGGCGAGGCGATCAGCACGCTGGGCACCAACTGCGCCTTTCGCGCCGAAGCGCTGCGCCAGATCGGCGGCTTCGATCCGGTCTTCAGCTATCATCTGGACGAATCGGACGTGAACCTGCGGCTGGCTGTGGCCTTTCCCGACGCGCTGACGGCGGTGGTGCCGCAGGCGCAGGTCATCCATGCCCGCGCCGGCAGCGCGCTGCGCAATGCGGCGGCGGTGCCGGTCGATCTGGGCGTGCAGGGCCGCTCGTCCGCCATCTTCGCGCGGCGGCAGGCTGGCGAAGTGCCGGCAGAGGCGATCCTGTCCCGCCACCGCCGCCAGCTTTTGCGGCACATGGCCGAGGGTCGGCTCGACCCGTTCCACCTGCCCCGCATCCTGAAAACCTTGCGCGCGGGTCTCGACAGCGGCAGCGCGGACCCGCTGCCCCCGCCCCCTCGCCGCGCAGGGATCACCCGCCGCCCTTCCAGCCGATGCCGCGTCTGGCCCGGCCGGGGCCGGTTCTGGGCGGCTGGCACTGGCAGCGCCGCGCGCTGCGCCAGCAGGCGGCGCGGCTGGCTGCGGACGGGCTGATCGCCACCCTGATCCTGCTGACGCCCAGCTTTCTGCCGCACAGACTGCGGCTGACCGAGGGCGGCTGGTTCGAACAGACCGGCGGCCTCTGGGGCCCCTCGTGCCCCGGCGACTCCTTGCCCGCCCGCTGGCGGCTGGCCGATCGGCTGCGGCGCGAGGCGCAGATGGCACAGTTGCGGCGCGGCGGCTGACACGCAGTTTCAAATGCTTGTGAATGGCCGCCGATACCGGATAAGAAGAAATCGGTGCGGGGGTGCTATACCTAGAAGGAAAATACCTGAATGAGCCAGAAAGTTACGAAAGCCATCTTTCCGGTCGCCGGCCTTGGAACGCGTTTCCTTCCCGCCACCAAGTCGATCCCGAAAGAGATCATGACCCTGGTCGACCGCCCGCTGATCCAATATGCCATCGACGAGGCGCGCTCGGCCGGGATCGAGGAATTCATCTTCGTGACCTCTCGCGGCAAGGGCGCGCTGGAAGACTATTTCGACCACGCGCATGAGCTGGAATCGAACCTCAAGCGCAATGGCAAGACCGAGCTGCTGGACCTGCTGCGCTCGACCAACATGGATTCGGGCGCCATCGCCTATGTCCGCCAGCACAAGGCGATGGGTCTGGGCCACGCGGTCTGGTGTGCGCGGCGACTGGTTTCCGATGCCGAGGCCGTGGCCGTGATCCTGACCGACGACGTCATCATGGGCGAACCGCCCTGCCTGCAGCAGATGATCGAGGCCCATGCCGAGATCGGCGGCACCATGGTCGCCACGATGGAAGTGCCGCTGGAAAAGACCGCCGCCTACGGCGTGCTCGACGTGGCCGAGGATATGGGCGCCATCGTCCGCGCCCGTGGCCTGGTGGAAAAGCCCAAGGAGAACCCGCCCTCGAACCTGGCCGTGATCGGGCGCTATATCCTGGCGCCGACAGTGCTGAGCAACCTCAACAAGCTGCGGCAGGGTGCGGGGGGCGAGATCCAGCTGACCGACGCCATCGCCGACGAGATCACCGAAGGGCGCGAGGTCTACGGCCTGCGCTTTCGCGGGCGACGCTATGATTGCGGCTCGAAGGCGGGCTTCCTGCAGGCGACGGTGGCCTTCGGGCTGCAGCGCGACGAGTTGCGCGACGAGTTCCTCGATTACCTGAATGACGTCGTCGCGACGCAGGCACCGGCGCGCTGATGTCGGGCGAAGCGGTCCTCGTCACCGGCGGCGCCGGCTATATCGGCTCTCACGCCTGCAAGGTGCTGGCGCAGGCGGGCTATGTGCCGGTCACCTATGACAGCCTGATCACCGGCTGGCGCGAGGCGGTCCGCTTCGGCCCGTTCGAGGAAGGCTGCCTGTCGGACCGGGCGCGGCTGGACGAGGTCTTTGCCAGCCACAAGCCCATCGCGGTGATGCATTTCGCGGCGCTGAGCCAGGTCGGCGAGGCGATGGCCGAGCCGGGCAAATACTGGCGCGGCAATGTGTGCGCCTCGCTGACCCTGATCGAGGCGACCATCGCCGCCGGGGTCCGCGATTTCGTCTTTTCCTCGACCTGCGCCACCTATGGCGATCAGGACGGCGTGCTGCTGGACGAGGATTGCGCGCAGAACCCGCTGAACGCCTATGGCGCCAGCAAGCGCGCGATCGAGGATATGCTGGCCGATTTTGCCGCCTCGGACGGGCTGAACAGCGTGATCTTTCGCTATTTCAACGTCGCCGGCGCCGACCCGGACGCGGAAGTGGGCGAGTTCCACCGCCCCGAGACGCATCTGATCCCGCTGATCCTCGACGCCATCGACGGCAAGCGCGACGCGCTGACCATCCATGGCAGCGACTACCCGACGCCGGACGGCACCTGCGTCCGCGACTATGTCCATGTCATGGACCTGGTCGAGGCGCATCTGCAGGGGCTGAACTGGCTGCGCGCCGGTCACGGCCCGCGCGACGGCGGGTCCGAGCGCTTTTGTCTGGGCACCGGCAAGGGGTTTTCGGTGCGCGAGGTGGTCGCGGCGGCGGGTTCCGTCACCAACCGGCCCGTGCCGATGCAAGAGGGGCCGCGCCGCGGCGGCGATGCCGTGCGGCTAGTCTCGGGCAGCGAAAAGGCCGGGCGCGTGCTGGGCTGGACGCCGGCGCGCTCGACCATGCCGCAGATGATCCAGGATGCGTGGCGCTGGCACCAGACCGGCGGGTATGACGCCTGATCCCAAGGCTTTTCCGTCCGGGATCGTACTGGACGTCTCGCGCCTCGTCTCGCGCATCGGCGGCGGCGCCCTGACCGGCATCGACCGGGTCGAGGCGGAATGGCTGGCCCATCTGACCGGTCCCGATGCCCCCTGTCCCGCGCTGCTGTTGTGCCGGATCACCGGCGCGCAGGCGCTGCTGCCCGCGACGACGGGTGCTGCGATCCTGCGATGGGCGGCGGGCGACCTGTCCGATCTGCCCCGGCATCCCGGCTGGCGCGACCGGCTGGCGCGACGCGACGCGCCCCGCCACCGGTCGATGGCGGCGCTGCGCCGAACCGCGCTGAGCCTGCTGCCCCGGTCGGGCAAAGGCATCGCCCGCGCCATCGAGCGGCATTTGGGCTGCGACCGCAGCCGCGTCGCCTACCTAAACCTCGGGCACAGCAACCTGTCTGCGAGGTTGCTCGATCACCTCTCGGGCAGCCGCCGGATGGTGATGATCCACGACACCATCCCGCTCGATCACCCGGAGTTCACCCGCGCCGGCCAGTCCGACCGCTTTGCGGGTCGGCTGCGGGCGGCGCTGGGCGGGGCCGATCTGATCCTCGCCATCTCGGACGCCACCGCGCAGCGAATCCTGCATTGGCAGGCGCAGTTCAGAATCACGCACCGGCCCGAACTGCTCCGCATCCCCATCGGCACAAGGCTCGCCACGCCCGATCCCGCCGCGATTCCCGCCGATCTGCACCTGCCGCGCCCGTTCTTCATCGCGCTCGGCACCATCGAGCCGCGCAAGAATCACGCGCTGCTGCTCGATGTCTGGGACCGGCTGGCCGCCTGCCTGCCCGCCGACCGCTTGCCGCATCTGCTGATCATCGGCCGCCGCGGGTGGGAGAATCGTGCCGCCTTCGCCCGCCTCGATGCCCTCGGCCCGCAGGAGGCGGTGCTGGAACGCGCCGATCTGTCGGATGGCGCGGTGGCGGCGCTGCTCGACCGCTGCCACGGGCTGCTGATGCCTTCGCTGGCCGAAGGCTTCGGCCTGCCGCTGACCGAGGCCGCCGGGCGCGGGGTGCCGGTCATGGCGACGCCGCTGCCCTCGACCATCGAGATGCTGGGCGATTATGCGCAGTATCTTCCGCCCGACGACGCCGACGCCTGGGCCACGCAGATCATCGCAAGCGCCGGCCAGACAGCGCAGAGATTTCCGCCGCTTGCGATCTGGTCGTGGGCTAGACATTTCGCTAGGGTCGCCGAGGCGCTTGGGGCGCATGACAGGGCGGCGGCCGATCCGGGCGGCCCAGCAGGCGGTGTCGATCAGTGGCGATAAGGATCAGGTCAAACTGGAACGCGCTGCGGCTGCGGGCGATACGGCAGTGGTATCTGGGCCGCGCCCTGCGCCGCCGCAACCAAGTCCGGCCGGTCAAGCTGCGTATCAAGAAGATCCGTCCCGGCGACATCCTGTGCTTTGTCACGCAGCGCAACGAATACGCCCGCCTGCCCTATTTCCTTCAGCATTACCGCAAGCTGGGGATCAATCATTTCCTGTTTGTGGACAACGCCTCGGACGATGAAAGCGCGGCGTTTCTGAAGGCGCAGCCCGACGTGTCGCTGTGGCGGGCGACAGCCAGCTACAAGGCCGCGCGCTTCGGGATGGACTGGCTGAACTGGCTGCTGTTCCGCCACGGCAGCGGGCATTGGTGCCTGACCGTCGATCCCGACGAGTTGCTGGTCTATCCTCATTGGGAGACCCGGCCCCTGCAGGCCCTGACCGACTGGCTGGACGCGGGCGGCCAGAAATCCTTTCCGGCGATGCTGCTCGACATGTATCCGCGCGGCCGCATCGGTGACGAGCCCTATCGCGCCGGGCAGAACCCGCTGGACATCGCGCATTATTTCGACCCCGCGAACTACATGATCCACAAGAACGGCCAATACGGCAATTTGTGGATTCAGGGCGGTCCGCGCGCGCGCAGCTTCTTCGGGCGGACGCCCGAGCTGGCGCCGGCGCTCAACAAGGTGCCGCTGATCCGCTGGCAGCGGCGCTATGCCTATATTTCCTCCACCCACATGGCGCTGCCGCGCGGGCTGAACCTCGTCTATGACGAAAACGGCGGCGAGCGGATCTCGGGCGCGCTGCTGCACACCAAGTTCCTGTCCACCTTCATCGAGAAATCCAGCGAAGAGATGGAGCGCGGCGAGCATTACGCCAACAGCCAGGAATACCGCGCCTATAGTGCCGGGCTGCAGGACAACATGACGCTCTTCAACGCCGAGTCCCGCAGCTATGAGGACTGGCAGCAATTGCAGGATCTGGGGCTGATCTCGCAAGGGAACTGGGCATGACCGCCCCGGTCCGGCTGGGCATCGCGTTCCTGTGTCACGACCACCTCGACGTGGCGGCGCAGATGGTGCGGCTGTGGCGGGACGGCGGCGCGGCGGTGGCGATCCATGTCGACCGGCGCACGCCCCCCGATCAGGTGGCGGCGATGCAGGAGCGGCTGAGCGATCTGGACGACATCGTCTGGGCCAAGCGGCATCAATGCGACTGGGGCATGTTCTCGATGGTCCGCGCCACGCAGGAAACCGCGCGCACGCTGCTGGACCAGTTCGACGACGTGACCCATGTTCTGGTCGCCTCGGGCGCCTGCCTGCCGCTGCGCCCGGTGGCCGAGCTGTGCGACTATCTGCGCCGCCACCCGCGCGTCGATTTCATCGAAAGCGTCAGCGCCCAGGAGGTCGGCTGGACGGTCGGCGGGCTCAATCTCGAGCGGTTCCAGCAGTTCTTCCCGGTCTCGTGGCGCAAGAACCGGCGCATCTTCGACATGCTGGTCGATCTGCAGCGCCGCCTGCGGATCAAGCGCCGGATGCCCGAGGGCCTGGTGCCGCATCTCGGCTCGCAATGGTGGTGCCTGACCCGCGAGACGCTGACCGCGATCCTGACCGATCCGCGCCGCGCCGCCTTCGAGCGTTTTTTCCGGTGGAGCTGGATTCCCGACGAAAGCTATTTCCAGACCCTCGTCCGGCGCCATTCGACGCGGATCGAAAGCCGCTCGCTGACGCTGTCCAAGTTCGACCACACCGGGCGGCCCTATAATTTCTACTGCGATCACGCCGAGTTGCTGGCCCTGTCGCGCTGCTTTGTGGCCCGCAAGATCTGGCCGGGCGCGCATGATCTGCATCAGGCATTTCCCCGCGATCTCGGCCCCGACCATGTCCGCGACGAACCCGACCCCAGCCGGGTCGAGCGGATGATCTCGCTGGCCGCCAACCGCCGCACCCTTGGTCGGCCGGGGCTGTACATGCAAAGCCGCTTTCCCGCCAAGGACCGCGAGAACGGCAAGACCGCCGCCCCCTATGCCGTGCTTCAGGGCTTTACCGACCTGTTCCCACGCTTCGAGGAATGGCTGCAAAGCCGCGTCGATGCCGAGGTGCACGGCCATCTTTTCTCGCCCGACGGTGTCGAGTTCGCCGGGGGCCGCCAGATCGGGCCGGGCGCCATCCCAGCCTATCCGGAGACGCGCGATTATGATCCGGCCGGCTTTCTGACCAGCCTGATCCGCATCTCGGACCGCAAGCAGCTGTTCCAGTTCAGCCCGCGCGATCAGCAGGCGCTGAACTGGTTCATGGTCACCGACCCCAACGCCACGCTGCGGATCATCACCGGGGCATGGGTGGTGCCGCTGATGCATTCGGGGATGCCCTTTGACGACATCCGCCACATCGCCGCCCGCCTGCAACAGACCGAGCTGGCGCAGCTCGACATCCTGCGCTCGGTCTGGGTCAAGGCCGATGTCCAGATCTGGGAGCTGGCCGATTTCGCCGCCCGCCCCGCCGCGCTGCTGCAGCGCGTGGTCCGCGACGTGACGCCGGGGGTCTGGCCGCTGTTCGATCAGCCCCCGGCGCTGCGGCCTCTGGACGGGCTGGGGCGGTTTCTGCAACAGCTTCGCAACGCCGGGCTGCAACCGCGGCTGATGGGCGATTTCCCGGCCACCCGATCCGAAAAGGAATGGCATGTCTGAGTTCAACAGCTTCGTCATCTTCGCCGGCATGCGCACCGGCTCGAACCTGCTCGAGGCGACGCTGAACGCCGTCAAGCGCGTCACTTGCTTTGGCGAGGCCTTCAACCCCTATATGCTGGGCTGGCCCGATACCGACCAGATCCGCGGCCTTAGTCGGGCCGAACGCGACGCCGACCCGCTGCGCCTGCTGGGCGCGATCTGCGAGCGCGAGGGCCATCTGTCGGGCTTTCGCTATTTCCACGACCACGACCCGCGCGTCTTTCCGGCGATCATGCAGAACCGCCGCTGCGCCAAGATCGTGCTGACCCGCAACCCGGTCGACAGCTTCGTTTCGACCGAACTGGCGCGGCAGACCAATCAGTGGAAGCTGAACCAGACCGAAACCCCGATCCCGGCCAGCATCCGCTTTGACCCCGACGCCTTTCGCCAGACATTGGGCGAGAACGAGGCGTTTCTGGCCCGCATCGTGCACGATCTGCAGACCAGCGGGCAGACGGCGTTCTGGCTGAACTATGGCGATCTGCGCGACTCGGGCGTGATGACCGGGCTGCTGCACTGGCTGGGCCGGACCGATCTCGACCACGTCGCCCCGGCCTCGGATCAGGTGCCGCAGAACCCGCGCGAGATGTCGGAGAAGGTCGAGAATTTCGACGAGATGCAGCGCGAACTGGCGCTGCTGGACCCGTTCCGCCTGTCGCGCATCCCGACATTCGAACCCAGGCGCGGCCCCGCCGTGCCCGGCTTCGTGACCAGCGAGGCGGGCGGCGGTCTGCTGTTCATGCCGGTGCGCGGCGGGCCGACCCAAACCGTGACCGACTGGCTCGCGGCGGCCGGTGGCGAGATGGCGCGGGATCACACCCAGAACAGCCTGCGCGGCTGGCTGCGCAGCCATCCCCGCCGGCGCAGCTTCACCGTCCTGCGCCACCCGCTGCGCCGGGCCTGGGCCGCGTTCCAGCACCTGCTGACCCGCGCCACGGCGGAAATGCGCCAGCAGCTTCGCGACATTCACCGCGTCCCGCTGCCCCCCGATGCCGAACTCGCCTCCCTGACCCCCGACGCGCAACAGACGCTGTTCGCGGATTTCCTTGGCTTCCTGAAGCGCAATCTGAGCGGGCAGACCAGCCTGCCGGTCCTGCCCCTCTGGGCCAGCCAGACCGAGATCGTCGCCGGGTTTTCGCGCTTTCTGCCCCCCGACATGATCCTGCGCGAGGAAAGCCTGGAAGCTGATCTACCCTGGCTTGCAAACGCCGCAAAACTCTCCGCGCCCGGGCCGGTCCGGTCCGAGCCCCTGCCCGAGTTCCTCGCCGAGAAGCAGCTTCAGCAAGCCGCCCGCGCCGCGTATCAAAGGGACTATGTCCAGTTCGGATTCTCGAACCAGCCGTGAGGGGGTGGGCTAACTCCCTGTCCTTTGAGACTCGACCCGCGCCGACTGAGTATCATCGCCGACCCTTGACCGGACCCAAACGGTCAGGCGCTCGAGACGCACCTGCGGAATGAACGCTCGCCACACCTCGCTCCCCGACCCCCGGCCGAGGTTTCCCGACACCTCTTCAGTTCCAACCTTCGCCACCTGACAACGCTCAGCCCTTCCCCGTCCTCCCCTCCGCCAACTGCTTGAGAACCTGCACCCGCCCGAACTCACGGACAGCGCGTTGCCGGGCGGCGTCGTATCCGGGTTTCAGGCGCGCGATCTCGGCGTCCGCCTGCAGAATGGCGCGTCCGAGGCGTCCGCTCTCGGAATTGGCCAGCCGCGCCTCGGCCACCGAAAACGGCGCATCGGCGCGATAGATCGCGTCGATCCGGCCCTGACAGTCCGCCCGCTGCGCGGCCATTCGTTCGACATGCGCGCGAAAGGCCGAAAACCGCTTCATCTCGGCGTCCGAGCGCATCTGCGCCAACTCCACCAGCTGCCTGACCCGCTTCAGGTCCATGCCGCCCTCGCCATCCCTTGCCGCATCGCTACCACCCCCGCTTCACCTTCGCCCGCATCGCCTCGGCAAAGCGGATCGCGGCGGCGACCGGGGCGAAGTGCTCGGTCGCGATTTCGTCTCCGACGCGGATGGTCGCGTGGATGGCGCGGGCGCAAGGGGGGTCGGGCCAGATCGGGACGTTGTGGGCGCTGGCCCGTTCGCGGATCCGCAGCGCGACCTCGTCCACGCCCTTGGCCACGCAGACCGGCGCCCGCCCACTGCCCCGCTTCCACGCCAGCGCCACCGCGTAATGCGTCGGGTTCACGATCACCACATCGGCCTTTTCGACCTCGGCCAGCATCGAGCTCAGCACGATGTCCATCGACTTCTGGCGCCGCGCCGATTTCATGTGCGGGTCGCCCTCGCTGTCCTTCATCTCGTCCTTCAGCTCTTTCAGGCTCATCCGGTTGCGGCGGCGAAAGTCGAAATGCTTCCAGCCCAGATCCGCCGCCGCGAAGAGGATGGAGATGATCAGCGCCAGGATCAGCGCGCGCCAGACCACCCATGACAGCCCCGACACCCAGGCGATGCCGGCACGGTCTGCGGTCATCACCGGGATCAGGCTGCGAAACAGCAGCCAGCCGCCGACGCCCACCGCGACCGCCTTCGAGGCCGAGATGCCGAAGCCGACCAGCCCGGATTTGCCGAATTTCTGCCCGGCGTTCTTGATGGGATTGATGCGGTTGATGTCGATGGCGAGCTTGCTGGGCACGAACACGATGCCGCGCTGCGCGATCAGCCCGACCAGCAGGATCGCGGCGGGCAGCGCCGCAACGACCAGCGTCCAGACCGCAGCCGAACCCCACACCCCCTGCACCCCGTCGAACCTCACCGACCCGCCCGATCCGCTGCTGCGCTGTCCGATGCCGGCCCAGGCCATCTCTTGCCGCGAGAGCCAGGCCGGCACCGCCCACCACAGCGCGACAGGCCCGGCCGCCATGGCGCCGAGATAGACGAGCGCGGCATTGACCTCGGTCGAGCGCGGGAAGTCGCCCTTTTCCCGCGCCTTGCGAAGCTTCTGCTCGGTCGCGTCGAATTGCTTGTCGCTCTGGTCCTCATCGCTCATGGGCTGGGCTTCCGGTGGCTAGCGGGCATGGATGAACACCGCCTCGGCCCAGCCGGACAGGATCGCCGGCGCCAGCACCGCCAGCGCCGCCAGCGCCAGCAGGATGATCGCCGGCGCGCCGATGAAGACCACCGGCAGCGAGGGCATCACCCGGTTCACCACCCCGGTCAGCATCTGATAAAGCAGCCCGCCCAGAATGAAGGGCGAGGCAAGCGCCATCGCCAGCACGAAGGACCGCGTCACCAGCCCGATGACAGCGGTCGTGTGACCGTCGCCGACGGCCAGTTGCCCTGCGGGAAAGCCCTGATAGCTCTGCGCAATCAGGTCCAGCAGCAGCAGCGGCAGCCCCATCGCCATCAGCAGCGCCAGCCCCGCCATGTGCATCAGATTGCCGATGGGATGGGGGGCGGCCTCGGTCCCGGTGCCGATGATCTGCGACAGCGAGGCGGTGGCCCCGATGGCCGAGGTCGCGACATGCAGCGCCATGGCCATGATCCGCGCCGGGATCGCGATCAGCAGCCCGACCAGCATCTCGCGCAGGGCCAGCACGGCGAAGGCTTCGATCCCCTCGGGCGCCGTGTTCAGCCCTGAGACGGCCAGCGTCAGCGGCGTCAGCACCACCGCCAACGCCACGCGCAGCCGCGCGCCCACCACCCGCTCGGACAGCACCGGAAAGACCAGCAGCGCCGCCTGAACCCGCAGATAGGCGAGGATCAGGGGCAGGGTCAGCGCGGCGAGATCGGGGGGAAGATAGGCGAGAAACGACATCACGCGGTCTCGATCGTGCCGATCAGGTTGATGTCGGCGGCGGGGTCGATATCGGCCAGCGCCAGCACCGGCACCGGCAGACCATGGGCCGAGAGCATATCGCGCAGCTGGCGCCGGCGGTGATCGGGCGCGGCGACGACCGGGTCCTCGCGCGGGTCGATGGCGGCAAGCTGCTTGCGCAGATTGCCGACCAGCCGGCGTCCCAAATCCGCGACCGGGGCGTTCTGATGCCCACGCGCGGCGCCGTCCTCGGCGGCGACGAATTCGGCCTCCCATGCCGGGTGGAGCTGCACGATGTTCAGCTTGCCCGATGGTGCTAGCATCCGCTGAGTGATCTGACCGCGAAGACGGCGGCGGATCGCCTCGAAGACTGCCTCGGGGGCGCCTGCGCCGCGGCATTCATGCACCGCGTCGACAATCAGCGGCAGGTTGCGGATCGAGAGCCCCTCATCCAGCATCTGCCGCAGAACGCCGAGCAGCAGTTCGGGCGCGACCTTGTCGGGGATCATGCTGTCGAAATAGGTCTGATAGGCCTTGGCGCGGGCCGGGTCCGACATCTCTTTCAACTCGGCCACGAGGCGCTGCAGCGCGGTCAGGGTCAGCAGATCGGGCAGGTTCGCCTTGACCACTTCCATCAGATGGGTGGACAGAACCTCCATCGGGTTGACGATGGTCGCACCGGCGGCGGAGGCGCGTTCCTGCGCCGTCGCGTCGATCCATTTCGCCTGGGTCGAGAACACCGGCTCGCGGATGATCGGCCCCGCCAGCCCGGCCAGCACCTCCTCGGAGCCGAGCGCCATCAGGCGGCCGGTCTGCAACTGCCCGCGCCCCCGCACCACCCCGTGCAGGCGGATGACATAGCTGTCGGGGGCGCAGTCGCTGTCATCGGTGATCCGCACCTCGGGCAGGATGATGCCGAAGCTGCGGGCGATATGGGTGCGCAGATTGCCGATGCGCGGCGCCAGACCCTTGCCGGCATCAAGCGCGTCCAGCACCAGATCCTGGCCGATCTCGACGCAGATATCGTCCATGTCCAGTTCATCGCCGATGCGCCGGGCGGCGGCGGGCTCGGCCGGTTGCTGCGGCTGCGGGTCGGTTGCCGGCTTGCGCTGGCGCGCATGGATGCGCCAGGCGGCAAATCCCAGCCCGCCGGCGAGCGCCAGAAACAGCATCACCGGCATCCCCGGGATCAGCGACATCAGCAGCATGGCCGCCGCGACGACCGCAGGCGCGCGCCAATCCGCGCCGGCCTGCCCGAGGATCAGGCTCGAGGTTTCCTCGGTCGCGCCGCCGCGTGACAGCAGCAGCGCCGCCGCCATCGAGGTGATCAGCGACGGCACCTGGCTCACCAGCCCGTCGCCGATGGTCAGGCGCGAGTAGTTCTGCAGCGCCGTCCCGACCGGCAGATGATGGACCAGCACCCCCATGGCGATACCGACGACGAGGTTGATCAGCGTGATCACGATCCCCGCCACCGCGTCGCCCTTCACGAATTTCGACGCCCCGTCGAGCGAGCCGAAGAAGCTGATCTCGCGCTGATCGCTGGCGCGGCGGCGGCGGGCCTCGTCATGGTCGATGGCCCCGCAGTTCAGGTCGCCGTCGATGGCCAGCTGCTTGCCCGGCAGGCTGTCCAGCGCGAATCGGGCCGAGACCTCGGCCATGCGGCCCGCGCCCTTGGTGATGACGATGAAATTGACCGCCGAGATGACCGCAAAGATGGTGATGCCGACGATCAGCGAGCCGCCCGCGACGAATTGCGAAAAGCCGCTGATGACATGGCCGGCGGCGCCCGAGCCGCTATGGCCCTCGGTCAGGATGAGACGGGTCGAGGAGACGTTCAGCGACAGGCGGATGATCAGCGAGACCAGCAGCAGCACCGGAAAGGCCTGGAAATCGGTGGGTTTTTCGACCGTCGACGACATGACCAGGATCATCGTCGCGCTGGCGATGGAGACCGCAATGCCGAAATCCAGCAGCGCGGCGGGGATCGGGATCACCATGGTCAGGACGATGATGACCAGGCCTGCCGTGACCATTGCCCCGCGCAGGCTGCCCGCCGGAACCGCCGCCACCGGCTCAATCGCCACTGGGTGCCCCATCGGTAAAGACATCGGCGGCCTCGGCCGGTTCGGGCAGGAACACCACATCGTCCAGATCCAGCGGCCGCCCCGTCAGCAGCCCCGAGCGCCGCAGATAGACCACCGCCTGCATCCGCTGTCCCGCATCCGGCAGGCGGCGCAGATCCAGCAGAAGCGCCGGCGGCATGGACCGGCCCGACAGCACCAGACGGTCGATCTCGGCCGTCAGATCGTCAAGCCCCTGCCCGCTCGCCACGGTCGCACCCAGCCCCGTCGCCAGCACAGCGCCGAGCAGCATCATGACGCCCTCTTGATGTCGCGGAGCGCGTTTTCCAGCGAAATGAAGCTCGGCCGGACCTGTTCGGGCGCGGATTGGCGGCCGACCTCGACGCACATGTTGGTGGCGTGCTGGTGCAGGCCGGCGACGAGAACCGACTTGATCACCTCGTAGAATGACATGTCGTGTTTCTTGACCGCCGTCAGCCGCTGCGCCAGCGGCGCGACCAGCCCATAGGCCAGAAACACCCCCAGAAACGTCCCGACCAGCGCCGCGCCGATCATCTTGCCGAGGATCTCGGGCGGCTGGTCGATGGCGCTCATGGTCTTGATGACGCCCAGCACCGCCGCGACGATGCCAAGCGCGGGCAGCGCGTCGGCCATCGACTGCAGCGCGTGGGCGACGTGCAGCTCCTCGTCCTTGATCAGCGCGATGCGCTTGGTCAGCATGTCCTCGACCTGATAGGGGTCGTCATAGTTCAGGCTGGCCGAGCGCAGCGTGTCGGTGATGATCGAGACCACCTCGTGATCGGCGAGGATGCGCGGATAGGCGAGGAAGAACTCGCTGGTCTCGGGGTTCTCGATATGCTCCTCGAGTTCGACCGGATTGTTGCGCCCAAGGCGCAGCAGCTGGAACATCAGACACAGCAGGTCCTGATGATCCTGTCCGGTCCAGACAGGCCCCTTGAAGGCGCGGATGATGTCGCGCAGCGTGTGTTTCAGCACGTCGCTGCTGTTCGACAGCACATACGAGCCGACTGCCGCGCCGCCGATGATCATCATCTCGAACGGCAGGGCGTGCAGGATGACGCCGATCTTGCCGCCCGCCAGGGCATAGCCGCCGAACACCGCGCCGATGGTGACCAGGATGCCGATTGCACCGAACATGGGCGTTCCCCTATCTGTGGCGGGCGCTGCGGGCGCCCATGTAAGTGGTCAGGATGGCCGCCTTGTCGGGCGGGATCGCGGCGATGATGCGGGCGCCGGTTTCCGGGTTCACGCGCATCAGCAGTTCGGCGGAAAAGTCGGGCGGCAGGCTCGCCATCACCTGCGCGGCCTCTTTCGGCTTCATCGCCTCATAGACCGCGACCAGGCGGCCGACATCATCGGCGACGGCGCGCTGCGTGTTGGTGGGTGAGCCGCCCAGGCCGCCGCGCGCGTCTTTCAGCCGGCGCAGCTCGGCCGTCAGCGTGGCCCTTGCGGTGGCGATTTCGGCCTTTTGGGCCTCGAGGCTGGCGAGCGCGATCCGCAGCCGGTCCTCGCGCAGGCGCAACTCCTCGACCAGCGCGGTCACCTCGGGGATGTCGGCGCAGCCGGCGAGCAGGCCAGCCGCGGCGGGCGGCGGGGCAGGCGGCGCCGGGGCCTGCAGCGACAGCGCGGCGACCGGCAACAGGGCCGCGGCGATCAGGGGCAGGACCAGCCTAGACATGCGCGTCCTCCGCCACCACCGCGCGGGGCCGCAGGCGGCGCGGCGGTTGCGGCACCGACCCGGCCAGCCTCGTCTGCAGGGCCCAGTAGGCCTTTTCCTGACGCGACGCCTCGATGACCTGCGCCAGCTCGTTGGACGCGGTCTCGGCCTCGGACCGGGCGCGGCGGACCGACTGGTCGAGGCGCGAGATCTCGCTGGTCATCACCGCGATGGCGGCGCCAAGGCCGCTTTCCAGATTGTTCAGCCGCCGCAGCCGACGCGAGAGCAAAAGGCAATAGACGGTCAGCGGCACCGCCGCGGCAAGGCTCGCCAGAGGCAGCAGGATGGACAGGGTCATTGGACTGCGAACTCCGTGATCAGGACGTTTTTCACCACCCCGGCGCCCAGGATCATGTCGGCGCGCGCCGCAAGCTCGGCCCGGATGATCTCGAGCACGCCGCGGCGCTCGATGGCGGCGGCGTCGATGTCGCTCAGAAAGCCGGTGAAGCTGTCGGACAGCCGCGGCATCAGCAACTCGACCCGGGCCAGTTCCTCGGGCGCGACCTCGAGCTTGATGCTCAGCGCAAGCTGCCGGTCGCGCCCACTGATCGGCACCACGATCCGGGGCACATCGGCAAATCCGACCTGCGGCAGCGAGACCGCCGCAGGCTTAGGCGCGAGCAGACGCGACGGGCTGACCACTCCCAGGAAACCCATCGCGCCGCCCCCCGCCCCGACCGCCAGAATCAGGGCCGCGACCACAAGCATGCCGCGACGGCTGGGTTTCGGGGCGGTCTCGGCAGGCGTGATGTCGGTCATGGTGATTCTCCTCGGTCGTTCCGAGGGAATAGCACTGCCCGACTAACCAATAATTAACGCGGCCCGTGCCACAAGATCCCCAGACCGACGACGAATCGAAGGGGGACAGCCTTGCAGGAACTGCAGAAATTCTGGACAGGACGTTCGCGCAATCAGCGGCTGGCCATCATCGGCGGCTTCGTCGCCAGCTTTGTGCTGGTGCTGGCCTTCGTGGCGCTGGCCGGCCGCGTTCAGATGGCGCTGCTCTATGCCGGGCTGGATGATGCGCAGGCGGCGCCGATCGTCGCCCATCTCGAGCAGGGGGGCGTGGCCTATCAGCTTCGCGGCGGCACGATCTGGGTCGACCAGACGCAGCGCGACCGGGTCCGCATGGATCTCGCCGCCCGCAACCTGCCTCAGCAGGGCGGGCCGGGCTATGAGATCCTGGACGAGATGTCGGGCTTCAGCACCACCTCGCAGATGTTCGACGCGGCCTATTGGCGCGCGAAGGAGGGCGAGCTTGCCCGCACGATCCTGTCGATCCCCTCGATCCGCTCGGCCCGGGTGCACCTGACCGCGCCGCAATCGCGCGGTTATCGCGACACGCAGCCTGGCTCGGCCTCGGTGACGGTGGTGACGGACGGCACGCCGCTGACCGCCGCGCAGGCCGATGCGATGCGGTTCCTGATCTCGTCGGCGGTGCCGAAGCTGGCGCCAGAGGCGGTCTCGGTCATCGATTCGGCGCGCGGCTTGATCCAGCCGCAGGACGAGCAGGGCGCGTCGGAGCGCGAGGACCGGATCAAGGAGAACGTCGAGCGGATCCTCGCCCCGCATGTCGGTGCCGGCAATGCCATCGTCGAGGTCAGCGTCGATCTGGTGACCGAGACCGAGCAGGTGACCGAACGCAGCTTTGATCCGACGCAGCGCGCGATGATCTCGCAAGAGACCGAGGAGCTGAGCGACGAAAGCAGCATGGCCGAGAGTGCGGCGGTGACGGCGGCCTCGAACCTGCCCGAACGCGCCGACCAGTCGGGCGAGCGCCAGCAATCGCAGCGGGCCGAGACCCGGCAGCGGGCAAATTACGAGGTCGGCAGCCTGACCCGCCAGATCGAGCGTCATCCCGGCTCGGTCCGCCGTCTCAGCGTGGCGGTGCTGGTCAACGGCACGCCGCAGGACGGCGCTGACGGCGTCTCGCGCATCGTGCCCCGGCCCGAGCCGGAACTGTCGACGATCCGCGATCTCGTGGCCGCCGCCGTGGGCTTCGACGCCCAGCGCGGGGATGAGATCACGGTCAAGTCGATGCCATTCGTCGCCGAAACCGCCAGCGGCACCGAGGCGGTGCGCGGCGGCCTGCTCGAGCGGCTGGCGCTCGATTCGCTGGTGCGGCTGCTGGTGGTGGGGCTGTTCGCGCTGCTGGCGCTGATGCTGACGCTGCGCGCGCTGCGGAACCGGACCAGCGAGGCGCTCGATGCCTCGCAGCCGCTGGCGCAATTGCCCGACACGCTCGACACCCCGCCCATGGTCACGCCGCCGATGCTGCCGATGGCCGAGGTCGATCTCGATTTCACGCCCGCCACGGCGATGGCGCTGCCTGACGATCCTGTCGCACGCCTGAAGCAACTGATGAAAGAGCGTCAGGACGAGACCGTCCGGCTGCTCAACGGCTGGATCGGCAGCGACGAAAGGACCGCCCCATGACCGCAGCCCTGCGCTTCGAGGATTTCGCCCCGCCCAGACCCGCGCGCGCGCTGTTCACCGCAGACGAGATGCGCCGCCAGTGCCAGCGCGCCGCCGAGGATGCCGCACGGGCGGCGCGAGAGGCGGATCTGCTGGCGCTGACCGAGGCGCTGCGCGACGCCGCCCTGCAGGCGCAGGACCGGGCGACGCTGCGGCAGCGGACCATCGACGAGACGCTGCAGGCCGTGACCCCGGTGCTTCGCGCCATCGTGAGCCAGCTTTCGACGGGGATGGAGGATCGGATCTGCGCCCTGGTCGGGGCAGAGCTGCAGCGCCTGTGCCATGCCGGCCTCACGCCCGCCTGCCGCGTCGCCGGTCCGCCGCAGCTGATCGACCGCCTCACCGATCATGTCGCCGGTCTCGGCCTGAGCGGGATCGAAATGGTCCCCGGCGAGACCACCGAGATCACCTTCGAAGGCGGCCGCATCTCGGTCGATCCGCAAGAGATCTCGGCCCGCCTGACCGCCCTGCTTGACGAATTTGTTCCCGCGAAGGAGGCGTGAATGGAGCTGAACCCCACCGTGCTGACCGACAACATCCCGGTCGAGATTTCCGTCCGCATCGGCCGCCGCCGCATGACCGTGGCCGAGCTGTCGAACCTGCGCGAAAACGACATCCTGCCGCTCAATCAGGCCGTCGATGACGCGGTCGAGATCTGCGTCGGCGATCACGTCGTGGCCTATGCCGAACTTGTCGCCGATGAAGGCGACAGCGGTCGGCTGAACCTGCGGATCACCCGCGCCGCCGGAGAGGCTTCGTGACCGGCCAGCCCCGACTGCGGCATCTGCTGCATGGGGCGCTCGCGGCGCTGGCCGCGCTGCCCGGCGCCGCGCTGGCGCAGACCGCGCCCGAACCTGCCGCGCCCGATGCGCTTGGCGGGGCGCTGGACGGGATCGCGCAGGCCTTGGCGCAGGGGTCAGGGGCGGCGGGCGGGGTCGGGCAGACCTCGATCCTGCTGTTTCTGGGGCTGACGATCCTGTCCCTCGCGCCTGCCATCGCGATCACGGTGACCTGCTTTCCCTTCATGGTCACGGTGCTTTCCATCCTGCGCCAGTCGCTGGGGCTGCAGCAATCGCCGCCTAACATGCTCATCATCAGCCTATCGCTTTTTCTGACCTGGTTCGTCATGGACCCGGTCCTGAACGAGGCCTGGACCGTCGCCGGCATCCCGCTGCAAAGCGGCCAGATCGGCGTCGTCGAGGCGCTGTCGCGCGGCATCGTCCCCTTCGAGCGCTTCATGTCGCTGCGCACCGACCCCGCGATCCTCGACCAGATGCGCGCGCTGCTGCCCGACAACAACGCCGAGGGGCTGCGTCTGCTGGTGCCGTCCTTCATGCTGACCGAGTTGACGCGCGCCTTCGAGATCGGCTTTCTGATCGCGCTGCCGTTCCTGGTGATCGACCTGGTGGTCTCGGCGGTGCTGATGGCGATGGGGATGATGATGGTGCCGCCGGCCATTGTGGCGCTGCCCTTCAAACTCGCCTTCTTCGTCGTCGTCGACGGTTGGGCGATGCTGTCGGCGGCGCTGGTGCGCGGATATCAGTGAACGCCGCAGGCCTCCGATGAGGGGTGCGGGGCGTTAACCCTTGGGATCGGCGGGCTCGGCCCTATATTGGGGCGGACGCGCGCTCGACCGGCGCCAGACATGCCAAGGGACAATATGACAGACATCAATCAGATCGCGTGGGACGATACCGTCCTGCCGTTTCAGCTCGACCGGTCGTCGATCCGGGGCCGCGTGGCCCGGCTCGACGGGGTGCTGAACCACATTCTTTCGCGCCATGACTATCCCGGCCCGGTCGCCGCCGCGGTGGCGGAACTGGCGCTGCTGACGGCGCTGATCGGCCCGACGATCAAGCTGCGCTGGAAGCTGTCCTTGCAGGTGCGCGGCAAGGGCGCGATCCGCACGCTCGCCGCCGATTATTACGCGCCCGAGACCGAGGGCGGCGCCGCCCGCATCCGCGCCTGGGCCAGCTTTGACGCCGAGCGTCTGGACGACGCGCCGTTCTTCGACCAGATCGGCGACGGGTATTTCGCCATCCTCATCGACCAGGGCGCCGGAAACCTGCCCTATCAGGGCATCACGCCCTTGGCCGGCGGCTCGCTGGCCGCCTGCGCCGAGACCTATTTCGCCCAGTCCGAGCAACTGCCCAGCAGCTTTGCGCTGTCGGTGGGCCGGTCGCTGCTGCCCGGCAAAGACGAGGCGTGGCGGGCCGGCGGCATCATGCTGCAGACCCTGCCCGCCCAGCCGATGCGCGACAGCGATCCCGACGCCGATCCGGGCCGGACCCCGGCGCTGATCGAGGCCGCCGACATTCTGCAGGGCGCCGAATCCGAGGACTGGTCGCGGGCCAATCACCTGCTTTCGACCGTCGAGGATATCGAGATGATCGGCCCCAGTGTTGCCCCGACCGAGCTGCTGGTCCGGCTGTTCCACGAAGAACAGCCCCGCATCTTCGACCCGCAGCGGGTCGAGTTCGGCTGCTCTTGCAGCGCCGAGCGGGTTCGCAGCACCATGTCCATCTATAGCCAGAAGGACATTGGCCACATGACGACGGATGAGGGCATCGTGACCGCCGACTGCCAGTTCTGCGGTGCGCATTACGAGTTCGACCCGCGCTCGCTGGGGTTCGAGGCCAGCATCGACAGCGACGGCAACGCGCTGCCGGAAAGCGACAGCGACGGCACCGCGCAAGGGGCGGCGCGGGCGTGATCACCGATTCGGCAGGCAGGGCAGAGAAGACAGCGGGCGCGACAAGCGCCCCGGAACCCCCTGCCCTGTCGCCGGCCCACCCCCAGCCGCTGGCCATGCCGGCCCTGTCCTCTCGTCCGGCGCTGTCGGGCGAGGCGTTCGCCGACCGCCTGCGCGCCGCCGTCGCCCACACCACCCCGCCCAGTTCGGATTACGACCCCGAGCGTGACCGCGACCTCTACCAGCCGCCGCTGCGCGATGCCGGCGTGCTGGCCGCCTTCCACGAGGATGACGGCCGCCTGTTCCTGACCAAGCGCGCCGCCACCATGCGGCACCATCCCGGCCAGATCGCGCTGCCCGGCGGCAAGGTCGATCCCGGCGATCCCGACGTCACCGCCGCCGCCCTGCGTGAGGCGCATGAAGAGATCGGCCTGCACGCCGATCAGGTCGAGGTCATCGGCACCCTGCCCGTCCACCACACCGTCACCCGCTTTCGCATCACGCCCTTGATTGCCATCATCCGCGGCCCCTTCACACCGCTGCCCGAACCCGGCGAGGTGGCCGAGGTCTTCACCCTGCCCTTCGCCCATGTCACCGACGCCGCGAACTACCGGCTCGAGCGGCGCGACTGGCAAGGAACGCCGCGCGCCTATCCGGTGGCGCCGCTGGGGCCCTATTACCTGTGGGGGGCGACGGCGCGCATCCTGATGGGACTGGCGGAAAGGCTGCGGTCTTGACGGCCCCTCGGCAGATCGACGCGCCGTTTCTGGCGCAGCCGGGATTGCAGACGGTGCTGGGAATGCTGGATCGCGGCGGGCATCGCGGGCTGATCGTCGGCGGCGCGGTGCGCAACGCGGTGCTGGGGCTGCCGGTCGGGGATGTCGATCTGGCCACCGACGCCGAGCCGCAGCGGGTCATCGACCTCGCCGGCGCGGCCGGGCTGAAATCGGTGCCGACCGGCATCGACCACGGCACCGTCACCGTCATCGCCGACCACACGCCTTATGAGATCACCACCTTCCGCCGCGATGTCGAGACCTTCGGCCGCGCGGCGACGGTGGCCTTTTCCGACCGGATCGAGGACGACGCCGAGCGGCGCGACTTCACCATGAACGCGCTCTATGCGACCGCACGAGGCGAGGTGCTGGACCCGGTCGGCGGCTGGCCCGACGTCATCGCGCGCCGGCTGCGCTTTGTCGGCGATGCGGCCAGCCGGATCAGGGAAGACTACCTGCGAATCCTGCGCTTTTTCCGCTTTTACGCCTGGTATGCCACCGACTTCGCCGAGGGCACGACCGAGGCCATTGCCGCCAATCTGGGCGGGCTGGGCCATGTTTCGGCCGAGCGGATCGGGGCCGAGATCGCCAAGCTGCTGGCCGCGCCCGACCCCGCGGCCTCGCTGGCGCTGATGGCGCAGACCGGGGTGCTGGCGCAGGTGCTGCCCCGCGCCGATCCGGCCCCTCTGCCCGCGCTGATCGCCGCCGAGGCCGCGCATGACGCGGCGCCCGACTGGCTGCGGCGGATGGCGCTGATCGCGCCCGCTGACGCGGCGTCGGGCCTGCGCCTGTCCCGTGCGCAGACGGCGCAGCTTGCGCGGCTGCAACAGGCCGCTGGGACGCCGTTGGCCGAGGTCGCCTTTCGCCACGGGCGCGAGATCGCCCGGGACGCCGCGCTGATCGCCGTGGCCAAGGGTCTGCCCGTGCCCACGGACTGGCCGGGCCGCATCGCACGCGCGGCGTCGGCGCCGCTGCCCATCGCGGCCGCCGACCTGATGCCGGGCCTGCGCGGGCCTGCCCTGGGCGAGGGATTGCGCGCCGCCGAGGCGCTGTGGCTCGCGTCTGACTTTACCGCCACCCGCGCCGACCTCGTCGCCGCCGCCCGCCGGATCGGAGAGAGCGCATGAACCTGCACCGCATCTTTGCCCGCATGATCGACGCCTTCCGCCCGGCCGACGGCCCGCCGCCGCAAAGCCTGCTGCGCTTCATGGGCTGGTCGCTGTCGGGCGCCGGGCGGGGGCTTGGCTTTGCGGCGCTGGTCTCGGCGGCGGCCGGGGCGGTCGATGTTGCCTCGGCGATGCTTCTGGGTGCGGTGATCGACGCGGTCACCTCGGCCCCGGCGCAGTCGCTGTGGTCGGCGAACGGACCGCTTTTGCTGGGGTTCGTGGCGTTTTTCCTGCTGCTGCGGCCGCTGATCATGGGGCTGTCCACGGCCTCGTCGAACGTCATCGTGGGGCCGAACATCCTGCCCCTGGTGCTGTCGCGGCTGCATCGCTGGACCATGGGGCAGGCAGTCAGCTTTTTCGACAACGATTTCGCCGGGCGGCTGGCGCAGAAGCAGATGCAGACCGCGCGCGCCGTCACCGATGTCGCGTCCGAGATGGTCAACGTGGTTTCCTTCGCGCTGGCGACGGTGCTTGGCTCGGCGCTGTTCCTGCTGACCGTCGATGGCTGGGGGGCGGCGGCGCTGCTGGTCTGGTTGGCGCTGTATCTGGGGCTGATCCGGTTCTTCCTGCCCCGCATCCGCAGCCGCGCGGCGGCGCGGGCCTCGGCCCGGGCGATGGTGACCGGGCAGGTGGTCGACACCATCACCAACATCAAGACCGTCAAGCTGTTCGCCCATGACGAGCATGAGGACCGGGCCGCCCTTGCCGCCATGGCCGGTTTCCGCGAGCGGGCGCTGGATTTCGGCGTCGTCTCGACCTGGTTCCGGGTCTCGCTGATGACGCTGGCGGGGCTGCTGCCGGTGATCCTGATCGGCGGCTCGGCGCTGTTGTGGCAGCGCGGGATGGCCACGGCGGGCGATATCGCCGCCGCCGGCGCGATCGCGCTGCGGCTGTCGCAGATGACCGGCTGGGTCAGCATGTCGCTGATGGGCATCTGGGGCTCGGTCGGCGAGATCGAGGACGGGATGCGGACGCTCTCGCCCCCGCACGGGCTGGCCGATGCGCCCGATGCCGTGGCGCTGCCGCCGGTTCAGGGGCTGATCGAGTTCCAGAAGGTCAGCTTCGCCTATGGCCGCGCCGATGGGCAGGGCGGCATCCGCGACATCGACCTGACCATCCGGCCGGGCGAGCGGATCGGGCTGGTCGGGGCCTCGGGCGCGGGGAAATCGACGCTGGTGGCGCTGCTGCTGCGGCTTTACGACACCGAGCGCGGGACCATCCGCATCGACGGCCAGGACATCCGCCACGTCACCCAGGCCAGCCTGCGCCGCCAGATCGGCATGGTCACGCAGGAAACGGCCATGTTCAACCGCTCGGCCCGCGACAACATCGCCTATGGCAGCCCCGGCGCGACGCAGGCGCAGATCGACGCCGCCGCCGCCGCCGCCGAGGCCGACAGCTTCATCGGCGAGATGCAGGATCACATGGGTCGCAAGGGCTATGACGCGCATCTGGGCGAGCGCGGCGTCAAGCTGTCGGGCGGGCAGCGGCAACGGATCGCGCTGGCCCGCGCCTTCCTGAAGGACGCGCCGATCCTGATCCTCGACGAGGCGACATCGGCGCTGGACAGCGAGGTCGAGGCGGCGATCCAGGGCTCGCTGGACCGGGTCATGGCTGGCAAGACCGTGCTGGCCATCGCCCACCGCCTGTCCACCATCGCCGAGATGGACCGGATCGTGGTTCTGGAACGCGGCCGCATCGTCGAGCAGGGCAGCCATCAGGAATTGCTGGCGCTTGACGGCACCTATTCCCGCTATTGGCAGCGGCAGTCGGGCGGCTTTCTGGGCACTGACGACGACGCGCAGGCGGCGGAATGACGGCCAGCACGACGCTGTCGATCGACCGGCTGGGACGGCGTGGCGACGGGGTGGCGCGGACGGTAGAGGGCCAGACCGTGCTGGTGCCGCTGACCCTGCCGGGCGAGGTGGTCACGGGCGAGATTCGCGACGGCCGCATCGCCGCCCCGGCGATCGTCACCGCCTCGGCGGACCGGGTGGCGCCGCCCTGCCCGCATTATGCCGATTGTGGCGGCTGCCTGCTGATGCATGGCAGCGATGGCTTTGTCGCGCGCTGGAAGGCTGACAGCGTGCTGACGGCACTTGCCGCACAGGGGATCGGCGCGACCATTGCCGGGATCGCCACCTCGCCGCCGCGCTCTCGCCGGCGGGCGGTGCTGTCGGGGCGGCGGGCGAAAAAGGGCGTGACGCTGGGGTTTCACGCCCGGCAGTCGGAGCGCATCGTCGATATTCACAGCTGCCATGTGCTGCGCCCGGCGATCCTCGCGGCGTTGCCGGCGCTGCGCGATCTGGTCGCGGCCGGGGCCTCGCGCACGGCAGAGCTGGTGCTGACGGTGACCGAGGGGCCGGCCGGGCTGGATCTGGCGGTCAGCGGCGGCAAGCCCCTGACGCCCGCGCTAAGTCAGACCCTCGCGGCGGTGGCCGAGGCCGCCGATCTGGCGCGTCTGGACTGGGACGGCGTGCCGATGACCCGGCGCGCGCCGGTGCAGCGCATGGGCCGGGCGCAGGTGATCCCGCCGCCGGGCGCCTTCCTGCAGGCGACCGCCGAGGGCGAGGCCGCGCTGCGCGCCGTGGTCCGTCACGCGCTGAAAGGCGCGGCGCGGGTGGTCGATCTGTTCGCCGGCTGCGGCACCTTTGCCCTGCCGCTGGCCGAGACGGCCGAGGTTCACGCGGTCGAGGGGCTGGCCGCACCGCTCGCGGCGCTGGATCAGGGCTGGCGAGATGCCCACGGCCTCAAACGCGTCACCACCGAGACCCGCGATCTGGCCGCGCGGCCTCTGCTGGCGGATGAGCTGCAGGGTTTCGATGCCGTCGTCATCGACCCGCCGCGCAGCGGTGCGGCGGCGCAGGCAGCACAGCTTGCCGCGCTGCGGGACGGCCCGACGCGCGTGGCATGGGTCAGCTGCGACCCGGTCAGCTTCGCCCGCGACGCCAAGCGCATGATCGAGGGCGGCTGGCGGATGGACCCGATCCATGTCGTCGACCAGTTCCGCTGGTCGCCGCATGTCGAGACCGTCACCGTCTTTCGCCGCGGCTGAGCGTCAGACCAGCACCTCGACCCGCCTCTGTTCGCCCAGATCGAAGACCCGCTTATAGCGCGCGATCTCGTCCGCCGGGCCCATCGCCTTGGCCGGGTTGTCCGACAGCTTGACCGTGGGCCGCCCTTCGGCGGCAACGGCCTTGCACACGAGGCTGAGCGGGTCCAGCCCGTCGCCCTTGACCAAGCCCCTGAAATCATTGGTCAGCAACGTGCCCCAGCCGAAGCTGACCTTGACCCGCTGGTGAAAGCGTTCGTAAAGCGCCGCGATGGTTTCGACGTCGAGTCCGTCCGAGAAGATGACCAGCTTGTCGCGCGGGTCCTCGCCGCGTTCCTTCCACCAGCGGATCGCCAGTTCCGCACCCTCAACCGGGTCGCCGCTGTCGATGCGGATGCCGGTCCAGCCGGCCAGCCAGTCCGGCGCGCCTTCCAGAAACCCCTTGGTGCCGTAAGTGTCGGGCAGCATGACGCGCAGATTGCCGTCATGTTCCTCGTGCCAGTCGGCCAGAACGCGATAGGGGGCCTGACGCAGCTCGGCATCGGTATCGGCCAGCGCGGCATAGACCATCGGCAGCTCATGGGCGTTGGTGCCGATCGCCTCCAGGTCGCGGCGCATGGCGATCAGGCAGTTCGAGGTGCCGATGAACTTGCCGTCCGGCGCATTCCCCAGCCCCTCGCCCATCGCCTGCACGCACCAATCCTGCCACAGATAGGAATGCCGCCGCCGCGTCCCAAAATCGGCGATGCGCAGGTCGGGCAGATGGTCCAGCCGGGTGATCTTTTCCCAGACCCGCGTCATGGCGCGGGCATACAGCACCTGCAGCTCGAACCGGCCCATATCCTTGGTGACGGCGCGGGACCGCAGCTCCATGATGATCGCGAGCGCAGGGATTTCCCACAGCATCACCTCGGGCCATTTGCCCTCGAAGCGCAGCTCGTACTGGCCGTCGCGGGTGGACAGCTCGTATTCCGGCAGCTGCACGGCCTCGAGCCATTCCATGAAGTCCGACCGGAACATCTGCCGCTTGCCATAGAAGGTGTTGCCGCGCAGCCAGGTCGATTCGCCGCGCGTCAGCCGCAGCTGGCGCACCTGATCCAGCTGCTCTCGCAGTTCGGCCTCGTCCACGATCTCGGCCAGCCGGACGGATTTGGTGCGGTTGATCAGCTGAAAGGTGACGTTGGTGTCGGGGCGGTTGCGGAACACCGATTGGCACATCAGCAGCTTGTAGAAATCGGTATCGAGCAGCGAGCGCACGATCGGGTCGATCTTCCAGCGGTGGTTATAGACCCGCGAGGCGATATCGACATTCGGCATCATCATGTCAGGGTGACTCCGGCTTGCTGCATCGCGTCGCTGGCCGCATCGGCCGAGCCGTCAAGGTGGATGGCCCCGGTCGCGTCGCGGATCACGCGCGCCTCGAAGCCCAGATTGCGCGCGTCGATGGCCGACCAGGCGACGCAGAAATCATAGGCGAGGCCTACGAAATCCAGCTGCTGTAGCCCGCGTTCGCGCAGATACCCTTCCAGCCCGGTCCGGGTGGTGCGGTCGTTTTCGAAGAACGCGGAATAGCTGTCGATCTGCGGGCGAAAGCCCTTGCGGATGATCATGTCGGCGCGGTCCACCGCCAGATCGGGATGGAACCCCGCCCGTCCGAGCCGATAACGCAATGCCGGGGCCAGAGCACCTGCGTGCCGTAAGGCATCTGCGTGGTGCTGTAGGGCGCGGCGCCGGGATGGTTGTCGGCAAAGCTGGTATGATCCGACGGGTGCCAGTCCTGGGTCAGGATGACGGCGTCATAATCGGCCATCATCGCATTGATGCGGGGCAGGATCAGGTCGCCGCCGGTCACGGCAAGCAGGCCTCCGGGGCAGAAATCGACCTGCATGTCGACGACGATCAGGGCTGTGGACATATCGCCTCCTTCATTGGAAATCTTGGTAGCAGGTGAACGCCTGCCGTCAATGGCGCGCGGCTGCGACAAACCCGTCAAGGCTGGACAGCGCGCGGGCGCGGGCCTATCGCGGGGATCATGCTGATCGTCTGTGCGCTGTATCATTTCACCCGCTTTCCCGACCCTGCCGCGCTAAGGGGGCCGCTGGCAAGGCTGGCCTGCAGCCATGGCGTGCGCGGCACGCTGCTGCTGGCGCCCGAGGGCATCAACGGCACCATCGCCGGCACCCGGCAGGGCATCGACGCGGTGCTGGCCGATATCCGCGCCCTGCCCGGCTGCGCCGATCTGGTGTGGAAGGAAAGCACGGCCTCTGACATGCCGTTCGGCCGGCTGAAGCTGCGGCTGAAGCGCGAGATCGTGACCATGGGCCAGCCCGATGTCGATCCGCGGGCCGCTGTCGGCCATTACGTCGCGCCCGCCGACTGGAACGCGCTGATCGCCGATCCCGATGTCGCGGTGATCGACACCCGCAACGATTACGAGGTCGAAATCGGCAGCTTTGCCGGCGCCGTCGATCCCGGCACACGCAGCTTCCGCGACTTTCCCGACTGGTGGCAGCAAAACGCGCACCGCTTTCACAACAAGCGCATCGCCATGTTCTGCACCGGCGGCATCCGCTGCGAGAAATCGACCAATTACCTGCTCTCGCAGGGGGTGAAGGACGTGTTCCACCTGCAGGGCGGCATCCTGAAGTATCTTGAAGAGGTGCCACAGGAAGACAGCCTGTGGCAGGGCGAGTGCTTTGTCTTCGACCGCCGCGTCAGCCTGACCCACGGGCTGCGGCAGGGGTCCTACGGGCTGTGCCACGCCTGCCGCCGTCCGCTGTCGGCCGAGGACACCCAGCATCCCGACCACGAGCCGGGCGTCTCTTGCCACCGCTGCATCGGCGAATACAGCGACGCCGACCGGGCGCGGTTCCGCGAGCGGCAGCGGCAGGTCGATCTGGCCCGGCAGCGCGGCGCCGATCATTTCGGCCCCGCCCCATCCGACGCATGACCGGGACGCCTGCCAGACCCGTCGGGCCGATAGGCGCGCCGCGATGCTAGAGATCATCCTGAAGACCCTGCCCTTCTTCGCGCTGATCGGGCTGGGCTGGGGCGCGGCGCGCACGGGCTTTTTCCCCGCCGAGGCCGCCGCCTGGCTGACCCGCTTTGTCTTCTTCTTCGCGCTCTCCGCCATGCTGTTCCGCTTCGCGGCCGAACTCGAGCTGCGCGAGATCTGGGACCCGGTCTTTGCGCTTGCCTATCTGCTGGGCACGCTGGCGATCTGGGGCGTGGGTCTGGGCGTGGCGCGGTTTCGCGGCCTGACCTGGCCGCAGGCGGCGATGGAGGCGCATTGCTGCGTCATCGGCAACACCGGCTTCATGGGCGTGCCGATGCTGATCGCGCTTCTGGGCGAACGCGCGGCGGGGCCGGTACTGCTGATCCTCGCCATCGACATGATCGTGTTCTCGACGCTCATCACCATCATCGTCACCGCCAGCCAGTCCGGCCGCATCAGCCTGGCCACGCTGGGGCCGCTGCTGCGCGGGCTGCTGGCCAATCCGATGATCGTCTCGATGCTGGCCGGGCTGGGATGGTCGGCGCTGGACCTGCCGATCCCGCCGCCGGTCTCCGAGTTCCTGATCCTGCTCTCGGCCGCCGCGACCCCCGGCGCGCTGTTCGCCATCGGCGCCAGCCTGGCCGGGCGCAGCGCCGACCGGCCGCTGATCGCGGGCTGGCTGTCCTTCGCCAAGCTTGTCCTGCACCCGGCGGCGGCAGCGCTGGCCTGCCTTGCCCTCGGCGTCAGCCCCGGACCCGCGGGGGTGATGATCGCCGCCGCCGCCCTGCCGGTTGCCAGCAATGTCTTCATGCTGGCACAATATTTCGGGATTGCGGTGCAGCGGGTGTCGTCGGCGGTGCTGATCTCGACCGCCGCCAGCGTCGCCACCATCCCCGTCATCATCCACCTGATCGAGAAAGGCTGATCCCCATGTCCCGCATCGCTGACCTCAAGCTGACCCATACCCTGCTGAGCGTCGATGACGACGGCATCGCCACCGTCACCCTGAACCGCCCGGAAAAGCGCAACGCGCTGAACGAGGCGACCATCGACGAGTTGACCGAGATCTTTCGCGCCCTGCCCCGCGACGGCGTCCGGGCCTGCGTGCTGACCGGCGCGGGCGATCATTTCTGCGCCGGTCTCGATCTGGTCGAACACCACGCCGCCGACCGCGCGCCCGAGGATTTCATGCATCTCTGCCTGCATTGGCACGAGGCGTTCAACAAGATGGAGTATGGCGGCGTCCCGATCATCGCCGCCCTTCAGGGCGCGGTGGTCGGCGGCGGGCTGGAACTCGCCTCGGCCGCGCATCTGCGGGTGATCGACGACAGCGCCTATTTCGGCCTGCCCGAGGGGCAGCGCGGGCTGTTCACCGGCGGCGGCGCGACGATCCGGGTGGCCGATCTGATCGGCAAGTCTCGGATGATCGACATGATGCTGACCGGCCGGCTGTATCGCGGCGATGACGCGGTCAGCGTCGGTCTGGCCAATTACCGCGCCGAGGATGCGCGGGCCAAGGCCAATGAGATCGCGCGGCGCTGCGCGGAAAACCTGCCGCTGACCAATTTCGCCATCTGCTCGGCCATCAGCCATATGCAGAACATGTCGCCGCTGGATGCTGCCTATGCCGAATCGGTGGTGGCGGGCGTGGTCAACACCCAGGCCCCGGCGCGCGCGCGGCTGGCGGCCTTCCGCGATGGCAGCGGCCCCCGCATCAAACCGACGCAGGGTTGACGCTATACAGCGGCCCGGCCGCGCCATAACCTGCCTGCGATCAGACTCCAAAGGGGGGAACAGCAAATGTCCGACGATGATATCGTGATCCTGTCCGGTGCGCGCACCGCGATCGGCAGTTTTGGCGGCGCTCTGGCCGGGGTTCCGCCCATCGACCTCGCCGCGACGGTCGCCCGCGCGGCGATGGAGCGGGCCGGCGTTTCGCCCGACCGGATCGGCACGGTGGTTTTCGGCCATGTCATCAACACCGAACCGCGCGACATGTATCTGTCGCGGGTGGCGATGCTGGATGCCGGCATCCCCGACACCACGCCGGCGATGAACGTGAACCGGCTCTGCGGCTCGGGCGTGCAGGCCATCGTTTCGGCGGTGCAGGCACTGACCCTGAACGACGCCGATTTCGCCGTCGCGGGCGGGGCCGAATCGATGTCGCGCGCACCCTATGCCGTCCCGGCGGCGCGCTTCGGCGCCAAGATGGGCGACGTGCAGATGATCGACATGATGACCGGCGCGCTGACCTGCCCGATGGGCACCGGGCATATGGGCGTCACCGCTGAAAACGTCGCTTCGGAGCATAACATCACCCGCGCGGCGCAGGACGAGTTCGCCCTGCAATCGCAGCAGCGCGCCGCCGCCGCCATTTCCGAGGGCAGATTCCGCGACCAGATCGTCCCGGTCGAGATCAAGACCCGCAAGGGCACGGTCAGCTTCGACACCGACGAGCACCCCAAGGAAACCACGCTCGACAAGCTGTCCGGGCTGCGCACGGTGTTCCAGAAGGATGGGACCGTGACCGCCGGCAACGCCTCGGGCATCAATGACGGCGCGGCGGCGGTGGTGCTGGCGCGGGCGGGCGCGGCACGCGAGGCCGGGCTGACGCCGCGCTTTCGCGTGCTGGGCTACGCCCATGCCGGGGTGCGCCCGCAGGTCATGGGCATCGGCCCGGTTCCGGCGGTGAAAAAGCTGCTCGAACGGACCGGCCTGTCGGCGGGCGATTTCGACGTGATCGAATCGAACGAGGCTTTTGCGGCGCAGGCGCTGGCGGTCAGCAACGAGCTGGGCTTCGATCCGGCGCGGGTGAACCCCAATGGCGGGGCCATTGCGCTTGGCCACCCGGTCGGCGCGACCGGCGCGATCATCACCGTCAAGGCGATGTACGAGCTGGACCGGATCAACGGCAAGCGCGCGCTGATCACCATGTGCATCGGCGGCGGACAGGGCATCGCGCTGGCCATCGAGCGGCTGTGATCGCGGCCTGATCGGTCGGCGGCCGAGGTTGATCGGCCAGGCCGCCGGCCCTGGCCGCAGACCCGCCTGCGGTTGACCCATGCCGCCAGCCGTGTCAGGCCGGGCGGCGTGGACCGCGAGGGTGTGATGGCTGATTTTCTTGACGATGTGGCGGCGGCCGAGGTCGCGATCCGCGACCTGTTTCCGGCGACGCCGATGCAGTTGAACGGCCACCTCTCGGCGCGCTACGGGACCGAGATCTGGCTCAAGCGCGAGGATCTGGCGCCGGTCCGCAGCTACAAGCTGCGCGGCGCCTTCAACGCCATGCGCAAGGCGATCCATGCCGGCACCAACCGCCATTTCGTCTGCGCCAGCGCGGGCAATCACGCCCAAGGCGTCGCCTATGCCTGTCGGCATTTCGGCGCGCGCGGCACCATCTTCATGCCGGTGACGACGCCGCATCAAAAGATCGACAAGACCCGCATCTTTGGCGGCGATTCGATCGAGATCGTGCTGACCGGCGATTATTTCGACCAGACCCTGACCGCCGCGCAAGAGTTCGCCGCCGAGCAAGAGGCGAGCTTTCTGTCGCCCTTTGATTCCGCCGATGTGATCGAGGGGCAGGCGACGGTCGCGCTGGAGATGCTGGCCCAGATGCCCGCGCCGCCCGATCTGGTGATCCTGCCCGTCGGCGGCGGCGGGCTGGCGGCGGGGGTCACGCATTACCTTCAGGATGCCGCCCCCGGCGCGCAATTCATCTTTGCCGAACCGCAGGGCGGCGCCAGCCTGAAATCGGCGCTGATGGCCGGGTCGCCCACGACGCTTGCCCGCGTCGACAGCTTTGTCGACGGCGCGGCGGTGGCGCGGATCGGAGATCTGCCCTTTGCCCAGCTGCGCGGTTTTTCGCCGGATCAGGTGCTGACCGCGCCCGAGGATCGGCTGTGCATCACCATCCTCGACATGCTGAATGTCGAGGGGATCGTGCTGGAACCCGCCGGTGCGTTGTCCATCGACGTGCTGCAGGATCTGGCCGCGCAGGGTGCGCTGGTAGGCAAGAAGGTCGCCTGCGTCTGCTCGGGCGGGAATTTCGACTTTGAACGCCTGCCCGAGGTCAAGGAACGTGCGCAGCGTTTTGCCGGGCTGAAGAAATACTTCATTCTGCGGATGCCGCAGCGGCCCGGCGCGCTGCGCGACTTTCTGGAACTGCTGGGGCCGCAGGACGATATCGCTCGGTTTGAATACCTGAAGAAATCGGCGCGGAACTTCGGCTCGGTCCTGATCGGGATCGAGACGACCGAACCCCGGCATCTGCGCGAGCTGACCGAGAGGCTGGACGCGGCGGGATTTGCCTATCAGGACATCACCCAGGACGAGCTGCTGGCGCAGTTTCTCATCTGACCGCGACATTCGGGGCCTCGCCCTGCCACAGATGCCGCCCGGCGATGAACTGCTTTTTCGTCGCCGCATAGCAATCCAGCAGCGCCCCCAGATCGAGCCCGCCCAGTTCCTGCCGCTGCAAGGCCATCTCGGCCTGCTGGCAGAGGCTGGCGAAGGCGGTGAAGCCAAGGCTCGCCGCGCTGCCGTGCAGGAAATGCATGTCGCATTCCAGCCGCTCTGCATCGCCATGCGCCAGCCGCATGACGATGCCCTCAAGCTCATCCAGAAACAGCTCGACCACGGGCAGGAAATCATCCGCCCCCAGCTCTTCCTTCAGGGCCTGCACCCGCTTCCAATCGATCATCTTCGTCCTCGAATCGCGCCAGCCCGACAAATCTAGCGCAACGCGCGCTAACAGTGGCTTAACGCCCGCGAACCTCTTGTGACGTCGGCAGGAAAGGCCTATCCCTCTCGCCAAATCTGAAAGGGGTCCGCCATGTCCGATGCGCCGAAGAAAGTCGTTCTTGCCTATTCAGGCGGGCTTGATACCTCGATCATCCTGAAATGGCTGCAGACCGAATATGGCTGCGAGGTGATCACCTTCACCGCCGATCTGGGCCAGGGCGAAGAGCTGGAGCCGGCGCGACAAAAGGCGGAACTGCTGGGCATCAAGCCCGAAAACATCCACATCGTCGATGTGCGCGAGGAATTCGTGCGGGATTTTGTCTTTCCGATGTTCCGCGCCAATGCAGTGTATGAGGGGCAATATCTGCTGGGCACCTCGATCGCGCGGCCGCTGATCTCGCAGCATCTGGTCAAGATCGCGCAGCAGCATGGCGCCGACGCGGTGGCCCATGGCGCCACCGGAAAGGGCAACGATCAGGTCCGGTTCGAGCTGTCGGCCTATGCGCTCGACCCCGCGATCCGGGTGATCGCGCCGTGGCGGGAATGGGATCTGACCAGCCGCACCAAGCTGATCGAGTTCGCCGAAAAGCATCAGATCCCCATCGCCAAGGACAAGCGTGGCGAGGCGCCGTTCAGCGTCGATGCCAACCTGCTGCACACCAGTTCCGAAGGAAAGGCGCTGGAAGACCCCGCCGCCGAGGCGCCGGAATATGTCTATCAGCGCACCACCAGCCCCGAGGATGCGCCCGACACGCCCGAATATATCGAAATCGGCTTCGACAAGGGCGATGCCGTCTCGATCGACGGTCAGGCGATGTCGCCGGCGACGCTGCTGGCGGCGCTGAACGAATATGGCCGCAAGCACGGGATCGGCCGGCTGGATTTCGTCGAGAACCGCTTTGTCGGGATGAAGTCGCGCGGCATCTATGAAACGCCCGGCGGCACCATCCTGCTGGAAGCGCATCGCGGGATCGAGCAGATCACGCTGGACGCCGGTGCCGGGCACCTCAAGGACAGCCTGATGCCGCGCTATGCCGAGCTGATCTATAACGGCTTCTGGTTCAGCCCCGAACGCGAGATGCTGCAGGCCGCCATCGACAAGTCGCAAGAGCATGTGACCGGCACCGTGCGGCTCAAGCTCTACAAGGGCAGCGCCACCACGGTCGGCCGCTGGTCGGATCATTCGCTGTATAGCGAGGCGCATGTGACCTTTGAAGACGACGCCGGCGCCTATGACCAGAAGGACGCGGCCGGCTTCATCCGCCTGAACGCGCTGCGGCTGAAGCTGCTGGCGGCGCGCAATGCGCGGGTCAGGCAGGCGGATTAGGCGCGGCTTTCCTTCCGGGCGGTTTCGGGGCAGGATCAGGCCCCGATTTCACCCACAGGGACCGCCGCCATGACCCAGCCTGCCCGCATCGCCATCCTGACCGTTTCTGACCGTGCCTCGCGCGGGGAATATGAGGACAAGGGCGGGCCGGGGGCCGAGGCGTGGCTGCGCGAGGTCATCACCTCGGATGTGGAGATCCTGCGCCGGATCGTTCCGGACCTGCGCGGTGTCATCGCAGACGCGCTGCGCGAATATTGCGACGAGGGCGCGGACCTGATCCTTGTCACCGGCGGCACCGGCCCGGCGCCGCGCGATGTCACCCCCGAGGCGGTGTTCGACGTGGCAGAGCGGGAGTATCCCGGCTTTGGCGAGGAAATGCGCCGCGCCTCGCTGGCCGAGGTGCCGACCGCGATCCTGTCGCGCCAGACCGCCGTCAGCCGCGGCAAGACGCTGATCATCACCATTCCCGGCAAGCCTTCGGCCATCGCGACCTGCCTGAACGCGGTGCTCGCGGCGGTGCCCTATTGCCTCGACCTGCTGGGGGCGGCGCGGATCGAGACCGACCCCACGCGCATCAAGGCGTTCCGGCCCAAGCCGAAATAAGCCCCGACGGGGAACGGCCCGCCAGCCGCTCTACGCGGTTGACGGGCCGGAAAGTCATGGTCTGGACGGGCAATCCTAGAAGATGCCGGTCAGATACAGGATGATGATCACAACGAGCGGAACGCCCAGAAACCAAGCGACGACGCCTTTCATTTCATTGACCCTTTCTTTTCAGTTCAGGGTTCAAACGCAGTTCGGGCCGTCCGCGTTCCGCGCGAATGCAGAACGGCCCGGATCGCGGTCACTCGGCCGCTTCGGCATAGGCTTCCAGTGGCGGGCAAGTGCAGATCAGGTTGCGGTCGCCATGGACGTTGTCGACGCGCCCGACCGGCGGCCAGTATTTGTCGACGCGGAAGGCGCCGGGGGGGAAGCAGCCCGCCTCGCGGCTATAGGGGCGGTCCCATTCCGCGACCAGATCCTCGACCGTATGCGGGGCGTGGCGCAGGGGGCTGTCCTCGACCGCGACCTCGCCATCGGCGACGGACTGGATCTCGTCCCGGATCGCCAGCATGGCGGTCACGAAGCGGTCGATCTCGGCCTTGGTTTCCGATTCGGTCGGCTCGACCATCAGCGTGCCGGACACCGGCCAGCTCATCGTGGGCGCATGGAAGCCGTTGTCGATCAACCGCTTGGCGATGTCGTCCACGGTCACACCATGTTCGGCAAAGGGCCGCGTGTCGATGATGCATTCATGCGCCACCCGACCGCGATTGCCCATGAACAGGATCGGATAACCGGCGCTGAGGCGGCTGGCGATATAGTTCGCGTTCAGGATCGCCACCCGCGTCGCCTGGGTCAGCCCCTCGCCGCCCATCATCAGGATATAGGCCCATGAGATCAGCAGGATCGATGCGCTGCCATAGGGTGCCGCTGCGACCGCGCCCTGCCCCGATTGCGGATCGCCCGGCAGATGCGGCGCCAGATGCGCCTTGACCCCGATCGGTCCCATGCCCGGCCCGCCGCCGCCATGGGGGATGGCGAAGGTCTTGTGCAGGTTCAGGTGGCTGACATCGCCGCCGATCTCGCCCGGCTTCACCAGCCCGACCAGCGCGTTCATGTTCGCCCCGTCGATATAGACCTGGCCGCCATGTTCATGGGTGATGTCGCAGACTTGGCGGACGGTATCCTCGAACACGCCATGCGTGCTGGGATAGGTGATCATCACCGCCGCCAGCCGGTCGCCCGCCGCACGCGCCTTGTCGGTGAAATCCTCAAGGTCGATATCGCCGTTCGGGGCGGATTTGACCACAACCACCTTCATCCCGCACATCTGGGCAGAGGCCGGGTTGGTGCCATGGGCGCTGACCGGGATCAGGCAGACATCGCGCTGATCGTCGCCATTGGCGCGGTGATAGGCCTGGATGGTCAGCAGCCCCGCATATTCGCCCTGCGCGCCGCTGTTGGGCTGCAGCGAGAACGCGTCATAGCCGGTGATGCGGCACAGCTTCTCGGTCAGGTCGTGCAGCATCTCGGCATAGCCTGCGGCCTGATCGGCGGGCGCAAAGGGGTGCAGCGCGCCGAATTCGGGCCAGGTGATCGGCATCATCTCGGCCGCCGCGTTCAGCTTCATCGTGCAGGAGCCGAGCGGGATCATCGCCCGATCCAGCGCCAGATCGCGGTCCGAGAGGCGGCGCATATAGCGCATCATCTCGGATTCGGCGCGGTTCATGTGAAAGACCGGATGCGTCAGATAGCTGCTTTCGCGCAGCAGCGACTCGGGGATGGCGGGTTCGGTCGCGGGCTGGGCGGCATCGGTGATACCGAAGGAATCGAGCAGCCGCGCGATGACCGAGGCGTCGGTGGTTTCATCGACGGAAATCCCGACCCGGTCGCGCCCGATCTTGCGCAGGTTGATGCCATGTTCGCGGGCGGCGGCCAGGATCCCCAGCTGCCCCACCCCCACGCGCACGGTGATGGTGTCGAAGAAGGCATCCGGTTCGACCTCGGCCCCGGCGGCGCGCAGGGCATTGGCGACGCTGACCGCGTGCAGATGGACGCGCTGCGCGATGGCCCGCAGCCCGACCGGGCCGTGGAACACCGCATAGAACGACGCCATGACCGCCAGCAATGCCTGCGCGGTGCAGACGTTGGAGGTGGCCTTTTCGCGCCGGATATGCTGCTCGCGGGTCTGCAGGGCAAGGCGATAGGCCATGTTGCCCTTGGCGTCGATCGAGACCCCGACGATCCGCCCCGGCATCGAGCGTTTATAGGCGTCGCGGCAGGACATGAAGGCCGCATGCGGTCCGCCATAGCCCATCGGCACGCCGAAGCGCTGCGACGAGCCGATACAGATATCGGCGCCCATCGCGCCCGGTTCCTTCAGCAGGCACAGCGCCAGCAGGTCGCTGGCGACAACGGCGATGGCGCCCGCGTCATGCAGCGCCTGACATTCGGCGGTCAGGTCGCGGATCTGGCCGAAGGTGCCCGGATACTGGAAGATCGCGCCAAAGACCTCGGACGGGTCCAGATCCTCGGGCGCGCCGCGGATGATGCGGATGCCAAGCGGTTCGGCCCGCGTCTCGATGACGGAAATCGTCTGCGGGTGCAGGTTGTCGCTGACGAAGAACGCCGTCGCCTTGGACTTGGCCACGCGCTGCGCCATGGCCATGGCCTCGGCGGCGGCGGTGGCCTCGTCCAGCAGCGAGGCGTTGGCGACGGGCAGCCCGGTCAGGTCGCTGACCATGGTCTGATAGTTCAGCAGCGCTTCCAGCCGGCCCTGCGCGATTTCGGGCTGATAGGGCGTGTAAGCCGTATACCAGGCCGGGTTTTCCAGGATGTTGCGCTGGATTGCAGGCGGCGTGACGGTGCCGTAATAGCCCTGCCCGATCAGGCTGGTCATCACCCGGTTCTTCGCCGCCACCTCGCGCATCCGCGCGATCAGCCCGGCCTCGGACAGCGGCTCCCAATCCAGCGTATCGGCCTGCCGGATCGAGGCCGGGACCGTCTGTTCGATCAGCGCGTCAAGGGAATCGGCGCCCACGACCTTCAGCATCTCGTCCATCTCGGCGGGCGAGGGGCCGATATGGCGGCGGTTGGCGAAATCGTCCGGGTTATAGTCGGTCAGGGTCCAGCGGGTCATTCAATCCATCCTCGCCACGCGGCTGCGACCGCGGGCACAAATTGCGGGGGTGAGATCTGGTCCGGGATCAGGGGCCGCGGCCCCTGCCCGATCTTGCGGCGCGCGGCGCTAGCCGATCAGCGCCTTGTAGGTCGCCTCGTCCATGAAGCCGTCGATGGCCGCGCCGGCGGCGGGCTTGATGCGAAAGAACCATGCCGCCATGGCGTCGTCATTCACCGCACCGGGATTGTCCGACAGCGACTCGTTCACGGCGGTGATGGTGCCCGCGATGGGCGCGGAGATGTCGGACGCGGCCTTGACCGATTCGATCACGACGATTTCCTCGCCCGCCTCGACCTCGCGCCCGGCTTCGGGCAGTTCGATGAAGACGACATCGCCAAGCTGCTCGCTGGCATGGGCGGTGATGCCGACGATGACCTCATCGCCGTCCTGCTTCAGCCATTCATGGTCTTCGGTGAATTTCAGCATGGGACGCTCCTTAGCGTTTGTAATGGGGTTGGACAAAGGGCAGCGGGGCGATTTCGACGGGAATGCGCTTGCCACGCAGCTCGGCGTAGACAATGTCGCCCGGCGATAGCGCGGCAGGCAGGCTGGCCATGGCCACCGGCGCCCCGACCGAGGGCGCGAACCCGCCCGAGGTGACATGCCCGATGGCCGTTCCGCCAGCCTCGGCGTCAAAGATCGTGACGCCCTGCCGGATCGGCGCGCGGCCCTGCGGGCGCAGCCCCAGCCGTGTCGTGTCAGCGCCCTGCGCCAGTTCGGGCAGGATCACATCGGCGCCGGGAAACCCGCCCTCGCGCGCGCCGCCGCTGCGGCGGATCTTGGGGATCGACCAGCCAAGCGCCGCCTGCCCCGGTGTGACGTCCGCGCCGATGTCATTGCCGTAAAGCGGCATCCCGGCTTCGAGCCGCAGGCTGTCGCGCGCGCCCAGCCCGATCGGCGCGACCGCCGGATCGGCCAGCAGCGCATCGGCGAATTCGCGGGCGCGGTCGGCAGGCAGCGAGATCTCGAACCCGTCCTCGCCCGTATAGCCCGAACGCGAGACCCAGACCTCGGCCCCGTCCCAGTTCAGCGTCGCCACATCCATGAAGGTCATGTTCGCCACCGCCGGGATCAGCGCCGACAGCACGCGGGCGGCCTGCGGGCCCTGCAAGGCCAGCAGGGCGCGGTCGGTCACATGCTCGACCTCGACCCCGTCCAGTCGACGCAGCAGCGCCAGATCGCTGTCGGCGCAGCCAGCGTTGACCACCAGATACAGGTGATCTCCGCGATTGGCGATCATCAGGTCATCCTCGATCCCGCCGCGTTCATTGGTGAACAGCCCGTAACGCTGCCGGCCCTTGGGCAGATCGACCAGATTGGCGGGCACCAGCGTTTCCAGCACCGCCGCCGCATCCGCCGCCTGCCCCGAGGGCGCGCGCAGCAGGATCTGGCCCATATGGCTGACATCGAACAGCCCGGCCTGATCGCGGGTGTGCAGATGCTCGTTCAGCACGCCCATCGGATACTGCACCGGCATGTCCCAGCCGGCAAAGGGCATCATGCGCGCGCCAAGCGCCACATGCAGATCATGCAGGGGGGTCTGTTTCAGGGTGTCGGTTTCGGTCACGGCATCCTCCTTGCGCCCGATTGCGCGGTTTGGCTGCCCCCTCTGTCCGTGCCCGGCCTTTGCGACCATGGGCGCCTGAGATCGTCATCCTTCGGCGGGCCAAGCGGCCTCTCTTCAGAGTTCATGCGGAACCGGTCCTGCTGCCTGAGAGTTTACCGGGGCGGTTGCTCCTTCGGCCCCGGCTCTGGCCGAAGTCTCCCGAATTCCGCGGACAGAGGTAGCCTTGGCCCGCCTTGCTGGCAAGGGGAATCGTCAGTTCGGCAGGGTCTTGCCCGCCGCGCCTTGCACCTGTCTAATCGCCTGATGAACGAACCCGCCGCCACATCCGACCAGATCATCGACGCGGCCGGAGGATTCTGGCACCAGCTCGACCTGACCTTCCGGCTGATGCTGCTGCCGTCGCGGATCAACCAGATCTGGACGGTGCTGTTCCTGATCGTGCTGGCCCATCTTCTGGCGTGGCTGCTGGCGCCACGGCTGCGCAAATGGCTGCGCCGGCGGCAGGGATGGCCGAAATGGCGGCTGCGGACCGGGCTGATGGTGGTGCAGCGGCTGCGGCTGATCCTGTTCTCGGCCATGGCCTGGACGGTGGTGCTGGTGATGCGCCAGATCACCTGGCCCTCGTTGAGCCAGCTGATCGCCGAGGCCGCGACCATCGCCACCGCGATCCTGGCCATCGCGTTCCTGGCCCGGCTGATCGTCAATTCGCTGTTTCGGCGCGTGGTCCGGTGGGCGGCGTGGATCTGGGCGGTGCTGTATCTGCTGGGGCTGACCGATGCGACCTATCGGCTGCTCGACAGCCTCGCGCTTGGCATCGGGTCGTTCCGGCTGTCGCTGCTGACCGCGCTCAAGGCGCTGGCCGTGATCACATTGCTGATCGCGGGCTCGCGGCTGATCACGCGGGCGGTGTCGCGGCGGCTGTCGACCTCGGCCTCGCTGACGCCCACCATGCAGGTGCTGGTGACCAAGCTGGTGCAGGTCATCCTGATCACGCTGGCCTTCGCCATCGGGCTGCGCGCCATCGGCGTCGATCTGACCGGCATCGCGGTGTTTTCCGGCGCGGTCGGCGTGGGCCTGGGCTTTGGCCTGCAAAAGGTGGTCTCGAACCTAGTTTCGGGGATCATCATCCTGCTCGACAAGTCGATCAAGCCCGGCGACGTCATCAGCCTGGGCGACACCTTTGGCTGGATCGACGCGCTTGGTGCGCGCTATGTCAGCGTCGTCACCCGCGACGGCAAGGAATACCTGATCCCGAACGAGGATCTGGTCACCAGCCAGGTGGTGAACTGGTCCCATACCAACGACTTTGTCCGGCTGGATGTCGAGTTCACGGCATCCTGCGGGGACGACCCGCACAAGGTCAGCAAGATCGCCATCAACGCCGCCCTGACCGTCAAGCGTGTGCTGGCGCAGCGCACCCCCGTCTGCTGGATCACCGGGCTGGAAGAGGGGCGCATCCAGTATGTGCTGCGGTTCTGGATTTCGGACGCGCAGCGGGGTCTGACCAATGTGCGCGGGCAGGTTTTTCTGGCGCTCTGGGATGCGTTTCAGGACAACGGCATCACCATTCCCTTCCCGCAGCGCGAGGTGCGGTTGCTGAACGACGACCCCTCGCCGCCGAAATTCATCGCAGGCGATTGAGAAAACCGGCATCAATGCTATATTGGGGGTGTCCCGGCGCCGGGGAGAACAGGCGCGATGACCGGAGGATGAACCCTGTCCCATCATGTCCAATCGGCCGATCAGCCGAATGTGACCGCCGCGCCGCAGGATCTGACCAGCGACGAAATTCTGGCGCGTATTCTTGGCTCGCTCGACGATGACAAGGCCGAAGACGTCGTGACGATCGATCTGCGCGGACGCTCTGCCATGGCCGATCACATGGTGATCGCGTCGGGCCGCAACGCGCGCCATGTCGCCACCATCGCGGAAAAGCTGACCCAGCGTCTCAAGGATGCCACCGGCCGCACGGCCCGGATCGAAGGCAAAGAGACCGGCGATTGGGTGCTGATCGACACCGCCGATGTCGTGGTCCATGTCTTCCGACCCGAGGTCCGCGACTTCTATCAGCTTGAAAAGATGTGGATGCAGGGCGATCAACTGCAATCCCTGCGCAGCCCCGCCAACCCGGCCTGAGCATGGCCGCTTGGGCTGCGCCGACCGTGCTGGCGCAGCCGGGCGGCGTTGACGCATGAAGATCACCCTGATCGCCGTCGGCCGGATGCGCGCCTCGCCCGAGCGCGCCTTGCTGGACGACTACCTCGACCGCTTCGCCAAGACCGGGCGCGGGCTGGGCCTGCCGCCCGTGCAACTGGTCGAAATCGACGACCGGCGCGGCGCAGGCATGGCAGGCGAGGCCGCGCTGATCGAGCGCGCTTTGCCCGCCGGTGCCTTTCTGATTGCCATGGATGAACGGGGCGAGCAGCCCTCTTCCCCCGAATTTGCCGCGCGGATCGCGGGCCTGCGCGATCAGGGCCGCGATCTGGCGCTGCTGATCGGCGGCGCCGATGGGCTGCTGCCCGCGCTGCGCGACCGCGCCGACTGGCAGATCAGCCTGGGCCGGATGGTCTGGCCGCATATGCTGGTCCGCGCCATGCTGGCCGAGCAGCTTTACCGCGCCGCCAGCATCCTCGCCGGCCAGCCTTATCATCGAGAGTGACGGCGGCGTGCCCTTGGTGTGGGGCCGGCACCCGTGGCCCTGCGCTTGCCGCGCTGTCATCACTCACCCGATGACCCGCACCTAGGACGCGCTGTCCCCGCCCCCGGCCCGCACCATCTGCATCTCACAGCCGAACAGCGGCGTCGTCGCGCCAAAGCCGGGATCGCCGGGGCCGGCAAAGCTGATCGGGCTGTCATTCGATTCGGTGACGGTGCCGGTCCAGTCCTCGGACCGCTCGATCCCGCCATAGAACCGGCCATGCGCGCGGCTGACGAATTGCTGGCCGCTGGCGGCGATCAGCAACTCGCCCTCGCTCGAAAAGGTGCGCAGGTCGAAGCTGGTCAGTTCCAGCGTTTGCCCGTCGATCTCGACCGCCTCGCCGGTCAGGACATCGCGGCCGATATGGCGCAGCCGCTCGCCATCGCTCGACACCGTCCAGAAGTCGAAATCGTCGCGGCCCTCGCGCTGCAGCGTGCTGAACGAGGCGTGATCCGCCGCATCCGGCGCCAGCACATCGCGCAACCCGCTGCGCAGATCGGTCAGCTCCAGCCACCGCGTCTCGGCATCGATGTGCGAATGAAAGCTGGGGCCGTCGCTGTCGAAATGGGTGACGTGCTGGTCGCCCGCGGGGTCGGCCTCGCAGATGAAATGCTGCGAGACGGTGCAACTGCGGTTCTGCACCGTCAGGGTCAGACGGCAGCCCTCGGGCGGGGTGAACCCCGCCGCCCCCGCCACCCCCGGCAGCAGGACCGCCAGCAGCAGGCCGCGCTCGACAAGAGGCGCGGGCGAAAGGGGGGAGTCGGTGTCAGGGGATCGGATCGGCATGGGTCACCCGCTATCTGGTGGCTCAGTCTGACGCCATGGCGGGGCGGTGACAATGCCGGACAGCGTCAGCCGCCAAGCGCCATGGCCAGCAGCGCCGCCGCGCCGACCCCGATCCGCCACCAGGCGAACAGCGCATAGCCATGCCGCGAGACATAGCCGAGCAGCCATTTCACCACCACGATGGCGGCCAGAAAGGCGCAGACAAAGCCGATGACGATATTTCCGGTCGCCTGCGCGTCCAGAATCTCGCGGTTCTTCATCAGATCATAGGCGAATGCCCCGGCCATGGTCGGCATCGACAGAAAGAACGAAAACTCGGCCGCCGCGCGCTTGCCTACCCCCAGCAGCATCGCGCCGACGATGGTCGCGCCCGAGCGGGAGACGCCGGGGATCATCGCCAGACACTGGATGAAGCCGATGGCGATGGCGGTTTTCAGCGGGATGCTCTCGGTCTCGGTGACGCGGACCGGGGGCGGGTTGCGGTCGACCAGCAGCAGGATCACGCCGCCCACGATCAGCATGCTCGCGATCAGGACGGGGGTCTCGAACAGCACTGTCTTGATGATCGGATGGGCCAGCACGCCGACGACCACCGCCGGCAGGAAGGCCAGCAGCACCGCCCAGATGAAGCGACGCGCCTGCGGGTCATGCGGTGCGGCGCGAAAGATCCCCCACAGCCGCCCCGCATAGACGCCCAGGATCGCGAGGATCGCGCCCAGCTGGATCAGCACCTCGAAGGCGCGGCCGGGGCTGTCGAAGCCCAGGAAATAGCCGGCCAGCAGGACGTGGCCGGTGGATGAGACGGGGATGAACTCGGTCAGGCCTTCCAGCAGGCCCAGCAGCGCAGCAACGATGGAGTTGGTCATTCTACCGCGGGCGCAGGTTCTTCGACGAGGCGGTGATCGCCGCATACTGCCCGCCGGGGCGGAAGCGCCACAGATAGTCGCCGATCACCGCGTCGGCGTCGATAGGCTTGATGCCCAGCTCGGCAAAGCCGCGCGCGCCCGGCGAGACCACGTTGTCGTGGCGCAGCAGCCGGACCTGATCGCGGGTCAGGATGCGGTTGGTCAGCAGCCCGCCGGTCAGCATCGCGCCGATATCGAAAACCCCGCCGACCAGCCCGGCCAGCCAGAAGGGCAGGTTGATCACCAGACGGCGGCGATAGATCTCGCGCAGGACCTGGCCGACGATCTGCCGCACGGTCAGGATGTCGGGGCCGCCCAGCTCATAGATGCCGGGCGCGGCCTCGCCCGTCGCGCCCATCTCGGCGGCGCGCGCGACATCGTCGACAAAGACCGGCTGCATCTTTGTGTTGCCGCCGGTGATGGCGACGACCGGACCCATGCTCGCCATGCGGCCAAAGCGGTCATAGATGCCGCCTTCGGGGCCGAACACGACCGAGGGGCGCAGGATCATCGCGGTGGGGAAATGCTTCAGCACCTCTTCCTCGCCCTGCGCCTTGGTGCGGGCATAGGTGCTGTTGGAATCGGAGTCCGCGCCCAGGGCCGAGATCTGCACCAGCCGCGGCACGCCCGTTTCCGCGGCGATGCGGGCGACGCGGCCCGCGCCTTCGCTCTGCACGGCCTCGAATCGGTTGCGGCCCTCATTGACCAGAATACCCACGCAGTTGATGACCGCATCGGCATCGGCCATGGCCGCGCGCACGGAAAGGTCGTCGCGAATGTTGCACGGCACCGGCTCGACCTGACCGACCGCGCCATAGGTGCGCACGAACAGCGCCTGGCTGGGGCGGCGGACGGCGACGCGGACGCGCCAGCCAAGCTGTGCCATGCGGCGCGCGATCTGGCGTCCGACGAACCCCGAGCCGCCATAAATCGTGACGATCTTCGACATCAGCTGGCATCCTTTTCCTTGGGCTTGCCCCCGCTGATAGCGCGCCACGCAGGGCCGGGCAAGCGCGACCCCCTGACGCGGCGGCCCGCTTCGCCAAGTTTCCGCCGACAGCCGCGAGATTTTTTCGCAAAGCCCGTTGACACCCCCCGGCACCCAGTCTAATCACCCGCCTCACGACACCTGCCCAGGTGGCGGAATTGGTAGACGCGCACGGTTCAGGTCCGTGTGCCGCAAGGCGTGGAAGTTCGAGTCTTCTCCTGGGCACCATCGTTCTGACAAGCCCCTGCCTCGGCGGGGGCTTTTCCATTGGTGCGACGCGCAAAGCCGCGACGAATCGCCACGCGCCGCGCGGGGGCATCAATATCAGGGGATTGTGGGGCTGATCTGGCGCACCCGACAGGATTCGAACCTGTGACCTCTGCCTTCGGAGGGCAGCGCTCTATCCAGCTGAGCTACGGGTGCGTGCGCGCCTGATTAGCCGGTATCCGGGGCCGCCGCAATGGGAAGCTGGCGAAAAAGGCGGGCTGACCATTGCGCCCGCGTGCGCCCTCAGGCGAAGAGTTCGCGGCTGAATTGCAGCCCATCGACCAGCGCATCGACCTCGGCCAGGGTGTTGTACATCCCGAAGCTGGCGCGGGCGGTGGCGGTGACGCCCAGAAAATCCATCAGCGGCATGGCGCAATGACTTCCGGCGCGGACCGCGATGCCGCGCTTGTCGAGAATCGTTGCGATGTCATGGGCATGGGCGCCCTGCATGGTGAAGGAAAAGATCGCCCCCTTATCCGGCGCGTCGCCCTGAACCTGCAGCCAGTTCAGATCGCGCAGCCGGTCGCGGGCGTGGTCGCGCAAGGCGCGCTCGTGCGCGGCGATGTTCGCCATCCCCAGGCCCATCAGATATTCCAGCGCCACGCCCAGACCGATCTGGTTGACGATGCCGGGGGTCCCGGCCTCGAACCGCAGGGGCGGGTCGGCATAATCGACGGCGTCGCGGGTCACGGTGCGGATCATGTCGCCGCCGCCCATGAAGGGGCGCATCTCGGCCTGACGCGCGCGGCTGATCCAGATCGCGCCCGACCCCGACGGCCCGTAAAGCTTGTGCCCGGTCACGCAGTAGAAATCGGCGCCGATCACCGCCAGATCGACGGGCATGTGAACCGCCGCCTGACTGCCATCGACCAGTAGCGGCACATCTGTCCCACGCGCCACGGCCGCCACATCGACCACGGTGCCGGTGACGTTCGACATATGGGTCAGCGCGATCAGCCGGGTGCGCGGGCCGACCGCATCCAGCACCTTTTGCGCGGGCAGGCTGCCATCGGCGTCCGGCTCGATCCATTTCAGCACCACGCCCTGCCGCTCTCGCAGGAAGTGCCAGGGCACGATATTGGCGTGGTGTTCCAGCACCGACAGCACGATCTCGTCCCCCGCCTGCAGGCGCGGCGCAGCCCAGCCATAGCTCACCAGATTGATCGCCTCGGTCGCGCCCGAGGCGAAGACGATCTCATCCTCGTGCGGGGCGTTCAGGAAGCGCGCGATGATCCCGCGCACGGCCTCGTAACGCTCGGTCGAGAGGTTGGAGAGATAATGCAACCCCCGGTGAACATTGGCGTATTCGTCCTGATAGGCGCGGGTGATGGCGTCGATCACGACCTGCGGTTTCTGCGCGCTCGCCCCGTTGTCCAGATAGACCAGAGGCCGGTTGTTCACCTGCCGCGACAGGATCGGAAAGTCGGCGCGAACGCGGTCGATGTCGAAGCTCATGTCTCAGGTTCCAGCACTAGGATCGGGCAGCACGCCAAGCGCACCGGCCAGCACGCTGAGAAACATCAGCGTCATCAGCCCGGTCGCCAGCATGCCCAGAAAAACCAGGCCCGCACTGGAAAACCCGTGCAGCGCCTTGATCAGTTGAACGCTCATCCACATCACCGCTAGCACTGCGATCAGCCCCAAGACGCTGCCGCCAAGGGGGAACAGCAGCATGATCAGCAGTTGCACCACCTGCGCGACCAGCAGCACGGTTTCCAGCCACATCACCACCAGCAGCGAGGTGCCAAAGCTGCCGCGCCCGCCAAAGGCCCGGCCCACCGTCGCAATCAGCCATGCCGCCAGCGCGATGCCCACGAACTGCAGCGCGGCGCGGGGGATGGGCGCGATCTCGGGCAGGTTCATGCCGCCATCGCCCAGGAAGGGGAAGGCGCGCATCACCAGCGTCGCCATGATCGACGACAGCGAGACCAGCACGACCAGCGCCATCCACCGGGCCGAGACCGGCAGGTTCAGCCCGTGCAACTGGCGCAGCGCCAGTTCCGGCTGGCGCAGGCTGTTGCGGAGAAGTTGAAGAAATCCGTCGAAATTCATGCGGCCCTCGACAGGGCGCGCAGTCCGGCGGCCCAGATGAACAGAAATCCCACGCCGGCGAGCAGCCGGGTGGCGAACAGGGCCGTGCCGGGGCCGATCAGCCCCTCGACCAGACCGGACAGCAGCATCGCGGGCGCAATCGCCAGCAGCGCCCAGAACAGCGCCAGACGCGAATCGGGGCCGCTCAGCCGCGATCCGGTCAGCCCGGCCACGGCGGCGACCAGCCAGGCCGCCGCATAGGCCAGCAGCGGCATCACGAAAATCACCGCCATGACCGCCCCCGCCATGCGCCCGCCAAGCGGCACCGAAGGGTCGAGCGCGGCCGCGCGGGCATGGCCCGGCGCCTGCGCGATCAGGAAAATCAGCATCGCGCCCATCAGCAGGGCGACCAGCGTGCCCTCGCCCAATGGCGACAGCTCGCGCACGACCTGTCCCGGCCTGCGCCAGCTGGCCAGGATTCGCGGCGCGATGCCGGGGCGGCTCATGCGTGCCGGGTCAGCCATGCGTCCAGACGTTCGCTGATCTGTTCGCGCAGGGTCTCATCCTCGATCTCGGCCAGGGCGTCGGCCAGGAAGGACAGCACCATCAGCACGATGGCCCGCGCGCGCGGCAACCCGCGCGAGCGCATGTAGAACAGCATCGTCTCGTCGATGGCACCGGTGGTCGAGCCGTGGCTGCACTTCACGTCATCGGCATAGATCTCAAGCTCGGGCTTGCCCAGAAACTGGCTGTTTTCGTCCAGCAGCAGCGCTTGGCTGATCTGATAGCCGTCGGTTTTCTGCGCGCCGGATTCGACAAGGATCTTGCCCTGAAACACGCCGCGAGCACCGTTCTTCAGCACCTTCTTGTAGACCTGACGCGATTCGCAGCGCTCGCCGGCATGGGTGATGAACACCGTGTCGTCATGGTGGAAATCGCCGCGATTGGCGTCGCCCAGCACGGCGGCCGCGACATGGGCCACGGCGTCGTCGCCAAGGATGTCCAGCACGGTTTCATAGCGCATCATGGTGCCGTTGACCGACAGCGCAAAGGATTTGAAATGCGCCTCGGTCGCGATGCGGGCGAAGATGCCGCCCCAGCTGTGCTTTTCATGCCCGGCGCGCTTGGCGCTGACATGGTGAAAGCGGGCCTGCGGGGCCAGATCGACCTCGATCATGTGGTTCGAGCGCGCGCCGCTCATCCCGGTTTCCAGCAGCGTCATTTCCGCGCCGGTCTCCAGACGGATGACATGGTGGAAATAGACATCGGCCGTGTCGTCGCGGCGGCGATAGATCAGATGGACCGGGCGCGTGGGCTTGCCGGTGACGCGGATCAGCACGCCTTCGCGCGCGGCCGCGGTGTTCAGCGCCGCCATCGGGCGGGGCACGCGCTTCTGGCTTTCCGCCTCGAGCGTGCCAAACAGGTCCGCGGCCCAGTGATCGGCCTGATCCTCGGCCGCGCGCAGGGTCGAGATTTCGATCCCCTCAAGGCTCAGATCGTCCGATTCGGCCGCGTCGAACACGCCATCGACAAAGACCAGCTTCAGCCGGTCGAGATCCTCGAACAGCGGGCGGTCGGGGCCGGGACCGGCGACGGGCAGCGGCGCGGGGCTTGCGGCGTTGAAGCTGGTCGGGTCGGTATAGCGCCAGTATTCGTCGCGCCGACCGGGCAGGCCCTGCTTGCGCAGGCGTTCCAGCGCGGCGGCCCGTGCCTTGGCGGTGAACCCACCCCGCGGCAGGTCGAGCGCGTCCAGACGCGCCTCTAGCAGCCGATCCGCGTTGGCGTCGCGCGGTCGGGTCAAAGCAGCCAGCGCCGTCATCAACTCACCTCCGCCAGAAGATCGGCATAGCCGTTCTGCTCGACCTCGAGCGCCAGTTCCGGCCCGCCCGATTTCACGATCCGCCCACCGGCCATGATATGCACGACGTCCGGTTTGATGTGGTCCAGCAGGCGTTGATAATGGGTGATGACCAGAAAGCTGCGCTCGGGGCTGCGCAAGGCGTTCACCCCGTCCGCAACCAGCCGCATCGCGTCCACATCAAGTCCCGAATCGGTTTCGTCCAGGATGCACATGCGCGGTTCGAGCATGGCCATCTGCAGGATTTCGTTACGTTTTTTCTCACCGCCCGAGAAGCCGACATTGACCGGCCGCTTCAGCATGTCGGCGTCGATGTTCAGCGCCTTGGCCTTTTCGCGGATCAGCTTGAGGAACTCTGCCGCCGACAATTCCTCCTCGCCGCGCGCCTTGCGCTGTGCGTTCAGCGCGGTGCGCAGAAAAGTCATGTTGCCGACGCCGGGGATCTCGACCGGGTATTGAAAGGCCAGAAACAGCCCGGCCGCCGCCCGCTGCTCGGGCTCGAGGCTGAGCAGATCGACGCCGTCCAGCGTCGCCGTGCCCTCGGTCACCTCGTAACCGCCGCGCCCCGACAGCACATAAGAGGTCGTCGACTTGCCCGAGCCGTTCGGGCCCATGATCGCGTGCACCTCTCCGGCCGGGATTTCCAGCGTCACCCCTTTCAGGATCTGCTTGTCCTGATCTTCCAGTTCTGCGTGCAGGTTTTCGATTTTCAGCATGTTCGTTCCCATCTCGAAGTGTTCAGCGCGGATCGGCATAGCTGCCGGCCACCCGCGTCATCAGTTGCGGCGGTATTGTTCGTGGCGTCAGCTCGAACACCGCCATGCGCCCTGCCATCTTGGACAGGGGGCAGATTTCCTCGACCCAGTGGTACTCGGGCCGAACCCCGTAATCATCGAACAGCAGCGTCACCGGCGCCGTGATCCGCGTAGCCGCGGCGACAAAGCAGGCCGTGCGGAAGCGTCCGTCGATCAGGATCAGGTCTGGGTGAGCGAACCCGTCCACATCCCAGATCTCGTGCGGATAGCGGTGATAGGTCTTGAACCCGCTGTGATCGAGCGGCCGCCCCCAAGCCTGCGTGGCGCCGATATCCGCGTGATGGACATGGAAGCGGTCCGGCGAGAACTCATTCGCCAGCTCTTCCCTGATGTTGTTCGCCCAGTCCCGGTCGCTTTCCACCGAAAACACCCGCCCTGCCCCCAGCCGCAGCGCCTCGAAGGTCGAGCCGCCGCTGCCATATTCCAGCACCGTCATCCCCTCGCGGATATGCGCGCGGAAGCAGGCGGCCTCGGCCTCTGGCAGGGTCAGGGTAAAGGCCGGCGGGTTCTCGGCCGGGACGGTCGGGGTCTCGTGAACGTCCATCATGGCGAAATCCGCGCCAAGCCAGTGCCGCCCGCTGCGGGCGAGGACGTCTGTCCCGCGCCCAAGGCGCGAGATCCCCCGGCCCGGAGGCAGGGGGATGTCACGTGAGACAAGATCGCGAGATCGGGCAAGCTGGTTCTCCTGGACGATGTTTAACCGACGGAACCTTCCAGCGAGATCGCGACCAGCGATTGCGCCTCCATCGCGAATTCCATCGGCAGGGCCTGCAGCACCTCGCGGCAGAAGCCGTTGACGACCAGCGCCACCGCTTCCTCTTCATCCATGCCCCGGCTGCGGCAATAGAACAGCTGATCGTCATCGACCTTCGAGGTCGTGGCCTCGTGCTCGACCCGGCTGCTGCTGTTGCGCACCTCGATATAGGGGACGGTATGCGCGCCGCATTTGTCGCCGATCAGCAGGCTGTCGCATTGCGTATAGTTGCGGCTGTCTGTGGCGCGAGGGTGCATGGACACCAGCCCGCGATAGGTGTTCTGCGCGCGGCCCGCCGAGATGCCCTTGGACACGATGCGCGAGCGCGTGTTCTTGCCCAGATGGACCATCTTGGTGCCGGTATCGGCTTGCTGCATGTTGTTGGTGATGGCGATGGAATAGAACTCGCCCTGGCTTTCGTCGCCGCGCAGGATGCAGGACGGGTATTTCCAGGTGATCGCGCTGCCGGTTTCGACCTGCGTCCACATCACCTTGGCGCGGGCCTCGCGGCAGTCCGCGCGCTTGGTGACAAAGTTGTAGATCCCGCCCTTGCCTTCCTCGTCGCCGGGGAACCAGTTCTGGACGGTGGAATATTTCACCTCGGCGTCTTCCAGAACGACGATCTCGACGACCGCCGCGTGCAGCTGCGCGACGTCGCGCTTGGGCGCGGTGCAGCCTTCCAGATAGCTGACATGGCTGCCCTTGTCGGCGATGATCAGCGTGCGCTCGAACTGGCCGGTGTTTTCGGCGTTGATGCGGAAATAGGTCGACAGCTCCATCGGGCAGGTCACGCCCGGCGGGATATAGACAAAGCTGCCATCCGAGAACACGGCGCTGTTCAGCGTCGCGTAATAGTTATCGGATTGCGGCACCACGCTGCCCAGATATTTCTGCACCAGCTCGGGATGTTTGCGGATCGCCTCGCTGATCGAGCAGAAGATGACGCCGGCCTTGGCCAGCTCGTCCTGGAAGGTCGTCCCAAGGCTGACCGAATCGAACACCGCATCGACCGCGACGCGGCGGCCATCGGCGGGGGTCGCCTCGGCGCCCTCGACCCCGGCCAGGATCATCTGTTCCTGCAGCGGGATGCCCAGCTTTTCATAGGTGGCGAGCAGCTTGGGGTCGACCTCGTCCAGCGATTTCGGCTTGACCGCCATGCTTTTCGGGCGGGCATAGTAATACTGGTCCTGAAAGTCGATCTTGGGATAGTTCAGCATCGCCCAGCTCGGCTCGGTCATGGTGACCCATCGGCGATAGGCGGCCAGCCGCCATTCCGTCATCCATTCGGGCTCTTCGTTCTTGCGGCTGATCAGGCGCACGATGTTCTCGGACAGGCCCTTGGGGGCATAGTCCATCTCGATCTCGGTTTCCCAGCCGTATTTATAGCTGCCCATGCTCGCGACGGTCTCGACCGTCTCGCGATCGACGCCTTCGCGCACTTCAAGATCGGTGTTCACGTTCATCATTTGTCCTTCCTATGCCCAAACCGCAGCCTGACCATTCCTGTCGCGCCAGCGTGAATACGCTTTTTCCCACGCATCCGCAAATCGGTTCACCTGATCGTCGCCCACCATCGGGCTGATCGAGATGCGGATCGCGGACTGCGCCAGCTCGTCATCGAAACCCATCGCCTGCAGCGTGCCACTGGCCCTGATCTTGCCCGACGAGCAGGCTGAACCCGCCGAGATCGCAAAGCCAGCCAAGTCCATCTGCATGACCTGGGTCTCACCTTTCCAGCCTGATGTAAGAAGACAGGTCGTGTTCGGCAAGCGCCGCGCGCCAATTCCGACAATTATTGTCGATTTCGCTGCGTCACGCAAGCGCGCCTCCAGCAGATCGCGGCGCTTTTCGGTCTGTTCCCACAGCCCCGCATCCAGATCGCGCAGGCTGGCGGTGGCGGCGGCGGCGAATCCCAGGGCGCCAATCAGGTTCTCGGTCCCGCCGCGCCGGCCCTGTTCCTGACCCCCGCCACGGATGCGGGCAGTGATATCGTGGCCCTTTTTCAGGATCAGCGCCCCGACGCCCTTTGGCCCGCCCAGCTTATGGGCGCTGACGAAACCGGCGGTGATGCCCAGCCAGTCGAAGGCCAGCGGGATCTTGCCAAAAGCCTGCGTCAGATCGCTGGAGGCCAGCCCCTGCGGCAGATCCTGAATGACGCCGGTCTCGTTATTGGCCAGTTGCAGCGTCGCCCGCACCGGGTCGGGGACAGTCACGATGCCGTGCCGGTCGACCGTCAGGCTCTCCTCGCACCACGCCTTCACCGCGCTGTGCTCGACGGGGGCGCAGGCAATATCCTGCCCGGCCAGCACCATCGCCGCCGCCTCGGTCGCGCCCGAGGTAAAGACCACATCCGCCGCCTCGGCCCCCAGCGCGGTGGCGAGTTCCTCGCGCGCGCGCTCCAGCGCCATCTTGGCCGCCCGCCCCTCGGCATGGACCGAGGACGGATTGCCGGTCAGGTCCATCGCCGCCAGCATTGCCGCCCGCGCCTCGGGGCGCAGCGGCGTGGTGGCGTTCCAGTCCAGATAATCTCTCATGCCAATGCCTCTGCGATGCGCCCGGCCAGCTTGCGGGCGACCTCTTCTTTGCTCATCCGGGGCCACGCCTCGGCCCCGCTTTCCGAAATCAGCGTCACCGTGTTGTCGGCCCCGCCAAAGGTGCCGCTGCCGGTCGAGACGTCGTTCGCCACGATCCAGTCGCAGCCCTTGCGGCGGCGCTTGGCGGTGGCGTTGTCGACCACGGCGTCGGTTTCGGCGGCGAAGCCCACGACCAGACGCGGACGGTCCGGGCCGCTGCGGCTGACCCAGGCGAGGATGTCCGGGTTCTCGGTGAATTCCAGCACCGGCATCCGGCCCGAACCGTCCTTTTTCATCTTCCGGTCGGCCTCGTTGGCGACCTTCCAATCGGCCACCGCCGCCGCCATGACGGCGGCATCGGCGGGCAGCGCGGCCTCGACCGCGTCCCGCATCTGGCGCGCGGTCTCGACCCGGATCACCTCGACGCCGTTCGGCGCGGCAACCTCGGCCGGGCCGGTGATAAAGCTGACCCGCGCCCCCAGATCGCGCAGCGCCGCGGCAATGGCCGTCCCCTGCGCCCCCGAGGAGCGGTTGCTGATGAAACGCACCGGGTCGATCGGTTCCTGCGTCGGCCCCGAGGTCACGACCACATGCCGCCCGCTCAGCGGCCCGACCTTGATCTCTGGCCCCAGCCGCAAGGGCGCGGGGCGCGCGGCATCGTCGCGGGCGGCTATCGGTTTCGAGGGCGGCGCAAGGCTCAGCGCCTCGCGGATCGCCTCGACGATTGCCTCGGGTTCCGCCGCCCGGCCGGGCCCGTATTCGCCGCAGGCCATGTCGCCGTCATCCGGCCCCACCACCAGCACCCCGTCGCCCTGCAGCGTCGCCAGATTGCGCTGCGTCGCCGGATGCTGCCACATCCGCACGTTCATGGCGGGCGCAATCAGCACCCGCTTGTCGGTCGCCATCAGCAGGGTCGAGGCCAGATCGTCGGCATGACCATTGGCCATCTTGGCCATCAGATCGGCCGTCGCCGGCGCGACCACCACCAGATCGGCGTCGCGCGACAGCTGGATATGGCCCATCTCGGCCTCGCGCGTCAGGTCGAAAAGGTCGCGGTGAACCGGCTGCGCCGCCAGCGCCGCCGCCGACAGCGGCGTCACGAACTGCTCGGCCGCGCGGGTCAGCACCGGCACCACCTCGGCCCCCAGCCGTCGCAGCTCGCGGATCAGCATCAGCGATTTATAGGCCGCGATCCCGCCGCCAATGATCAGAAGAATCCGGCTGCCCTGCATTCGCGCCCCCATCATGCTGCCCTTCGCAGATATGCGACTGGCCCGGCCACGGCAAGGAAGCGATGCCCGGTCCCGGTTAACCGCCCGTTAACCAATGCCGCGCTAGCGTGCGGCGAAACGGGGTAGAGTATGGTCGCAATCGCATATTCGGTCGCCTTTCAGGGGATCGAGGGCCGCCTGGTCGAGGTGCAGAGCGCGGTCAGCGACGGCCTGCCCGGCTTTACCATCGTCGGCCTGCCCGACAAGGCGGTGTCCGAGGCCCGCGAGCGCGTCCGCGCAGCCTTCGGCGCACTCGCCATCGCGCTGCCCTCGCGCAAGATCACGGTGAACCTCTCGCCCGCCGATCTGCCAAAGGAAGGTTCGCATTTCGACCTGCCCATCGCGCTGTCCGTGCTGGCGGCGCTGGAGCTGCTGCCCGCCGAATCGCTGGAGGGCGTGGTGTCGCTGGGCGAGCTGGCGCTGGACGGGCGACTGGCCCCCGTCACCGGCGCCTTGCCCGCCGCCATGACCTCGGCCGAGGATGGACGCGCGCTGATCTGCCCCGCCGCCTGCGGCGCCGAGGCGGCATGGGTGGGCAGCGTCCCGGTCTTTGCCGCAAGCCATCTGCGCCAGGTCCTCGACCATCTGGCCGAACGCGCACCCCTGACCCCGGCGCTTCCGGGTCAGGTCGCCGCGCCCCCACGCCCCGGCGATCTGCGAGACGTGCGCGGGCAGGAACGCGCCAAGCGGGCTCTGGAAATCGCCGCCGCGGGACGCCACCATCTGATGATGATCGGCCCGCCCGGCGCCGGCAAATCCATGCTCGCCTCGCGGCTGCCGGGCCTGATGCCGGAACTGAGCCCGGCCGAGGCGCTGGAGACCTCGATGGTCCATTCGCTGGCCGGGCTGCTGGAAAACGGCGGCATCCCGCGTCAGCCGCCCTTCCGCGACCCGCACCACACCGCCTCGATGGCCGCCATCGTGGGCGGCGGACGGGGCGCGCGTCCGGGCGAGATCAGCCTCGCGCATAACGGCGTGCTGTTCATGGACGAGTTTCCCGAGTTCTCGCGCCAGGTGCTGGACACGCTACGCCAGCCCATCGAAACCGGCGAGGTCGTCGTCGCCCGCGCCAACGCCCATATCCGCTACCCCTGCCGCTTCCTGCTGGTGGCGGCGGCGAACCCCTGCCGCTGCGGTCACCTCGCCGACCCCTCGCGGGCCTGCGCGCGGGTGCCGGTCTGCGGTCAGGATTATCTGGGCCGCGTTTCAGGGCCGCTGATGGACCGATTCGACCTGCGGCTGGAACTGCCGGCGGTGGGAATGGTCGATCTCGACCTGCCGCCCGCAGGTGAGACGACCGCCGAGGTCGCCGCACGCGTCGCCGCCGCGCATCGCGTGCAGCTAAAGCGATTCTCGGGGCTGACCGAGGGCAGACGCGTGTTGCGAACCAATTCCGACGCCCCCCCGCCGCTGCTGGAACAGATCGCCGCCCCGGATGCCGACGGGCGAGAGCTGATCCGCCGCGCCGCCGACCGCCTCGGCCTGACCGCCCGAGGCTATCACCGCATCCTGCGCACCGCCCGCACCATCGCCGACCTCGCCGAGAGCGACAAGGTCCACAGCGACCACCTCGCCGAGGCGATCAGCTTTCGGCTGCCGTTCCTGCCGGGTGGGTGAGGGGTGGTCAAGGCCGTGGAGTTTCTCGGTGGTGTTTGAAGCCGCACATGCGACGCTGAGCACGGGCATAGCCGCCGGATCTCGACACGCTGCGCATGCCCATCGACGACGGGGACATAATGGCCGACGAGCGGGGGGCGAAGATTCGGAATTAAAACGGAATCCGGCTGACCGGCCCGGCCCGCTTCGACTTCACCTCGGCCCTCGTCTTCAGTCTCGGATTCGGCGCTTCTCCAGCCGCGCCTCGATCGCGTCCCAGATCAGCGCAGCCGCGTTGATCCCGTCGAACCGTTCCAGTTCCAGCAGCCCGGTGGGTGAGGTGACGTTGATCTCGGTCAGCCAGCCGTCGATCACGTCGATGCCGGTGAACAGCAGGCCTTTTTCGCGCAGCGTCGGCCCGATGATCTCGCAGATCTCATGCTCGCGCTCGGTCAACTGAGTCTTTTCGGGCCGCCCGCCGACATGCATGTTCGACCGCGCCTCACCCGCGGCCGGAACGCGGTTGATCGCGCCGACAGCCTCGCCGTCGACCAGAATGATCCGCTTGTCGCCCTTGGATACCGCCGCCAGATAGCGCTGCACGATCACCGGCTCTCGGTTGACGCCGCCGAAGAACTCGATCAGCGCCGACAGGTTCGGGTCCTCGGGCCGCAGATGGAACACCGCCGCCCCGCCATTCCCGTAAAGCGGCTTGACGATGATGTCGCCGTGGCGGGCCCTGAACTCGCGGATCAGGTCGAGGTCGCGGGTGATCAGCGTCGCCGGCGTCAGCTCCGGAAAATCCAGAACCATCAGCTTTTCCGGGCAGTTCCGCACCCAGAACGGATCGTTGACGACCAGCACATCCTCGCTGACCCGGTCCAGAAGATGGGTCGAGGTGACATAGCCCATGTCAAAGGGCGGGTCCTGACGCAGCCAGACCACATCGAAGCGGCCGAGATCGACCGTCTGCCACTCGCCGAAGTCGACATGATTGCCCTGCTCGGCCTTCAACGACACCGGCCGGCCCACGGCCTTCACCCGACCCTCATCATAGCTCAGCCGGTCGAAGGTATATTGAAACAGCCGGTGCCCCCGCGCCTGAGCCTCGATCCCGATGCGAAAGGTGCTGTCCGCATCGACCGAGACATGCTCGATGGGGTCCATCTGCAGGGCGACATTCAGGCTCATGGCGGCATCCTTTTGCTGGTTGCCGACTTGTCGGACGAACGGCGTCGCAGTTCAACCCGCTTCAGAGCTCGTCAATCCGCGCAGAAGGCGTTTTCGATGATCTGGACCCGGCCGAACTGATCCACCAGAGCCGCGTCGAGCCGCATGGCGGTCAACTGCCCGGTTGGCAGGCTGCCGCAATATTCGCAGGCCGCGAGGCAGATGCGGTCCATCTGCCGTCGATTCAATCGCAGCGCCGCCCGGTCGAAATCGCGCGCCGCCTTCACCTCGACAAAGACGTGGATGCCATCCTTGCGCAGGATGAGATCCACCTCTCCCGCCTTTCCGCGCCAGCGCGTCGCCAGCAAGTCATACCCCGCCTGCGTGTAGCGGTCGGCAACGGCCCCCTCGGCCAGCAGGCCGGATTGATAGGCGGTTCGCCCCCGCGCCTGCCGGTTCGCGGACGGCTTCCGGGTCTTGGGCACAGCCGGCAGTCGCTTTCGCGCGTCTGTCGGCAGGATCACCGGCATCACCGCCACCCTGTCGAAATCGAATGCCAGTTGCATCACCGTTCCCTTTCGATGGAGAGGCCCAGTTGATACGCCTCTCGCTTCGGTATCCCGTATCGTTCCGCCACCACCGCCGCCGCGTCGCGCAGAGACATCTCGTCAAGCAAGCCTCTCAGGGCGCTTTCCAGATCGCCCTCATCCACGACCGTGGCGCCGGCCCGGTCGATCAGCAACACGACCTCTCCCCGCAGCCCCGCCTGCGGAATTTGCTGCATGACCTCGCTGGCGGGACCGCGAAACACCTCTTCAAATTTCTTCGTCAGTTCCCTGCACACCACTGTAAGGCGATTCGGGTCAATCTCGCACAAAATTTCCAATGTTTGCTTAATGCGCCGCGGGCTTTCGAAGATAATGGCCGTCGCATCCGTCGCCATTAGCTTTTCCAGCCAGTCGCGCCTTGCTGCCTTGGGCTGGGGCGCGAAGCCGGCGAACAGAAAACGGTCGCTCGGCAGGCCCGCGACCGCCAGAGCGGCAAGGATGGCCGAGGGGCCGGGCACCGCGTGGACGCGGCCGCCCTGGCTGATGCAATGCCGCGCCAGCCGAAAGCCGGGATCGGCGACCAGCGGCGTTCCGGCCTCGGAGCAATAGGCGACGGACTGTCCCGCCTCGATCAGGGACAGCACCGTGTTCGCCTGCTGCTCTTCGTTATGGTCATGGATCGCGATGATCCGCCGGCCCTGCAGCGGGATGCCGTGGATGCTCAGCAGATGCCGCAGCGTCCGCGTATCCTCGGCCACCAGCACATCCGCCGCGTTCAGCACATCAAGCGCGCGCAGCGTGATGTCCCGCGCCGTCCCGATGGGGGTCGAGACGAGGTAGAGCCCGGGGTCGAGCGGCGTCGCCTCGATCCTCGCTGGCAGCACCTGGGGATGTCGGTCGAGGGGTGTCATCGGGGCGCTCCTGCGCTTGGGTGCCTCGCGTTGCCAAGGCGGGGGCGAATGAATAACCTGCAGCAACAGCCAGACTTGCCACAACTCGGGACATAGGGAAATCACCGTCATGCTCAGCTTTGCCAAGCGAATCACCCGCCGGGCGCTTCAGGTTGCAGGTGTCCTGGGGGTCGGCGCCGCCCTGGCCGCCTGTGCGCCCACCGGCCTCGGGCGCGCAGGGCCCGGCATCGGGCCGCAGATCGACCCCGCGCAGCCGGTTCAGGTCGCCTTGCTGGTCCCCGGCGACACCGGGAACGCCGATCTGGACTGGCTGGGCCGGTCGCTGGCGAACTCGGCCCGGATGGCGGCGGCGGATGCGCGCGGGGCGCGGATCGATCTGCGCGTCTACAAGACCACTCCGTCGGAAGCCTCGGCCGTCAGCACCGCCGAACAGGCCGCCGCCGAGGGCGCCAAGATCATCCTCGGGCCGCTGTTCGCGGAATCCGCCAATGCCGTCGGCAAGGCGGTGAAGGACAACAATCTCAACGTCCTCTCCTTCTCGAACAACCCCGACATCGCGGGCGGCAACGTCTATGTGCTGGGCAACACCTTCCAGAACGTCGCCGACCGGCTGGTCAGCTATGGTGTCCGGCAGGGGCTTCGCCGCTTCCTGATGATCTATGAAAACGATCCCGCCGGCCAGATCGGCGCGGGCGCCATCCAGAGCGCCATTGCGCGCAACGGCGCCACCCTGACCGGCCGCCAGCAGCACGCACTGTCGCAAGAGGGGATCGACGCCGTCATCCCGGCGATCAGCGCCGCTGCCAAATCTGGCCAGATCGACGCCATCTTCATGACCGCGAACCAGCAGGCGGTGCTGCCCTATCTGACCGACAAGCTCTATGCCGCGGGCGTCACCTCGCGCACGGCGCAGATGATGGGGCTGACCCGCTGGGACACGCCGGCGGCGCGTCTGCAACTGCCGGGCGTTCAGGGCGGCTGGTTTGCGCTGCCCGACACCGCGCTGCAGTCGCAGTTCACGGCGCGCTATCGCAGCGCCTATGGCGAGGCCCCGCACGAGCTGGGATCGCTGGGCTATGACGGGGTCGCGGCCATCGCGGCGCTGGTCGGGTCGGGCAACAAGAACGCGGTGAACACCGCCGGGCTGACCCGCTCGGCCGGGTTCTCGGGCGTCAATGGCGTCTTCCGGCTTCGCGCCAACGGCACCAATGAGCGCGGCATGGCCATCGCCACGATCAACAACGGCAGGGTCGTCGTCATCGATCCGGCCCCGCGCAGCTTCGGCGGGTTCGGCTTCTGATCTTGACCCCGGCCGAAGATAATCTGCCGCAAAGCGCCCCGGCCCTGCCCGGGGCGCATTCCATATTCGACCCCGACCGCTTTCTGCCCGCGCTCGATCAGCGCCTGTCGGGCCTGCCCGACGCCCGTGCCATCCGGGCCGAGACGGTGGCCACGCTGCAGGCCGCACGCGATGCGGCGCTGTCGGACATCGTCGCGGGCTTTGCCACCCATCCCCGCGCCGCGCGTGAAACCGTCCGCGCCATCGCCAGCCTGACCGACGCCGTCGTCATCGCCATCCACCACGTCGCCACCACGCAGCTGCATCCCAGCCAAAGCCCGACCGAGGCCGAACACCTGGCCGTGCTGGCCGTCGGCGGCTATGGGCGGGCGGAAATGGCGCCCCATTCCGACGTCGATCTGCTGTTTCTGACGCCTTACAAGACCTCGGCCTGGGCCGAGAGCGTCGTCGAATCCATGCTCTACATGATGTGGGACATGCGGCTGAAGGTGGGCCACTCCATCCGCAGCATCGACGATTGCCTGCGGCTGGGCGGGCAGGACATGACCATCCGCACCTCGCTGGTCGAACACCGCCTGATCGCGGGCGAGGCGGTGCTGGCCGAGGATCTGCGCGAAAGGCTGTGGTCGGACCTGTTCGCCGACACCATCCCTGAATTCATCGAGGCAAAGCTGGCCGAACGCGACGCCCGCCACAAGCGGCAGGGCGGGCAGCGCTATGTGCTGGAACCCAACGTCAAAGAGGGCAAGGGCGGGCTGCGGGACCTGCAGACGCTCTACTGGATCGCGAAATACATCCACCGGGTCGAGCGCGCCGCGCAGCTCGTCGATCTGGGGTTCTTCAGCCGCGACGAGCATCTGAACTTCTGGCAGGCCGAGGATTTCCTGTGGGCCGTGCGCTGCCACCTGCACCTGATCGCGGGGCGGCTGACCGATGTGCTCAGCTTCGACATGCAGGTCGAGGTGGCCCGGCGGATGGGGTATGAGGACCGCCCCGGCCGCCGCGCGGTCGAGCTGTTCATGCAGGATTACTTTCGCCACGCCACCCGCGTCGGCGACCTGACCCGGGTCTTTCTGACCGCGCTGGAACAGCACCACGTCTTTCAGCAACCGCTGCTGAACCGCATCTTTCGCCGCCGCCGCCGGCTGCGGCCGGGCTTTACCGAGCAGGCCGGACGGCTGGCCTATGAAGACCCCGAAACCGCGCTGAAAGACCCGCTGAACATCCTGCGCCTGTTCGAAGAGGCGCTGCGCACCGGCATCCTGATCCATGCCGACACCATGCGGCAGGTCGCCGCCAATCTGGACCTGATCGACGACCGCACCCGCGAGAACCCCGAGGCGGTGCGCATCTTCCTGGACCTGCTGCTGAAACACGGCAATCCCGAACGCGCCCTGCGGCGGATGAACGAGCTGGGCGTGCTGTCGGCCTTCATCCCGGAATTCGAACCCATCGTCGCGATGATGCAGTTCAACGTCTATCATCACTATACCGTCGACGAACACACCATCCAGTGCATCGCCGCCCTGTCGCAGATCGAGCAGGGGCAAGAGGCCGACGATCTGCCGATCTCCAGCCGCATCACCGCCGCGCCCCTGAACCGCCGCGTGCTGTATCTGGCGGTGCTGCTGCACGACATCGGCAAGGGCCGGCCCGAGGATCACTCGATCCTCGGCGCGCAGATCGCGCGGCGCGTCACCGGCCGCCTGGGCCTGCCCGCGGATGAGGTCGAGACGGTCGAATGGCTGGTCCGCAACCATCTGCTGATGTCGGACGTGGCGCAGAAACGCGACATCTCGGACCCGCGGACCATCCGCGACTTCGCCAAGGCGGTGAAATCGCGGCGGCGGCTGGATCTGCTGCTGGTGCTGACCGTCTGCGACATCCGCGGCGTCGGCCCCGGCACCTGGAACAACTGGAAGGCCGTGCTGCTGCGCCAGCTTTACGAACAGACCGTCACGGTGCTGGAAAACGGGATGGAGGCGCTGAGCCGCGATCAGCGGCGCGAGGACGCCAAGCGCTCGCTGCGCCATCTGCTGATCGCGCAGGGCTGGGACCCCAAGGCGATCCGCACCGAAACCGGCCGCCATTATGCGAATTACTGGCAAGGCCTGCCGACCGACACCCACGCCGTCTTTGCCCGGCTGCTGCGCGGTCTGGGCGATGACGAGATCCGCATCGACCTGCATCCCGACCCTGACCGCGACGCCACCCGCGCGGCCTTTGCGCTGGTCGATCATCCCGGCATCTTCTCGCGGCTGGCCGGGGCGCTGGCGCTGGTCGGGGCCAATGTCGTCGATGCGCGGACCTATACGTCGAAGGACGGCTTTGCGACGGCGGTGTTCTGGGTGCAGGATGCCGGCGGGCATCCCTATGACGTCGAGCGCCTGCCGCGCCTGCGCAAGATGATCGACCGCACGCTGAAGGGCGAGGTCGTCACCCGCGACGCCTTTGCCGACCGCGACCAGCTGAAGAAGCGCGAGCGGGCCTTCCGCTTTCCGACCCATGTCTCTTTCGACAATGACGGCAGCGACATCTATACCATCATCGAGGTCGACACCCGCGACCGTCCCGGCCTGCTGCATGACCTGACCCGGACGCTGGCCGCGAACCATGTCCAGATTGCAAGCGCGGTCATTGCGACTTATGGCGCGCAGGTGGTGGACACATTCTATGTCAAGGATGCGTTCGGGCTGAAGCTGCTTCAGCCGGCCCGCCGCGAGGCATTGGAACAGAAACTGCGGCAGGCGATCCGCGAAGGCGCAGAACGGGCAGGAGCGTAAGCCGATGAAGACTGGACTCGTGCGCGGCTTTCTGGCCGTGGGCAGCTGGACCTTTCTGTCCCGGCTGACCGGCTTTGTCCGCGACATGCTGATGTTCGCATGGCTGGGCACCGGCCCGGTCATGGACGCGTTTCAGGTCGCGCTGTCCCTGCCCAACATGTTCCGCCGCTTTTTCGCCGAAGGGGCGTTCAACACCGCCTTCGTGCCGCTGTTTTCCAAAAAGCTGGAAGGGGGCGACAAACCGCAGGCCTTTGCCCGCGATGCTTTCTCGGGCCTCGGCTTCGTGCTGATCCTGTTCTGCGCGGTGGCGCTGATCACCATGCCGCTTCTGGTGGTGGCGATGGCGGCGGGCTTCATCGGGGATGAGCGGTTCGCCCTTGCCGTGCAATATTCGCGCATCACCTTTCCCTATATCCTGCTCATCTCGCTCGCCTCGATGATCGGCGGGGTGCTGAACGCCAATGGCCGCTTCACGGCGGCGGCGGCGGCGCCGGTGCTGCTGAACCTGCTGTTCGTGGTGGCGATGCTGCTGGGCCGCTGGCAGGGCTGGGATCTGGGGCTGACGCTGGCCTGGGCCACGCCCATCACCGGGCTGGCGCAGCTTGGGCTGGTCTGGTGGGACGCGCATCGCACGGGGTGGAGCTTTCGGCCCACCATGCCGCGGCTGACGCCCGACATGCGGCGCCTTCTGACCATCGCCCTGCCCGCAGTCTTTGCCGGCGGCGTGGTGCAGGTGAACCTGCTGGTCGGCCGTCAGGTCGCCTCGCAATTCGAGGGGGCGATTTCCTGGCTCTCGGCCTCGGACCGGCTGTATCAACTCCCGCTGGGCGTGGTCGGGGCGGCGGTGGCGGTGGTGCTGCTGCCCGAACTGTCGCGCCGCCTGCGCGCCGGGGACGAGGCGGGCGGCCAGCAGGCGCTGTCCCGCGCGACCGAGTTCGGGCTGTTCCTGACCTTGCCCGCCGCATTTGCCATCGCGGTGATCGCCGGGCCGATGGTCTCGACCCTGTTCGAGCGGGGGCGTTTCGACGCCTTCGACACGCTGCAGACGTCGCGCGCGCTGGTCGTCTATGCGCTCGGCCTGCCGGCCTTTGTCATGCAGAAGATCCTGCAACCGCTCTATTTCGCGCGCGAGGATACGCGCACGCCGTTCCGATTCGCGCTGATCTCGATGCTGGTGAACGCCGTCGTGGCCTTTGGGCTGATGCCCTTTATCGGCTTTCTGGCCGCCGCGATCGGGACCACGGTAGCCAGCTGGTTCATGGTCGTGCAGCTTTGGTGGGGGACGCAGGACATGGGTCAGGCGACACGGTGGGATGCCCGTCTGCGCCGGGTCGCGCCGCGCATCGTGCTGTCTTCGGCGGTGATGGCGGGGGTGCTGTGGGTGCTGAACGGCTGGACCGACCGCGTGGGCATGGCCCGCCTGCCGGAACTGGCGCTGCTGGTGCTGGCCGGCGCCGGGGTCTATTTCCTGATCAGCTTTGCAGTGCGGGCGATCACGCTGGCCGATCTGCGCCGCAATGTGCGGCGCTAGGCGCAGCGATCAGCCCAGAGTGGCGAGGCCGGGAAAGGTTTCCAGCATCCAATAGGACAGGTCCGCCATGCGCCCGCTGACCAGCATCAGCCCCACGGCGATCAGCAGCACGCCCATCACCCGCTCGATCATCTTCATATGCGGCTTGATCCGGTTCATCAGCCCGATGGCGCGGTTGATGAAGATCGCCGACAACAGGAACGGGATGCCAAGGCCAAGCGCATAGACCGCCAGCAGCGCTGTCCCGCGCGTCGCATTGGCGTCGGTGGCGGCCAGCGACAGGATCGTGCCCAGCAGCGGCCCGATGCAGGGCGTCCAGCCAAAGGCAAAAGCCAGCCCCAGCACATAGGCGCCAACCGCCGAGCCGCCCTGATCGCCGGTTTCCAGCCGCGCTTCCCGGTCCATGATCGGGATGCGGAAGACATGCAGGAAATGCAGGCCCATGACGATCACCGCCACGCCCGCGATTCGCGCCAGCCAGGTCTGATAGTCAAGGAAGATGCGCCCGAAGGTCGAGGCGGCAAAGCCCATGATCAGGAACACCGTCGACAGCCCCAGCACGAACATCAGCGCGGCAGGCACCGCGCTGCGCTCGCCCGCCTTCAACCCGTTGACGCCGACCCCGGTCATATAGGCCAGATAGGGCGGCACGATGGGCAGCACGCAGGGCGACAGAAACGACACCACGCCGGCCAGCAGCGCAACAAGGGCAGCGGGCATGAAGGCCGCGTCTATCAGGTCAACTCCGAACATGGCGGGACACTAGCCCCGATCCGCGGCGCAAGGCCAGAGGACAGTCGGTCACAGTCGCGTTTGGAGAGGGCGCGGGCGGTCGAAACGCAAAAGGCCCCGCCAGTGTGGCGGGGCCTTGCCAGGGTCTGATCTGGTCGCGGATCAGCCGACCGACCACCATCCGCGCCGCTTGGGCTGGCTGGATTGATCGGCCTCGGCGGGCTCGTCGGCCTCGGCCATGTGTTCCGGCTTGACCCCGTCGCCTGTGGCGGCCTCGGCGCTGTCAGCGGCCTCGGCTTCGGCGTCGGCTTCGGCGCTGTCAGCGGCCTCGGGTTCAGCGTCGGTCGAGGCGTTCTCTTCGACCGCAAGCTCGGCGTCAGGCTTGGCGCTTTCCTCGGCTTCCGAAGCGGCGGGCGTATCGTCTGCCTGCTGCGCCTTTGGCGCAGCGTCGGCAGGCTTGTCCTCGGCCGCCTCCGGCTTGGCGTCGGTCGAAGCTGCTTCCTTCACCGAAGCCGCCTGCTCGCGGTCATCACGCTCAGGTGCCGACACAGCGTCCGTCTGCGCCGCGTCCTCGCCACGCTTGCCCTCATCCGCCTTGTCGCTATCATCCGCGCTTTGCGTCTGCGCGTCCGTCGCGGCTTTGCTGGTCGGGCGGGTCCGGGTGCGGCTGCGGCTGCGCGAGGGCTGCGGCTCGGCCTTGGCGGCAGGCTTGCTGTCGGCCTTGGCCTTGGCCTCGGTCCCCGCGTCGCTGTCAGCTACCTCGCGCGCGGCACCGTCACGGCTGTCGCCGTTCTCGGTCTCGTCACTGTCGTCGCCATTGTCGTCGCAGTCCTGATCGCTGCCATTGCCGTTCTCGCCATCGCCGCGACTGCGACCGCCGCGACGGCGGCGGCGGCGGCGCTTGCTGCGGCTGCCATCGCCGTTCTCGCGGCCCGACTCGCTGTCATCGCCCGAATCGTCGCTGTCCTGATCGCCGTTTTCGGCGGTAGCCGTGTCGTCCTCATCCTCGAGATCCGTCTCGTCGTCATCGTCGATCTGCGCCATCAGCTGCGCGGTGGCCGAGACGACGGGGCTGGTGACTTCTGCCACCTGCCGCGTGGCGGTCTTGAACTTCTCGACCGCGAAATCGGGCGAGATCAGCACCGGATCAGCCTCGACCCGGACCGACATGCCGTAACGTGCCTCGATGGTGGCAATATGCTCGCGCTTGGCGTTCATCAGGAAGTTCGCGACCGCGACCGGGGCCTTGACCAGAACCTCGCGGGTGCGCTTGCGGGTGCCCTCTTCCTCGATGGCGCGCAGGATGGTCAGCGCAAGGCTGTCATCGGACCGGATCAGCCCTGTGCCGTGGCAATGCGCGCAGGGCTGCGTGGTCGATTCCAGCATCCCCGGCCGCAGGCGCTGGCGGCTCATCTCCATCAGGCCAAAGCCCGAGATGCGGCCGACCTGAATCCGCGCCCGGTCGGTCTTGAGCCGATCCTTCAGCCGCTTTTCGACGGCGGCGTTGTTCTTGCGCTCGTCCATGTCGATGAAGTCGATGACGATCAGCCCGGCCAGGTCGCGCAGGCGCAGCTGCCGCGCCACCTCGTCGCAGGCTTCGAGGTTGGTCTTGGTCGCCGTGTCCTCGATCGAGCCTTCCTTGGTCGCCCGGCCCGAGTTCACGTCGATGGCGACCAGCGCCTCGGTCACGCCGATGACAATATAGCCGCCGGATTTCAGCTGCACGACCGGGTTGAACATGCCCGCCAGATAGCCCTCGACCTGATAGCGCGCGAACAGCGGCATCTGGTCGGTATAGTGCTTCACGTTGCGGGCGTGGGACGGCATGATCATCTTCATGAAGTCCTTGGCGACGCGGTAGCCGCGCTCGCCCTCGACCAGCACCTCGTCGATCTCGCGGCTGTAGAGGTCGCGGATCGTGCGCTTGATCAGGTCGCCTTCCTCATAGATCGGCGCCGGCGCGACCGAGGCAAAGGTCAGCTCGCGGATCTGCTCCCACAGCCGCATCAGATATTCATAGTCGCGCTTGATCTCGGTCCGGGTGCGCTGGCTGCCGGCGGTGCGGATGATCAGCCCGGCGCCCTGCGGCACGCGCAGCTCGCCCGCGATTTCCTTCAGCTTCTTGCGGTCGGCGGCGTTGGTGATCTTGCGGCTGATCCCGCCGCCGCGCGCGGTGTTGGGCATCAGCACGCAGTAACGCCCGGCCAGCGACAGATAGGTGGTCAGCGCCGCACCCTTGTTGCCGCGTTCTTCCTTGACCACCTGGACCAGCATGATCTGCCGGACCTTGATCACTTCCTGGATCTTGTAGCGGCGGGCGCGGGCCTTGCGCGGCGGGTTGATCTCTTCGGTCACATCTTCGTCAGCGACCGATTCGATGCTGTCATCCTTCTGGTCGGCATTGTCGCGGCCGCGTCCGCGGTCGCCCTTGCCGCCATCATGGCGCGAGTCGTCGCCATTCCGGTCGTCAGCCGAATCGCCATCCTCGGCGCCTTCGACCGGGGCCGAATCCTCGGCGCCGGGATCGACGACCTGCATCCCCGGCACATCGTCGGACGAGACGGCGGGATCGCGCTTGTCGGCCTTTTCGGCCCGCGCGGGGCGGCGCGAGCGGCGCGACGAGCCGTTTTCGCGGGCGGTTTCCTCGGCCTCGGCGGCCTCGGCATTGGCGCGATCCTCGTCCAGCAGCGCCTGACGGTCGGCGGCGGGGATCTGGTAGTAATCGGGGTGAATTTCCGCGAAGGCCAGGAAACCATGCCGGTTTCCGCCGTAATCCACAAAGGCGGCCTGCAGCGAGGGTTCGACCCGCGTCACCTTTGCCAGGTAGATATTGCCAGCAAGCTGTCGCTTGTTGACTGTCTCGAAATCAAATTCCTCGACTTTGGTTCCGTCCACCACGACGACCCGAGTTTCCTCGGGATGCGTCGCGTCGATCAGCATTTTCTTTGCCATTGTTGATACTTTCGCGCAGCGAAGCGTGCCGACGGGGGACCGGCGGCAGGGGTCGGCTGCGATGTGATGGGGACGCGGTGGCGGCGACCAAGGCCCTGACAGCGGGGTGGCCCCGCTGCAGTTCGGCCTGATTCTGTCGCGCGCGTTGCATCGCGTCTGTTACCTCTTGGCTTCGGGCAGAACCGCGAAGCAGCTTGTGTCAGCCCCGCGCGGATGCGCTGAAGGGGCGGTTTTCTTGGCGAAGGACGGGCATGGTTTAGCTGTCCGCTTCGCTGCGAAACTGATGGCGACGTCGATCAACCGGCGGTTGAAATCACGCGCATAACCCGAACATAAGGGGGAAGGACCCGAAAGTTCAATGCCAAACTGCGTCAGGCTGCGACCAAACGTCCTAGAGATAGTCACCCCGGGCCAGCCCATACTTGGCCATCTTTTCGTTCAGCGTCCGGCGCGGCAGGCATAATTCGTCCATGACCGCGGCGATGCTGCCCTTGTGGCGGCGCATGGTGTTGTCGATCAGCATCTTCTCGAAACTCTCGACATATTCCTTCAGCGGCTTGCCCTCGGTGGTGGTCGCCTGGGCCTGATCCTCGTCGCCCTCGCTCATCAGAAGCGAGGTGATCGAGCCGCTGCCCCGGCGGTTCTGCAGCACCGCGCGTTCGGCCACGTTGATCAGCTGGCGGACATTGCCCGGCCACGGTGCCTGCAAAAGCTGCGCGGCCTCTTGGGCGTTCACCTGCGGCGGCTCGCAGCCATATTCATCGGCGAATTGCTCGGTCATGCGGGTGAACAGCGCGAGGATATCCTCGCCCCGCGCGCGCAGCGGCGGCACCGTGATCTGCAGCGCCGAGAGGCGATAGAACAGGTCCGGGCGCAGCAGATCCTCGGGCTTGCGGCCATCGCCACGGGCGTTCGAGATGGCGATGATGCGGGTCTCGGCGGGGCTGGCCTGATCGGCGATGAAGCCCAGCAACCGGGCCTGCAGCGCGTCGGGCAGCGCCTCGATATCCTCGAGACACAGGGTGCCGCCCCGCGCCTCTTCCACGGCGGGGATCATGTCCTCGGCCGGGCCGAACAGCCGCGCCGACAGCTTTTCGGCGTCAAAGGCCGCGCAGGCCACCGGCACGAATTTGCGCGAGGCGCGCGGCCCGACGGCGTGCAGCGCATGGGCGACCAGCGTCTTGCCGGTCCCGGTCTCGCCGTCGATCAGCACATGGCCGTCGGCCTGCCCGAGATCGAGGATATCCTCGCGCAGCCTTTCCATCGCCGCCGACTGGCCGACCAGCTTGGACATGACCTGCTGGCCTTCCGACAGGTCGCGGCGCAGCGCGCGGTTGTCCAGCGTCATGCGCCGCGTCTGCGTCGCCTTCTTGGCCAGTTCGGTCAGCCGGTCAGGCTTGAACGGCTTTTCCATGAAATCCATCGCCCCGATCCGCATCGCCTCGACCGCCATCGGCACGTCGCCATGACCGGTGATCATGATGACCGGCAGCGCCGAATCGATGCTCATCAGGCGTTTCAGGAACGCCATGCCGTCCATCCCCGGCATCCGCATGTCCGAGATGACGACCCCCGGCCAGTCCGGTCCGATCTCTTTCAGCGCCTCTTCGGCCGAGGGATAGGTGACGGTGTTGAACCCCGACAGGACCAGCCACTGGCTGATCGATTCGCGCATATCGGGTTCGTCGTCCACGATGGCGATGCGCAGGGTCTTGTTCATGCTGTCATTCCTTTTCATTCCGCCGCAAGCGTGCTGGGCGCACCCCGGCTGGCCGGATCATAAAGCGGCAGGACCAGTTCAAACACCGCGCCGCCGTCATCCTCGGCATTATGGGCGGTCAGGCGGCCGCCGAAATCGGACACGATCCCGGACGAGATGGCCAGCCCCAGCCCGGTGCCCTCGCCCGGTTTCTTGGTGGTGAAGAACGGCTCGAACAGATTGTCCAGATCGCTGACCCCCGGCCCGTTGTCGCGCACGGTGACAACGGCATTGGCGCCGGTTTCGATCCCGATCTCGATCCTTGCGTCGCGAACGCCCTTGGTGGCGTCGACGGCGTTGCGCAGCAGGTTGATGATCACCTGTTCCAGCCGGATGCGGTCGCAATAGACCATCACCGGGCGGCGCGGCAGGTTGCGCACGATGCGCACCGGGCGGGCGCGCAGCTGCGGCTCCATCATGGTCAGCGCGTTCGATACACCGGCCCGCAGATCGACCGGTTCGAACGCCTCGCCACCCTTGCGGGCATAGGATTTCAGTTGCCGGGTGATGCTGCCCATGCGGTCCACCAGATCGTCGATGCGCTGGAAACTGGACAGCGCCTCCTCGGACCGGCCGCGATCCAGCAGCAGGCGCGCGCCGGCCAGATAGGTCTTCATCGCGGCGAGGGGCTGGTTCAGCTCGTGGCTGACGCCCGCCGACATCTCGCCCAAAGCCGCGAGTTTCGAGGATTGCTGCACCGTCTGTTCGGCGACGCGCAATTCGCGCTGCATCCGCTCTCGTTCGGCGATTTCACGGGTCAGCCGCGCGTTCAGCGCCCGCAGATCGGCCGATTCGCGCATATAGGCGACCGAGCGCCGCTGCGCGCGCCGCGACAGCACATAAAAGATCGCGGCGGCCAGCATGGCAAAGCCCGTGGCCTCCATCGCCAGCACGGCAAAGACCCGTTCCCGCGTGGATTCATAGGTCGAAAAGCTGTACATCCGCCAGCCGCGGAAGGGGATGCGGGTTTCGGTCTGCATCACTGCGCGGCCCTTGACCCAAGCATCGCCGGGCGGGGTCGTCCAGTCGCTGGTGACCTGAAAGGCGCGCTCGATCGCGTTGGGCGCGGGCCGCAGGGCCAGCGCCTCGTCCAGCGGCAGCCCGCGCCAGCGCCCCTCGGTCGACAGGATCACCTGCCCGGTCGAATCCGTCACCGCCACCGCGTCGGAAATCCCGGCCCAGCTTTGCTCGAGCCGGCTGAGATCGGTGCCGACGACGATCACCCCCAGCGTCCGCGAACTGTCGGCGATGACGCGGGAATAGGTGAAGTCGAAGCCGCCATGATCCGAGGGCGAGACGGTGAACACCGTGTCGCGCGACCGCATGGCATCGACGAAATAGGGCGCGGCCACGAAATTCGCCCCAAGAATCTGCCGATCCGTCGCCGCCACCGTCCGCCCCGAGGCATCCAGAAGCCGTATCGAAGCCGCCCCGATTTCCTTCTGCGCGGTGATCAGCCTTGCCGAGGTGGTGGCGAAATCGCCCGAGGACAGCGCCGAGATCAGCGCCGGGTCGCGCGCCAGCATCATCGGCACGACCGAATTGCGCTGCAGTTCCGACTGCAACTGCCCGGAATACAGCGTCCCGCGCAGTTCGGCCCGGACGCGGGTGTTTTCGGAATAGCGCTCGGTCAGCCAGGCGCTGCTGGACCACATCACCGTCCCGGCCAGCAGCAGCAGGATCGCCAGCGCAAACCGCAGCAGCCAGGGGTTCGCCGCAGCATCGCCCTCGACCCCGCGCGCGGGGCGATCATCCTGTGGCGGGGTCAGGGGCAAGAGAAACCTTTTGCTGCGTGGGCCAATCGCACCAATCTAGGATCAGCGGACGCCGGTGCCAAGCGGGTGTCGGCCATGCGGGTTTCGCGCGACTTGGCGCGGGCGCTGCGAGGAAAGCGGGTGCGGGTCTCCCAGGCTCGGCTATGGCTCACGCGGCTGCGGTCCACGCGCGGCGGCGATCCCGGCGCCCGGCCTCAGGCCGCTTGCAGCGAATCGACCAGCCCCGCGAACATCGCGGTGCCGTCGGTGCCGCCATGGGCGGGGTCCACGGCGCGTTCCGGGTGGGGCATCATGCCCAGCACGCGGCGGTTTTCGGACAGCACGCCCGCGATATCCCCGACCGAGCCGTTGACCGGATCGGCATAGCGGAAGGCGATCCGGTCCTGATCCTGCAACTGCTGCAACCCCTCGGGGCCGATCTGGTAGTTGCCGTCGTGATGGGCAATCGGGATCGAGAGCGTCTGCCCCTGCTGATAGCCGCGGGTAAAGGCGCTGTCGGTCGTCACCACCTGCAACCCCACCGGCCGCGAGATGAAAGTCAGGCCAGAGTTCCGCATCAGCGCGCCGGGCAGCAGGCCAAGCTCGGTCAGCACCTGAAAGCCGTTGCAGACCCCCAGCACATAGCCGCCCGCCTGTGCATGGGCGCGCAGCGCGCGGGCGATGGGCGATTGCGCGGCAATCGCGCCGCAGCGCAGATAGTCGCCAAAGGAGAACCCGCCGGGGACGGCGACCAGATCGGTGCCGGGGGGCAGCGCGTCGTCCTTGTGCCAGACCTGCGCCACCTCGGCGCCGGCGGCGGCCAGCGCGACGCGCAGGTCGCGGTCGCAGTTCGATCCGGGGAAGGTGATGACAGCGGCTTTCATGGCGCAGGCTCCGGTCCGGGGGATGAAACGGGGAATCGGGCGTTATCCGCTGTCAGATAGCGTGCCGGACCCCGCAGGGGAAGGGGCGGGTGGATTATTCGCGGGGGGAGCTAGCGACGGACGGGATCGCCGGGCGGGGGTCTGAGGCCAGAGGCAGCCAAGGGCGTGAAGCGCGATGGTGCTGGAAGCCTTCGCGAGAACAGGGCGCGAGCCATGGGGCAGACGAGTGAGCCGCGATTTAGTGCTTGAGGGGTTAAGACGCTAGAAACAGTCCCGCCAACCCCGACACATCAAAAGGCCGGGCGCGATGGCCCGGCCTCTCTTGTCACTCAGCCGACTGAAATCTCAGGTCAGCGCCTTGTTCAGATACTCGTCGACCTTTTCCAGATAGCCCATCGTCGACAGCCATTTCTGGTCCGGCCCGACCAGCAGGGCCAGGTCTTTGGTCATGTAGCCATCCTCGACCGCCTGCACGGTGACCTTCTCCAGCGTCTCGGCGAAGGTCATCAGCGCCGCGTTGTCGTCCAGCTTGGCGCGGTGCTTCAGCCCGCCCGTCCACGCATAGATCGACGCGATCGAGTTGGTCGAGGTCTCGTTGCCCTTCTGATGCTCGCGATAGTGGCGGGTGACGGTGCCGTGGGCGGCCTCGGCCTCGACGGTCTTGCCGTCCGGGGTCATCAGCACCGAGGTCATCAGCCCCAGCGAGCCGAAGCCCTGCGCCACCGTGTCGGACTGCACGTCGCCGTCATAGTTCTTGCACGCCCAGACATAGCCGCCGTTCCATTTCAGGTTCGAGGCCACCATGTCGTCGATCAGGCGATGCTCATAGGTGATGCCGGCCTGCTTGAACTTGTCCTCGAACTCGGCCTCGTAGACCTCCTGGAACAGATCCTTGAAGCGGCCGTCATAGGCCTTGAGGATGGTGTTCTTGGTCGACAGATAGACCGGGAACTTGCGCAGCAGCCCGTAATTCATGCTGGCGCGGGCGAAATCGCGGATCGAGTCGTCCAGGTTGTACATCGCCATCGCCACGCCCGAGGACGGGGCGTCGAAGACCTCGCGCTCGATCGTCTCGCCATCTTCGCCGACAAAGCGGATGGTCAGCTTGCCGGGGCCGGGAAAGCGGAAATCGGTGGCCTTGTACTGGTCGCCATAGGCGTGACGGCCGACGACGACGGGCTTGGTCCAGTGCGGGACCAGACGCGGCACGTTGCGGGCGATGATCGGCTCGCGGAAGATCACGCCGCCCAGGATGTTGCGGATGGTGCCGTTGGGGCTGCGCCACATCTTCTTCAGGCCGAATTCCTCGACCCGCGCCTCGTCCGGGGTGATGGTCGCGCATTTCACGCCGACGCCGTATTCCTTGATCGCATGGGCGGCATCGACGGTGATCTGATCCTCGGTGCGGTCACGCTCTTCGATGCCCAGATCGTAATATTTCAGGTCGATGTCGAGATAGGGCAGGATCAGCTTTTGCTTGATGAAATCCCAGATGATCCGGGTCATCTCGTCGCCGTCCAGCTCGACGACGGGGTTGGCTACCTTGATCTTCGACATGGGACGTCCCTTTGCTTCAATGGCGGTTCCGCGGCGGTATAGCCGGTTCGGCCAAGAAACGGAAGATGGTATGCATTTGTATGCGGTGCGCGCGCCTAGCCGAAGAAGGCGCGCACCCGTTCATGCAGATGCGCCCAGACCTCGGGCAGGCCGCGGGTGATCCGGCTGCCGACGCGGGTCTCGATATCGGCCTGCGTCACGCCGAAACGCCGCCAGCCGACCCCGTTCGAGGCCAGGTTCTGGACCAGCGGCTGCGTTCGGTCCAGCGATTTGGCGAAGACCGCATCGGGGGTCTGCGCCTCTTCGAATTCCTGCCACAGCGCCAGAAAGGCGGAACCCTGCGGATCGGGCAGCAGGCCAAAGATCCGCTCGGCGGCGCGGGCCTCGGCGGCCTTGACCTCGGGCGCGTCATGGGCCTGACCGTTGGCAGCGTGCAGCGGCACGTCGCCCACGTCGATCTCGACCAGGTCATGCAGGATCAACATGCGGATGGCGCGGTCGACATTGACGCCGGGCTGGGCCTGCCCCTCCATCACCATCGCATAGAGGGTCAGGTGCCAGCTATGCTCGGCGCTGTTTTCCTGCCGCGACAGATCGTTGAGCGTATTCGCCCGCTCGACCGCCTTCAGCCGGTCGGCCTCGACCAGAAAGTCCAGCCGCTGCGCCAGCTCGTCGCGTGGCGCAGCCTGTCCGTTCAGGGCCGACGGCATCGGCCCTACCGCGAGGTTTCGGTAAGGCGCCGGCGCACATAATTCTGCACCGTGTCGATCATCGGGGCCATATGCGCCTCGTCATCGCGGAAGAAGTGGTCCGCGCCTTCGATGACCTCGTGGCTGATGGTGATGCCCTTCTGCTCGCGCAGCTTGCCGACCAGCGCCTCGGTATCCTTGGCCGGGGCCACCCGGTCGGCGCTGCCGTTGATGATCAGCCCCGAGGCCGGACACGGCGCCAGAAAGCTAAAATCATACAGGTTGGCCTGCGGCGAGACGCTGATGAAGCCGGTGATCTCGGGGCGGCGCATCAGAAGCTGCATCCCGATCCAGGCGCCAAAGCTGAAGCCCGCGACCCAGCAATGCTTGCTGCTGGGGTTCATCGCCTGCAGGTAATCAAGCGCGGCGGCGGCGTCGGACAGTTCCCCGATGCCCTGATCGAACTCGCCCTGCGAGCGCCCCACCCCGCGGAAGTTGAAGCGCATGACGGTGAAGCCGATCTTGTGAAAGGCATAGTGCAGATTATAGACGACACGGTTGTTCATCGTGCCGCCGAATTGCGGGTGCGGGTGCAGGATGATCGCGATGGGTGCGTCGGGCTTGGGCTGGGTATGATAACGGCCTTCAAGGCGGCCATCGGGACCGGCAAAGATCAATTCGGGCATGGGATCCTTCGCGAAACGGTTTTCCTGACGCAGTTTTCTTGACGCAGGCAGGGGCGACAACTATGGCAGACCTGAAGATGTGGGTCTGTTGCGGCCCGCGCAAGGGGGTCGGGTCGGGTGGCAGTTAGCCCAAGGCCCGTGCCCGCGTCAACATTGCCGCTAAGCCGGGGCGGCCGGTCTGCTGACCCGCGCCCCGTGCAGATCATGGGGTTCTGGCATGAAACTTTCGACCAAGGGGCGTTATGGGATGGTGGCGTTGGTCGATCTGGCGCTGCAGCCCGAGGGCCAGCTGACCTCGCTGGCCGAGATTTCCGAACGTCAGGACGTGTCGCTGGCCTATCTGGAACAGCTTTTCGTGCGGCTGCGCCGGGCCGGGCTGGTGGAATCGGCGCGCGGGCCGGGGGGCGGCTATCGGCTGGCCCGCCCCGCGACCGAGATCCGGGTGTCCGACATCATGGCGGCGGTGGATGAAACCGTCAGCGCGCTGCATGTCGGTGCCGGGGCCTCGGGCGGGGTGTCGGGGTCGCGGGCGCAGACGCTGTCGAACCGGCTGTGGCAAAGCCTGTCGGCGCATGTCTATGTGTTTTTGCACAACGCCACGCTGGCCGATGTGGCGCGCAACACGCTGCTGCCCTGCCCGGCGGTGCCGAATATCCTGGCCGTGGTGGACGATCAGTCCTGATCGCGGCGGGCTGGCGCGGGAACATCACGCCGCGCGGGTGGTTTCGGAACGCTGTCAGCGGCTTGCGCGGATCGGCGGGATAACGGCCTTATCCGCGCCGCCCCCGTGACAGATCGGGGAAAACCGTTCTAGAAATCAGGCAGAGGTCGGGCGGCGCGCGCCGGTCGACCGGGACAATATGCCACCTCGCCCGGCCTTCAATCATGGGCCGCCTTGCCTTACATGTTGCAGCAGGACCGCAGATGACACTGGATTTCGCCGTGAATGACGCCCCCGCCACAAGCACTGCCACGACCACCCCCGCCCCGAACCGCGGAAAGCCGACCCTGCCCGACGCGCAGACGGTGACGGCGGTGCGGCACTGGACCGACTGGCTGTTTTCGTTCCGCGTCACGCGGCCGCCCAGCCTGCGCTTTCGCTCGGGCGAGTTCGTGATGATCGGGCTGCTTGGCGATAACGGCAAGCCGCTGCTGCGCGCCTATTCCATCGCCTCGCCGAACTGGGATGACGAGCTCGAGTTCTATTCGATCAAGGTGCCGGACGGGCCGCTGACCTCGAAACTGCAGCATATCCAGGTCGGGGACGAGATCATCCTGCGGCCCAAGCCGGTCGGCACGCTGGTGCTGGACGCGCTGCTGCCGGGCAAGCGGCTGTGGCTGCTGGCCACCGGCACCGGGATCGCGCCCTTTGCCTCGCTGATGCGCGACCCGGAAAGCTATGAGCGTTACGAGCAGGTGATCGTCATGCACACCTGCCGCACCGCCGATGAACTTGCCTATGGCGCCGAACTGGTCGAGCAACTGCGCGACGACCCGCTGCTGGCCGAGATGTATGGCGAGGATTTCCACAAGCGGCTGCTCTATTACCCGACCACGACGCGCGAGGACTCGCCCCGGATGGGCCGGATCACCGACAACCTGACCTCGGGCAAGGTGTTCGCCGATCTCGACCTGCCGCCGATGGACCCGGAACATGACCGCGCGATGATCTGCGGCAGCCTGGCCTTCAACATCGACGTGAAAGCGGTGCTGGAAGGCTTCGGCCTGCGCGAGGGCGCCAATTCCGAGCCGCGTGAATTCGTCGTCGAAAAGGCCTTCGTCGGCGAAGGCATCTGATAGCGTAGATCAAACCGGCGCCGGAGGCTGACCCCCCCGGCGCCGAGCGCCGTCAGAAGAACGCCTGCAGCCCGGTGATCGCCCGGCCCAGGATCAGGGCGTGGACGTCGTGGGTGCCTTCATAGGTGTTGACGGTTTCCAGGTTCACCATGTGGCGCATGACCTGGAACTCTTCGGAAATCCCGTTGCCGCCATGCATGTCGCGGGCCATGCGCGCGATGTCCAGCGCCTTGCCGCAATTGTTGCGCTTGACGATCGAGATCATCTCGGGCGCGGCCTGGGCCTCGTCCATCAGCCGGCCGACGCGCAGGCTGGCCTGCATCCCCAGCGCGATTTCTGTCATCATGTTGGCCAGTTTCAGCTGCTGCAACTGGGTCTGGGCCAGCGGCTTGCCGAACTGGTGGCGGTCCAGCCCGTATTGACGCGCGGCGTGCAGGCAGAACTCGGCCGCGCCCAGCACGCCCCAGCTGATGCCATAGCGGGCGCGGTTCAGACAGCCGAACGGGCCCTTCAGCCCCTCGACGCCGGGCAGCAGCGCGTCCTCGCCCACCTCGACATTGTCCATGACGATCTCGCCGGTGATCGAGGCGCGCAGCGACAGCTTGCCGCCGATCTTGGGCGCCGACAGCCCCGGCATCCCCTTGTCGAGCACGAAGCCGCGGATCTTGCCGCCATGGGCCTCGGACTTGGCCCAGACCACGAAGACATCGGCGATGGGCGAGTTCGAGATCCACATCTTCGACCCGTTCAGCACATAGCCGCCCTCGGTCTTCTTCGCCCGCGTCTTCATGCCTGCGGGGTCCGAGCCGGCATCGGGTTCGGTCAGCCCGAAGCAGCCGATATATTCGCCGCTGGCCAGCTTGGGCAGGTATTTCCGGCGCTGTTCGTCCGAGCCATAGGCAAAGATCGGATACATCACCAGCGACGACTGCACCGACATCATCGAGCGATAGCCGCTATCCACCCGCTCGACCTCGCGCGCGACCAGGCCGTAGGCCACGTAAGACGCGCCGATGCCGCCGAATTCCTCGGGCACGGTGACGCCCAGCAGGCCCATCTCGCCCATCTCGCGGAAGATCTCGGGGTCGGTCGAGGCGTCGCGATAGGCGTCGATGATGCGCGGCTGCAGCCGGTCCTGCGCATAGGCGCGGGCGGCGTCGCGGATGGCGCGCTCGTCCTCGGTCAGCTGATCGTTCAGGCGGAACGGGTCTTCCCAGTCGAAACGGCCCAGATCCGGCGCGTCTTTCGGTTTCAGAGCCATCTGCGGCCTCCCTCATGTGACGTTGCCTTTGGGATAAGGCGGCGGCGGCAGTGACGCAAGCGCGGCGGCGCGATCACGCCCCGATCACGGCCATTTTGGGAACGATGCCGGTCCGGCTCCGTTACAGTCGCGACACCATCCCAGCATGAATGAGGAAGATATGCCCCGTCTCACTGCCAATTCGACCGCCATGGCGGCGATTCTGTCCCTGGGGCTTGGTCTGCCTGCGCATGCCCAGCCGGTGCTTGACGCAGCGCAGGCCCGCACCCAGCACGAGGCCCGCGTGCAGAAGATGCCGGGGCTGAGCCAGCTTCTGGACGCCGAACTCGCGGCCGGGCTGAACGCGGACCGGCTGCAATGCCTGGACGGCGCGCCGCGTCCCTGTGCCGACGACGTGCCGCTGATCACCCCTGCCGGCGTGGCCGTGCAGTTGAGCGATGCGGGCGACATCATCCTGGCCCCCGGCCCGACCCAGCCCTATCTGGTCGCCGCCGGTCAGCCGACGCCCCGCGACGGCAACCTGAAGTCGCTGGCCGAGGCGCGCTTGTCCGACGTGCGCGCCGCCGCCGCCAAGGTGCTGCCCGCGCAGGCCGAGGCCGCCCCCGAACCGGCGCCCGAGCCGGAGCCGAAGGCTGCCGCAGCACCGGCCCCGGAAGCTGCCCCGGAACCGCAAGCGCAAGCCGCGCAGCAGGCGCCAAAGGATGACGCCGAAAAGGTGCTCGACGCCTTCACCAACCCCGACGCGCAGACCGATTCTGCGGGTCTAGTCGATCTGGACGCCCCCGCGCCGCAAGCCAAGGCCGAGGCCGCGCCCAAGGCCAAGCCCGCGCAGCAACCCGCGCCAGAGGCACCGGCCAGCGTCGATGACCTGGCCGCCAAGTTGGCCGCCGCGGCCAAGGGCGAGGGCAAGCCCGCGCAAAAGCCGGAACAGCAGGCCGAACAAAATCCCGCCGATCCGCAGCCGACGCAGACCGCGACCAAAGACAGCCATGCCGATGCCGAACCCCGCCTGCCGGTGGACGAGGCGCAGCGCCTGAAGGCTGTGCGCGCCGATAACATCCCCATGCTCAGCGCCCGCCTGCAGCAGGAGATCGACGCCGGTCTGACGGCGGATCAACTGACCTGCAGCGACGGCTCTGCCCGGCCTTGTGCCGACAATGTCGCGCTGGTCAGCCCCAAGGGCATCAGCGCCGAGGTGGCCGAGGATGGCAGCCTGATCGTCGCCCCGATCAGCAAGCAGCAATACACCGTCGGCGAAGGCGGCAAGCTGCAGGCCCGCGGCTCGAACACCGAGGCCGCGAAAGAGGCCGCCGAGGCCACCGCCCCCGATGCCGAGGCGCTGAAGCAGGCCGGCAACGCCCAGCCGCAGGGCGAGGTGGTGACCGAGAACCTGGCCGAGAGCAATGTCCGCAGCTCGTCCGAGGATTTCGAGACCCAGCTTGCCGACGCCATCCGCAAGGCCGCCGATCAAAGCGCGCAGCCCAAGGAAAGCAGCGAGCGCGGCAGCGATCTGGCCAAGCTGGCGATTGCCGGTCTGGGCGCGCTGGCCGTCGGGCAGATGCTGAACGGCAACCGTCAGGTGGCGCTGAACACCGGCGACCGGGTCATCGTCACCCGCGAGGATGGCAGCCAGCAGGTGCTGAAGGACGACAACACCCTGCTGCGTCAGGCCGGGAACGAGGTGCGGACCGAGAACTTTTCGGACGGCTCGTCGCGCACCGTGGTCACACGGCCCGACGGCTCGCAGGTGATCACCATCCGCGCCGCCGATCTGACGGTGCTGCGCCGGGTGCATGTGGCCCCGAACGGGACTGAAACCTTGCTGATCGACGAATCGGTCGACGTGCCGCCGGTGCGGATCTCGGAATTGCCGCCCGCGCCCCGGCCGCAGTCGAACACCGCCCCCACCAGCGAGGCCGCGCTGCGCGAGGCGCTGGCGCGCGAGGCCGCCGTCAGCCGTGGCTTTACCCTCAGCCAGATCCGCTCGATCCCCGAGGTGCGCAACCTTGTCGCCCCGGTCGATATCAGCGCGATCACCTTCGAGACCGGCTCGGCCGCGATCCAGCCCGATCAGGCCAAGCAACTGGCGACGCTGGGTCAGGTCCTGCAGGAAAAGATCCGCGCCAACCCGCGCGAGATGTTCCTGATCGAAGGCCATACCGATGCCGTGGGATCGGCCACCTACAACCTCGCGCTGTCGGACCGTCGCGCGGAATCGGTGGCACTGGCGCTGTCGGAGTATTTCGGCGTGCCGCCTGAAAACATGGTCGTGCAGGGCTATGGCGAGGAATATCTGAAGATCGAGACCCAAGCGGCCGAGCGGCAGAACCGCCGCGCCAGCGTCCGCCGGATCACCGATCTGCTGGCATCTTCCCGCTAAGTCTGGCGCACGGCGCTTCAACGGACCCCGCTGTCATGGCGGGGTCTTTTGCTATCCGGCACCTTGGCTCGACACCCCCTGCCGCCCCTTGGCCCGCGCGTAATAGGCCCACAGCGCCCGCGCCGCGACGCCGCGCCATGGCCGCCACGGCTCGGCCAGTTGTTGCAGGCCGCGCGCGTCGGGACGGGCGGGCAAATCGTAAAGCAGCCGCGCGGCCTCTTGCAGGGCCAGATCGCCGGTGGGGAAGGCGTCGGCGCGGCCAAGCGCAAAAGCCAGATAGATCTCGGCCGTCCACGGCCCGATCCCCGGCAAGGCGGTCAGCGTGGCGACCACCTCGGCGTCGCTGGCGTCGCGCAGCGCGAGCCAGTCCGGCTGTGCCGCGGCGATGGCGGTCAGATAGCGCGCTTTCGGCCCCGACAGCCCGCAGCCGCGAAGCGCCTCGGCCCCGGCGGCGCGGATCGCGTCGGGCTGGGTCAGCCCGGCCGCCTGCAGCCGCGCCATCATCGACTGCGCGCGGGCCACCGAAATCTGCTGCCCCAGAACCGCCTCCAAGATCGCGCCGAAGCCGTCGCTGCGGCGGCGCAGGGGCAGGTCCAGTTCCGGCAGCGTCCGCGCCCAGACCGGGCAAGCGGCGGCCAGATGCGCACGGCCCTCGGCCAGGTCGTCATGACTTTCGATCAGTCGCAAGACGGGCCGATATCGCGGCGGGCATCCTCGCGCAGGCGGGTCTCGAACGCTTTCGAGATATGCGCCCGCAATGCCGTTTCGGCGGCGGCGGCGTCGCCTGATTGCAGCGCCTCGACGATGGCCTGATGCTCGGCAAGCGCGACCTTGGGCCGCCCCTCGATCGCCAGCGAACTGCGCGCCATCAGCGCCATGTTGCGGTGCACCACGTCCAGCTGCTGAACCAGATAGCGGTTATGTGAGGCCAGGTGGATCTGGTGGTGAAAGCGCCGGTTCGACCGCGCCAGCGTCTCGGGATCGTCCAGCGATTGCAGGTCGTCATCGACCATGGACTGCAGCACGCGCAGCTCTTCCGGCGTGGCGTGACGCGCGGCCAGCCGTGCCGCCAGCGCCTCAAGCTCGGCGCGGACGGTGTACAGCTCGGCCAGCTGGTTGTGATCCAGCGTCGCCACGATCAGCGAGCGGCCATCGCGCTTGACCATCGACTGCGTCTCCAGCCGTTGCAGCGCCTCGCGCACCGGGGTCCGCGAGACGCCGAACCGCTCGGCCAGTTCGGATTCGACCAGCCGGTCGCCGGGGGCGTAAAGCCCCTCGTCGATGGCGTCCACGATCAGGGAATAAGCGTCCTTCATATCAGCCAGTTGCGAATATGGCGGCGGGAATTGCAAGGCCCAAGCCCCGCGCCGCTGCGGCATTGTCAAGCGCAGGGCGGCGGCGTAGAACCCCCGGCCATGGCTTTCGATCACGTCACCACCTGGATCTTCGATCTGGACAACACGCTTTACCCGCCCGAGGCGGCGCTGTTTTCCCAGATCGAGGCGCGCATGACCGCGCATGTCAGCCGCCTGCTGGGCGTCGACGCGCCCGAGGCCGACCGCCTGCGCGCCCATTACTGGCGCGATTACGGCACCACGCTGGCCGGGCTGATGGCGCGGCACAAGATCGACCCCCACGCCTATCTGCTGGACGTCCACGACATCGATTTCTCGGTGCTGGACCCCGACCCGGACCTTGGGCACGCCATTGCCGCCCTGCCCGGCCGCAAGATCGTCCACACCAATGCCGACGCGCAATATGCTGGCAAGGTGCTGGGCCGGCTGGGGCTGGACGGGTTCGAGACCGTGATCGGCATCGGCGAGGTGGATTTCCACCCCAAGCCCGATCCGCGCGCATATGCCGCGGTGATCGCGGCGACCGGGCTGGACCCCAGCCGCGCCGCCATGTTCGAGGATGACCCCCGCAACCTGCAGGTTCCCGCAAGCCTCGGAATGGAAACGATTCTGGTGGGCGAAGGCCGCCTTGGCCCCGACGCACCGGCGGGGAACGGCCAGCACGGCGCCCATGTCCGCCACCACACCCGCGACCTGACCGCCTTTCTGCGCGCGCTTGTCTGAGCGGCCCCGCTCTGGCAATATTTGCGGCTGACCGAGACCCTCTGCAACCGCCCCTAATCGAGTGGAGCCGATCATGACCGAACACGCCATTTCCGACGACCCGCAGGCAACCTATGCCGAAAACCGCCTTGCCGCGCGCATCCTGACCGTGATCCTGATGCTGGCCGTGCTGGCGGCGGTGACGGTCGCGGTGTTCGGGCTGCCCGCGCTTGGCATCATCGGGCTGATCGGGACCGCCGTGGTCTGGGCCGGGCTGCTGGCCATCACGCTGGGGAACTAGGACCGGTGGCTGCCTCGGGGGCCGTGACAAGCGATTCCACCGCCCGCCGCAACGCGCCGGAACAGACCGATGTGCTGGTCTCGGGCGGCGGCATCGCCGGGCTGATTGCGGCCGCGGGCTTTGGCGCGGACGGGCATCGGGTGATCTGCGTCGATCCGGCCCCCCCGATCACGGTCGAGGGCGCGGCGGGTTCCGACCTGCGCAGCACCGCCTTTCTGCACCCCTCGATCCGGCTGCTGGAACGTGCCGGGCTGTGGCAGCGGCTGCGCCCCCACGCGACCCCCTTGCAGATCATGCGGATCATCGACGCGGGCGGAGCCGAGCCGGTGGCCCGGCTGACGCGGGAATTCGACGCCGCCGACCTGTCCGACGAGCCATTCGGCTGGAACCTGCCCAACTGGCTGCTGCGCCGCGAGATCGCCGCGCGGCTGGACGAGATGGACAATGTCAGCTTCCGCCCCGGCACCGCCACCGCCGGTCTGACCGCCCGCAGCGATGCGGCGATCGTGACGCTGTCCGACGGCAGCCGCGTCTCGGCGCGGCTGGTGGTGGGCGCGGATGGCCGCAACAGCGCCATCCGGCAGGCCTTGGGGATCGGCGTCCGCACCATCCGATACGGGCAAAAGGCGCTGGCATTCGCGGTGACGCATGAGCTGCCGCACCACAACGTCTCGACCGAGATCCACCGCTCTGGCGGGCCGTTCACGCTGGTGCCGCTGCCCGACCGCGAGGGCAAGCCCTCCTCGGCCGTCATCTGGATGGAGCTTGGCCCCGAGGTGAACCGCCTGATGGAGCTGCCGCCCGAGGCGTTTACCGAAGAGCTGAACGCCCGCTCGACCGGGGTGCTGGGGCGGCTGACGCTGGCCACGCGGCTGACCGCCTGGCCGATCATCAGCCAGATCGCCGACCGCTTCACCGGCCCGCGCACCGCGTTGGTCGCCGAGGCCGCCCATGTCGTCCCGCCCATCGGCGCGCAGGGGCTGAACATGAGCCTCGCCGATCTGACGCTGCTGCTGGACCTGTCGCGCGACGATCCCGGCAGCGCCGACAGCCTGAACCGCTTTCAGCGCCGGCGCTGGCCGGAAACCCGGCTGCGGGTGGCTGGCATCGACGCGCTGAACCGCGCCAGCATGATCGCCCCGCGCCCGCTGCGCGACCTGCGGGCGTTGGGGCTGGGCGCGATCTATGGCATCGCGCCGGTCCGCCGGATGATGATGAAGGCCGGGCTGAACGTCACTTGACCCGCGAGCGGCGACGCCAGCAAAAAGGCCCGGCGCAATGGCCGGGCCTTTCCGTATCCGTCGCGGCGATCAGATCTCGTCAATGACCTGCTGGCGGGCCACGTCGACCAGTTCGGCCATCTTGGCGCGGATCTGTGCCTCATCCGCCTTGCCGTCCAGATCGGCGGCGAGCTTGCGGTAGACGTCCTCGTCGCCGGGCTCTTCGAAGTTGCTGGCCACGACGGACAGCGCATAGGCATGCGCGTCCTCGCCGGTCTTGCCCAGCAGTTCGGCGGCCCATTCGCCCAGCAGACGGTCGCGGCGCGACTGCGCCTTGAACTGCAGCTCGGCATCATGGGCGAATTTCGCCTCGTAGGAACGTTGGCGGTCGTCAAAGGTGGTCATTCGCAGCTCCTTAGCGTTCGATGTCTTATATGGTGTTCAGAACCAGCCTATCACAAGTCCCCCGGTTGGTCCCCCCGCCCGGTCCCCCCGTCCCGTCCCGTCCTGCGGTGCCGCGCCCAGTATTGCCGCGCCTGCGCTTTGCGCCTATAGCCGGGGAAATCGTTCGGTCCCGAAAGGATGGCGCGTTCATGGCACCCCGGCGCAAGAAAGTTTACGAAGGCAAGGCCAAGATCCTTTACGAAGGCACCGAGCCGGGCACGCTGATCCAGTATTTCAAGGATGACGCGACCGCCTTCAACGCCCAGAAAAAGGCCACGGTCGAGGGCAAGGGCGTGCTGAACAACCGCCTGTCCGAGTTCTTCATGAACGGGCTGACCAATATTGGCGTGCCGAACCACTTCATCCGCCGCATCAACATGCGCGAGCAGCTGATCCGCCAGGTCGAGATCATCCCGCTCGAGGTGATCGTGCGCAACTTCGCCGCCGGCAGCCTGTCCAAGCGGCTGGGTCTGGAAGAGGGCACCGCCCTGCCCCGCCCCATCGTCGAATACAGCTTCAAGAATGACGAGCTCGGCGACCCGATGGTGTCCGAGGAATACATCATCGCCTTTGGCTGGGCGAGCCAACAGGATCTGGACGACATCGTCAGCCTTGCGCTGCGGGTCAACGACTTTCTGTCGGGCGTGTTCTTCGGCGTCGGCATCAAGCTGATCGATTTCAAGATCGAGATCGGGCGCATCTGGGACGGCGATTTCATGCGTCTGATCGTCGCGGACGAGATCAGCCCCGATTCCTGCCGCTTGTGGGACGCCAAGACCGGCCAGAAGCTGGACAAGGACGTGTTCCGCCGCGACCTTGGCAGCCTGACCGACGCCTATACCGAGGTCGCGCGCCGGCTGGGGCTGATGCCCACCAACGCGACCCCGATGAACAAGCCCACGCTGATCAACTAAGGTGCCAGAGATGAAAGCCCGCGTGACCATCATGCTGAAGGACGGTGTCCTCGACCCCCAGGGCGAGGCGATCCGCCACGCGCTTGCCGGCCTTGGCCACAAGGGCGTAGACGGGGTGCGGCAGGGCAAGGTGATCGAGCTGGACCTGACCGCCACCGACGCCGATGCCGCCCGGACCGAGGTCACCCGCATGTGCGAGACCCTGCTGGCCAACACCGTGATCGAGAAATACGCGGTCGAGATCCTCTGACCGCCGCGCCGGGGCGGGCCTGTGCCCTTGGCCCCGCGGCGCCCGATCCGACCACCCCCCGTTCAGCAAGGAGATGACGATGCCTCGCGCCCTGAAATCCGACCGCAAGGGACCGGCCAAGGCCCGCCAAGCCATCATCTTCCTGCATGGCTATGGCGCCGACGGCACCGACCTGCTGGGGCTGGCCGATGTGCTGTCGCCGCATCTGCCCGACACCGCCTTTTATGCCCCCGACGCGCCCGAGAAATGCGCCAACAACCCCTTTGGCTTCCAGTGGTTTCCGATCCCGTGGCTGGACGGCTCGACCGAGGCGCAGGCCCGCGAGTCGATGACGAAATCCATCGCGGACATCAATGCGTTCGTCGACAAGGTGCTGGCCGACGAATCGCTGACCCCGGACCGGCTGGCGATCGTCGGCTTTTCGCAGGGCACGATGATGGCGCTGCATGTCTTCCCGCGCCGCCCGCAGCCCGTCGCCGGGATCGTGGGCTTTTCGGGCCGGCTGCTGTCGCCCGACACCATCGCGACCGAGGCGGTCAGCCGCCCGCCGGTGCTGCTGGCCCATGGCGATCAGGACCCGATGGTGCCCTTTGCCGATCTGGCCGTCGCCGCCGATGCGCTGAGCGCCGCGGGCTTTACCGTGCTGACCCATGTCATGAAGGGCACCGGCCACGGCATCGCGCCCGACGGTCTGGGCGTGGCGCTGAACTTTCTGCGCGACCGGCTGGATATGTGACGGGGGTCGGGCGGCTGACCGCTGACAGCCGCCAACGGCCCGACCGCTGACCCCGCCCAAAAAACTGCAATCCCCCGCTTGTGCGAGGCTTCTGGCTATCTATAGTCGGTTTTGCCGGCACAGGCCGGACTGACGGGGTTGCGAATGCTCGACGACCACCACCCGGCAGAGTTTCAGTCGCAATTGCTGCGCCAATCCTCTGCCCTCGGATATTGTCCCGCGCTTGTGCTGAATGCGGATTACAGGCCATTGTCCTATTACCCGCTGTCGCTCTGGTCCTGGCCCGAGGCGGTCAAGGCGGTGTTTCTGGACCGAGTCAGCATCATCGCGGAATATGACGAGGTCGTGCGCAGCCCCAGCCACGCCATGCGCATCCCGTCCGTCGTGGTGCTGCGCGACTATATCAAGCCGCGCAAGCGGGTGGCCTTCACCCGCTTCAACCTGTTCCTGCGCGACGGGTTCGAGTGTCAGTATTGCGGCTCTCGCGGGGAACTGACCTTCGACCACATCGTGCCGCGCAGCCGGGGCGGGGCGACCAGCTGGGAAAACGTCGTCGCGGCCTGCGCGCCGTGCAATCTGCGCAAGGCCAACCGCTCGCTGCGTCATTCCGGGATGAAGCTGCGCCGCAAGCCGGTGATACCGAACTCGGAACACATGCACAGCGTGGGCCGGCGCTTTCCGCCGAATCACCTGCACAAAACATGGCTGGATTTTCTGTATTGGGATGCCGAGCTGGAAAGCTAGGCGGGCCTAATGCGGCTGATCGTCGGTCCAGGCCAGATGCGCGACCCCGGCCCCGATCAGCGCGACAAGCGCCACCGCGACCACGGACACGCCATTGGCCAGGCTGACCCAGATCGTCGTCGCCGCCGCAAGAATCACGGCCGCGAGCATCAGCAGGAAATGTGGAAGTGGCATGGGCACCCTCCTTGTCTTGCCAATATGGGGTTTGGCTGCGGGATTGGAAAGGGGCTGCGACAGGACGGCGGCGTGACGGCGGCGGGATGGACATTGTTCGCTGTCTGTTCTAGCCTTCCCCCATGCTGCCACCCCGCAATCCCGACGAAACGCTGAAGGCCCGCGGCGCCGATACGCGCCCGGCCAACCGCTTTGACCGCCTCTCGACCGAGCGCGAGCATGACGGCTGGGACATCCCCGAGGAAACCGGCCTGCTGCGGACCGAGGTGACCGAGGAGCGCCCCCGCAGCATCATCGCCCGCAACCGCTCGCCCGATGTGCCCTTCGACCGCTCGATCAACCCCTATCGCGGTTGCGAGCATGGCTGCATCTATTGCTTTGCCCGGCCCAGCCACGCCTTTTGGGGGATGTCGCCGGGCCTCGATTTCGAGACGCGAATCACCGCCAAGACGCATACGGCAGAGCTGCTGGCGGCCGAGATCGCGCGCCCCTCCTATCGCGTGGCCCCCATTGCCTTCGGGACCAACACCGACCCCTATCAGCCGATCGAGGCGAAGCGCGCGATCATGCCCGCCCTGTGGCGCGTCCTGCTGGACTGGAACCACCCCGCCAGTCTGGTGACGCGCGGCCAGACCGTGCTGCGGGACCTGCCGCTGCTGGCGGACATGGCCTCGCGCCAGTTGCTGCATGCGGGCGTGTCGATCACCACGCTCGACGCCGATCTGGCCCGCGCGATGGAGCCCCGCGCCCCCACCCCCGCCACGCGGCTGCGGATGATCCGCGAACTGGCGGGCGCGGGCGTGCCGGTGCGCGTCATGGTCGCGCCGGTCATCCCCGTCCTGACCGAGCCAGAAATCGAGCGCATCCTGACCGCCGCCCGCGAGGCCGGCGCGACCCATGCCAGCACCATTCCCCTGCGCCTGCCGCTTGAGGTCGCACCGCTGTTTCGCGACTGGCTGCACCGCCACCGGTCCGACGCGGCGGCCCATGTGATGAACCGGATCCAGGCCATGCGCGGCGGCAAGGACAATGATTCGCGCTTTGGCCACCGGATGCGCGGCGAGGGGATCGAGGCCGAGCTGATGCTGCAACGCTTCCGCCTCGCCAAGAAGCGGCTCGGCTATTCCGAGGTGACGCCCAAACTCGACTGCTCGCGCTTTGCGCCGCCGCCCGCGCCGGGGCAACAACTGGCGCTGTTCTGATCAGGCTGGTGGCGGCTCGGTGTCGCTGCCCAGCGGGCCGGGCCGGCGTTCCTCGGACAGCAGCACATTCGCCTCGACCTGGCCGATGCCGGGCAGGGTCATGATCCGGCGCCGCAGGATGCGTTCGAAATCCGCGATGTCGCGGGCAAGGATGCGCAGCCGATAGTCGAACTGCCCCAGCACATGCTGGACGGTCTGAACCTCGGGGATGGCGGTCACGGCGCGTTCGAACTCGTCAAGGCTGGTGCGCCCCTTGGTCGCCAGCCGGATGCCCAGAAACACCGTCACCCCGAAACCCAGCGCGGCGGTGTCGATCTGCACCCGCTGCCCGGCGATGATGCCGTGATCCTGCATCCGCCTTATGCGCCGCCAGATCGCCGGCTGGGTCAGCCCCAGCGCCCGACCCACCCCCGCCGCGCCAAGGGTTGCGTCCCGCGACAGCAGGCGCAGGATCGCCAGATCGGTCGCGTCCGGCGTCATAGCGGCAGGGCGTCGCTGTGCTTGACCGTCGTCACAAGCATCAGCGCGTCGCTGGTTTCGACATGGGGCAGGGTCAGGATGCGGCTGCGATAGATCTGCTGCCAATGCGCCATGTCGCGGGCGATGACCGACAGGCGAAAATCGACGCTGCCCAGAAAGGTCTGGATCTCGATCACCTCGGGCACTTCGCGGGCGGCCTCGGTGAAATCGTCGAACGCGCGCGGGCTGGACTTGTCGAGGGTAAAGCGCAGGCTGACCTCGACCTCATACCCCATGCGCCGCCAGTCGATCTGCACGGTCTGGCCCCGGATCACCCCGCTTTGCCGCATCTTGTCCAGCCGGCGCCACAAAGTCGCCTGCGTCACGCCCGCACGCTCGGCCAGTTCCGTCATCGGCTGGTCGGGATCGGCGAGATACTGGCGCAGGATGCGGCGGTCGGTGGCGTCGGGCATGATCTATCGATGTTGGGCTGGAACCCGGCATGATTATTCCGTCTGACGCCTGCTTTCTGCGAAGAATGAACGGAAATCAAGTCCGATCCGGCCTACACATCCTCAACACCAACGGAAAGGACGATGACATGCGCGTTTATTACGACCGCGACGCCGATGTGAACCTGATCAAGGACAAGAAGATCGCGATTCTGGGCTATGGCAGCCAGGGCCACGCCCATGCGCTGAACCTGCGCGATTCCGGCGCCAAGAACGTGGTCGTGGCGCTGCGCGAGGGGTCTTCCTCGAAAGCCAAGGCCGAGGGCGAAGGCTTGCAGGTCATGGGCATTGCCGAGGCGGCGAAATGGGCCGACCTGATCATGTTCACCATGCCCGACGAGCTTCAGGCCGAGACCTACAAGAAATACGTCCATGACAATCTGCGCGAAGGCGCCGCGATTGCCTTTGCACATGGGCTGAACGTGCATTTCGGGCTGATCGAGCCGAAACCCGGCGTCGACGTCATCATGATGGCCCCCAAAGGCCCCGGCCACACGGTGCGCGGCGAATACGTCAAGGGCGGCGGCGTCCCCTGTCTGGTCGCGGTCCATCAGGACGCATCGGGCAAGGCGATGGATCTGGCGCTGTCCTATTGCTCGGCCATCGGTGGCGGGCGTTCGGGCATCATCGAGACCAATTTCCGCGAGGAATGTGAAACCGACCTGTTCGGCGAGCAGGCGGTGCTGTGCGGCGGTCTGGTGGAACTGATCCGCATGGGCTTCGAAACCCTGGTCGAGGCCGGATACGAGCCGGAAATGGCCTATTTCGAGTGCCTGCACGAGGTCAAGCTGATCGTCGACCTGATCTATGAGGGCGGCATCGCCAACATGAACTACTCGATCAGCAACACCGCCGAATATGGCGAATATGTCAGCGGCCCGCGCATCCTGCCCTATGACGAGACCAAGGCCCGGATGAAGGACGTGCTGCGCGACATCCAGACCGGCAAGTTCGTCCGCGACTTCATGCAGGAAAACGCCGTCGGCCAGCCGTCGTTCAAGGCCACGCGCCGGATCAATGACGAGCACCAGATCGAGCAGGTCGGCGCCAAGCTGCGCGAGATGATGCCGTGGATCTCGAAGGGCAAGATGGTCGACAAGGCCCGCAACTAAGGCGGGCAAGTCACGACAGCAAAGGGCGCCCCGGTGGCGCCCTTTTCGCTAACCGGCGCCCCAGGGGCCGTGCGGCACGTCCTGCCCGTCGATCCGCACAAAGCCATGCGCGCCAAAGAAATCGCGCTGCGCCTGTATCAGATTGGCCGAGCCGCGCGGCGTCCGCATCGCATCGAACCATGACAGCCCCGCCGACAGCGCCGGCACCGCGATGCCTGCCTGCATGGCCGCCGCCACCACCCGCCGCAGCGCCGGTTCGGCATGGATCAGCTTGGCGCTGAAGAATGGCGCAAAGATCAGATCATCGTCGGGCGAATTCCGCAGCGCCTCGGCCATGTCGTTGAGCATGGCCGAGCGGATGATGCACCCGGCCCGCCAGATTTCCGCGATCACCGGCAGCGGCAGATTCCAGCCGAACTCGGTCGAGGAGGCGGTCATCATCTCGAACCCCTGCGCATAGCAGAGGATCTTGCCCGCGATCAGCGCCTGTTCCAGATCGGCGGCGGGCAGCGCGTCGGGCGGCAGGCGCTGCGGCAGCGCGCCGAAGGTCTGCGCCCCCCGCGCCCGCGCCTCTGGCCGGGCCGAGATGTTGCGGGCGGCGACGGCGGCCTCGATCACCGGGATGGCGACGCCCAGCTTTTGCGCCTCGATCGCGGTCCAGCGGCCGGTGCCCTTCTGCCCGGCCACGTCCAGAATGACGTCCGGCATCGGCTGGCCGGTCAGCGGATCGACGGCACGCAGCACCTCGGCCGAGATCTCGATTAGATAGGATTCCAGCGGACCGCCGTTCCATCCGGCGAAGATGTCGGCGATCCGGGGCGCGTCCAGCCCCAGCCCGTCGCGCATGATGGCATAGGTTTCGGCGATCATCTGCATGTCGGCATATTCGATGCCGTTATGCACCATCTTGACGAAATGCCCGGCCCCGCCCGGTCCCAGCAGCGCCGCGCAGGGCTCGTCCTGAAACCGCGCCGCGATGCTGCGCAGCAGGGGGCCGACGCGCTGCCATTGCCGCGCCTCGCCACCCGCCATGATCGAGGGGCCGTGCCGCGCGCCCTCTTCCCCGCCCGAAACGCCGATGCCCATGAAGTCGTAACCCGCGCCACGGCTGTCGTGAAAGCGCCGCTCGGTGTCCAGATAGTTGGCGTTGCCCGCGTCGATGATCAGGTCGCCGGGGTCCAGCAGCGGCGCGAGGGCGGCGATCTGCTGGTCCACCACCTCGCCCGCCGGCACCATCAGGATGATCGCGCGGGGCGGCGTCAGCGCGTCCACAAGCGCCTGCAGCGTCGGCGCGCCGGTCAGCTTCGACGCGAGCGGGCCGGCGGTCTTCAGGAACTGCTGCGTGACGGATTCGGTGCGATTATGGACCGCGACCGGCCAGCCCTTTTCGGCCATGTTCAGCGCCAGCGCCGCGCCCATCGTTCCAAGGCCGATCAGCCCGATCCAAGGTGCCTTGTCCATACCCGTCCCCTTTCGCGATCCCTTGCCAGTCTCATGCGGAAACGCCCACCTGACCAGCCCGGTTTCGCACGGGGCGGAAACGCAATGCCCCGCCCCGAGGAACGGGGACGGGGCATGGTCTGCCAAGCGGGGCTAGCGTGTCAGGCGGGGGTCCGCGGTTCGAACCCACATTCGACCAGCAGCGTGTCGAAGGCCCGGTTCGAGCTGGGATGGGCCTTGCGCGGCGCGTCCTTCAACTGCTCGATCATCGCGTCAAAGCCGTTCTCGCGCGCCAGGCTCACCGTCTCGGCCGTCTCGACCATGCGGAAACGCCCGCCGCCCGCGACCAGAATGCTGCCATTGACGGAACAGCCTTCGCTGGCCAGCCACAAGACCAGCGGCGCCACGCGCTCGGGCACGAACGCCTCGGCCATCGCGCCCTCGATATGCCCCGCGGTCATCGGCGTCGCCGCATAGGGCGAAACGCCGTTCACGCAGATGCCCTTGCTGCCGCCTTCCGCCGCCAGCGTGCGGACCAGACTGTCCACCGCGCTTTTCGAGGCGCCATAGGCGCTCATCCCGTGCTGGCCGTAACGTCCGGCGCTGGAGCTGGTCATGATGACGCGGCCATAGCCCTGCTCGCGCAGGATCGGCCAGGCGGCGTGCATCAGATGCAGCGTGCCCAGAAAGCCCACATCGAACACGCTGCGGAATTCGTCGAGGGTCAGCTTGTGAAAGCTGCGCGCCTGCGGTGCGGCGGCGTTGGCGACCACGATATCCAGCCGCCCAAAGGCCTCCATCGCGCGCGAGACCATGCTGGTGCCGCTGTCGGGGTCCTGCACCGCCGACCAGTCGGCGACGGCGCGGCCGCCCGCGGCCTCGATCTCGGCCACGGTCCTGGCGGCCGAGGTGTCCTCATCCGCCTCGCCGGGGTGGCGGCGGTTGTTGACCACCACCGCGGCCCCGGCGCGCGCCAGTTCCAGCGCATAGGTCCGGCCCAGCCCCTTGCCGGCGCCGGTGACGATGGCGACGCGGCCGGACAGGTCGGGGCGATCTTGTGCTGCGCTGGTCATCACGACTGCCCCCCGTTGCGACGCGGCGTCAGGCGCGGGAAGAACATTGGCACGCGGCGGACATAGTCGTCCCAGGCCTCGCCACGGGTCTTGCGCATGTGCCGCTCATTGCCGGGCGTGGCGGAACCCCAGCCCATGAACCAGGTGGTGTAGATCGGGCCGATGATGCTGACCCAGCCCCAGGGATGCGCCAGCGCGAACATGAAATAGCCGAACCAGACCAGCGATTCGCCGAAATAGTTGGGGTGACGGCTCAGCGACCACAGGCCGCGATCCATGATCCCGCCCTTGTTGGCCGGATCGGCCTTGAAGGCGTTCATCTGCGAATCCGACACGACGAGGAAGATGAACCCGACCAGCCACACGGCCACGCCCAGCCAGTCCGTCCACTGCATCGTGACGTCGCCGGCGACGGCGGTAAAGGCGAAGGGCATGCACCAGATCCAGATCAGGATGCCCTGCAGCATGTAGACGGCGAAAAAGCTCCAAGCCGGCCAGCGCGAGCCGAAGCGCTTGCGATGGGCGGCGTAGGGCTGCTGCTCGGTGTCGAAATTGGTGCCGAAGGCGTGCAGGACCATGCGCAGCATCCACACCACCATCAGCCCCAGCACGACGATCAGCCGCATGGTCATCTGCGGCGCGGCCAGCAGGACCATGGTCAGCGCGATGCCCAGGCTGATGCAGGGATAGACCACGTCCATGATGCTGTGGTTGCGCATCGCCATGCCGATGCTCCACCCGATGGCGCCCAGAAAGAACATGGCGACGCCGCCCCACAGCCAGACGCCCACCGGCTGGGCCAGTCCGGGCGGCGCGAGGCTGTAGACCAGCAACCCGATGCCGGGGACGAGCATGTGGGCATAGCTCCAGTTGCGGCCGCGCGCCTCGGGCGGCATGACCAGCCGCCAGGTGACGGCGAAAATGATCCAGATGACGAACGCGTAAATCATGTGATGGCATCCTCTTTCAGGCAGAGACGGTGAAAGGGACCGCCAGCGGCCCCGGTTCTGAATGCGGCAGCATCAGGCCCGCGCCGGGCGCGGGCCTTGCGGTCCAGGAAGCGATTCGGTGAAGCAAGCATCGAAGACCCTCCCCGTATCCGTGCTTTTCGCAGCCCATGATACAGATAACGAACCTTTAAGCAAGGGGGCGGAATTTCAGGGATGAGGCGTGGCCGAGGCGGCTACCGGTCGGCGCGGGTGGGGACATCTCCACTCTAGCCCCTGCCATGCAGCGGCTAAAGGCCTCATCCTCGCCCCCTGACCCGCTGTCCTCCGGCATCGCCGGAACCCGCCGCCCCAGCGCCGCCAGTCAACATTCCCATTGTTTCAGTCTGTCTAATGAACTAGAAACGAATCATCTGGTAGCGAAAAGGTGAACGCCTTGGACGATTCAAGACAGATCCTGGTCCTGCAGGACCTCTTGGCCCGCAATCGCCGCGACTATGCCGATAACGAGTGTCTGGTGGACCCGATCGACCGCGCCCGCATCGCCGATGGCGAGGCCAAGCGCCTGACCTGGGCCGAGTTCGGCGCCCGCGTCGACCGCGTTGCGCTGACGCTGTCGCGTGCCGGGCTGGGCAAGGGCGATGTGGCGCTGCTGGTGGCGCCCACGCTGCACGAAACGCTGGTCGCGCAGCTGGCCTGCATCGAGCTGGGCGCGCTGGTCGCCTCGATCCCCGTCCAGTATCGCGAGAACGAGGTCGAGGCGCTGATCGCGCGGCTCTCGCCCAAGGCGCTGATCGGCTATGCGCGGCTGGGCAAGCACGCCAATGCCAGGATGCTGGCCGAGGTCGCCGACCGAAGCGGCGCGCAAGCCGCCGTCCTCGCCTTTGGCGCCGATCTGCCCGACGGCGTGATCCCGCTGGACAATGACACGCCGCTGAGCGACGCCGAACAGGCCGAACTGGACGCCATCCGCGAGGCCGTCGATCCGCAGCCCGACGATCCGGCCTTTCTGGTCTTTACCTCTGGCACCTCGGCGCGGCCCAAGGCGATTGCCCGCACCCACGCCCAGACCCTGACCACATCCAGCTTTCTGCAGGACGTGGCCGACCTGCCGATGGGCGGCTGTTTCCTGTCGCCCCGGATGCTGAACACGGTCGGTTCGCTGGCCAACGGGCTCGCCTCGTGGCTGCATCTGGCGGCGCGGATGGTCCTGCACCACCCGTTTGATATCGAGGTCTTCCTGCGCCAGATCGCGCAAGAGCGGCCGCAGGTCACAAGCTGCCCGCCCGCCATCCTCAACATGATCCTGCGCCGCATCGAAGAGGGCGAGACGCTGGATCTGGACGGGCTGAAATACATCACCTCGGGTTCCGCGCAGCTGAATCCCGCGCTGTTCCGCGAGTTCCGCGAGCGCTTCGGCATCAGGCTGGTCAACGTCTATGGGTCCAGCGAGGGCGCGATGCTGATCTCGTCCGACAAGGACATCCCCGACGAAGAGACCCGCGCCCATTGCTTCATGAGCCATGCCAAGGGTCAGCCCGGATCCTGCCTGCCGGCGCTGACCGGTACCCAGACCCGCATCGTCGATCCCTCGACGGGCGAGGAAATCACCGCCCCCGATCAGGTGGGCGAACTGCGCCTGAAGGGGCCGGGGATGCTGGCAGGCTATTGGGACGATGCGGATCTGACCCGCGAGTCCTTCGACGACGAGGGCTGGTTCCGCACCGGCGATCTGTTCACCTTCTCGGGCGATCAGGGGCAGTATCTCAGCTTTGCCGGGCGGCTCAAGAACATCATCCTGCGCGGCGGGCTGAACATCTCGGCCGAGGAAATCCAGAACCTCGCCGCCACCCACCCCGCCGTGGCCGAGGCGGTGGCCGTCGCGGTGCCGGACGCCAAGCTGGGCGAAAAGGTCGGGCTGGCGGTGGTCCTGCGCCCCGGCCACCAGTTGACGCTGGACGAGCTGAACCGGCATCTGCGCGATGTCCGCAAGGTCGCGGTCTTCAAGCTGCCGGAATATCTGAAAACCCTCGACGCGCTGCCGACCATGGCCAGCGGCAAGACCGATATCCACGCGATCCGGGCGCTGTTGCGGGCCGAGGCCGCGACGGACTAAGACAGAATGGCGGACCCGACCCGCCCGTTTCCACAGCCAAGGTCCCCCATGCCCGAACGATCCGACCAGCCAAGCCCGCTGCCCTTCCTGACGCATGAGGCGCTGCGCTTTCGCGACATGGACCCGCTGGGGCATATCAACAACTCGGTCTATGCGACGCTGCTGGAACAGAACCGCGTGGCCTTCCAGTGCGAGCCCGGCGGATTCCGCGAGGCCCAGGGCCAGACCGCCGTGCTGGCGACGCTGACCATCGACTTTCTGCGCGAGATGCGCTGGCCGGGCACGGTCGAGGTCTCGCTGGGGATCTCGCGGATCGGGCGCAGCAGCTTTGATTTCCAGCAGCAGATCGTGCTGGACGGGCAGTTGATCGCCCGCGGCCGCTGCACGCAGGTCTTGATCGACGAGGGGTTGCGCAGCGCGGTGCCGCTGTCGGAGGAGCAGAAACAGATGCTGACGCGCTGGATGATCGACGCCGAATGATCGAGGCCCACAGATCGAGCAGCGCAGGAAAGGGACGTGATGGATCAGGCCGCGCACGAGTTTGACGACGACAGCACGCTGGTCGCGCGGTTCTCGGTGGTGCGGGCGCTGGCGGTGGTCGGCGACACCTGGACGCTGCTGATCCTGCGCGCGGCCTTCAAGGGCACGCGGCGTTTCTCGGACTGGCAGAACGATCTGGGCATCCCCAAGGCGGTGCTGACCAACCGGCTGGACCGGCTGGTCGAGGCCCGCGTCTTCCGCAAATCGCCGGTCAGCAAGGGCGGCAAGCGGATGGAGTATTATCTGGACGAGGCCGGGCTGGACCTGTGGGAGACGCTGGTCGCCATGGTCCGCTGGTCGCGCCGCTGGTACTGGCCGCAAAGCGATGACGGGCTGTGGTTCCGCCATCGGCTGTGCGGCGAAAGATGCGACGTCATCCTTAGCTGCAATGTCTGCGCGCAGCCGCTGACGCCGTTCAACACCTATGCCGAACCCGGCCCCGGCGAGGGGCTGGAGCCGCGGATCGAACCGCATTCCCGCCGCCGCGCCAATTCCGCCATCCGCCACGGGCAGGACGCGCTGGGTTCGGAAGAGGCGCTGACCCTGTTCGGCGACATGTGGGCGCCGGCCATCGTCGCCAGCGCCTTTCGCGGCGGCCGCCGGTTCAACGATCTTGTCGCCTATCTGCGCATTCCGCCGCTGGTGCTGTCCATGCGGCTGAAAGAGCTGATCGAGATCGGCGTGCTGGCCCGCCGCACCATCGACGACAGCGAACGCTACGAGGCGTTTCACCTGACCCGCAAGGGCTTGGACCTGTTTCCCTATATCGCGATGATGGCAAAATGGGGCGACAAGTGGCGCGACGATCCCAGCGGCGTGCCGCTGGTGTTCCACCACCGCGATTGCGGCCATGAATACACGCCGCTCTATCGCTGCTCGGCCTGTGGCGAGCGCATCCGCCGTGCCGATCTGGATATCCTCGACACGGGCTGGTGACGGGTTTTGGACCGGCGGTCGCGACCTCTGCCCTAGACCGACAGCCGCATCCCGCCGGTCGCCTCGACGATCTCGCCCGTGACCCAGCCCGCGTCTTTCGAGGCCAGAAACACCACCGGCCCGGCCAGATCGGCAGGCTCTCCGATCCGGCCCATGGGGATCAGATCGACGACCGAGGTATAATTCGCCTTGGCCGAAAACGGGTGGAAATCGGATTCGACCAGCCCCGGTGCCACCGCATTGACGCGGATGCCCTCGGGCGCGAGCTCGCGGGCCAGCGCGCGGTTAAAGGCATCGACGCCGCCCTTGGCAGCGGTATAGGCGATGCCGCCAGGCACCCCGCCGACCCGCGTCACGGATGAGCTGATATTGACGATGGCGGGCGCGTCGGATTTGCGCAGCAGCGGCAGCGCGGCCTGACACATCAGCATCTGCGAGGTCAGGTTGATCGCGATGACGCGGTTCCAGTCGGCCAGCGGCATGTCCTCCAGCCGGTTCTTCAACGGCGAGGCCCCGGCGCAGTTGACCAGCACATCCAGCCGCCCGGCATGGTCCTGTATCTGCGCGGCGATGGCGCGCACCACCTCGGGGTCGGTCAGATCGCCATCGGTCTGCAGCGTCCTGGCGCCCTTGTCCTGCAACTCGCGGGCCACCGTCTCGGTCGCGTCCTGCTGGTTCAGCCCATGCAGCACCAGCTGCGCCCCGGCCTCGGCGAAACGATGGGCGATGGCGCGCCCGATCCCCGAGGCACTGCCCGTCACCAGAACGATCCGGTTGCTGAAATCCATCGTCAGTCTTCCTTCTGCAAGGTTTCGAACCACCAGGGCGAGGCGCCCGGATTGCGGTTCACCAGGATCGCCTGCTTGCGCAGAAACCTCTTGAGCGCGTCGCGCCCCAGCCGCGACCCGCCAAGGCCAGAGCCGCGGAACGCGGTCTTTTCCGCCACCAGCCTGTCGCCCATCAGCATCGGCGCGATCCCGGCATCGTTGATCGAGATACCGCCGACCCACAGCCGCCGCGCCACGGCAATCGCCTCGGCTTCCGGCCCGAACACGGCACCGCTCAGGCCATAGGTCGAATCATTGGCCAGCGTGACCGCCTGATCGACGCTGTCATAGGCCATGACCGGCAGCACCGGGCCAAAGGTTTCCTCGCGCATCACCAGCATGTCATGGGTGACATCGGCCAGCACCGTGGGCGGGCACCATTTCGCGCCGTCGCGGTCGATGATCCGCCCGCCGCAGAGGATGGTGGCGCCCTTCTCCACCGCATCCTGCAGATGCCGTTCGATGATCTCGGCCTGCGGGGCGAAGGTCAGCGGCCCGATCTCGCCCTTGGCCGGATCGGGGTGGCTCAGCCGCAGCTTGCCCACCTTGTCCAGCAGCAGATCCAGAAAGCCGTCGCGGTCGGCGCGGGGGACATAGATCCGCTCGATCGAATAGCATTGTTGGCCGCTGCCAAGCGTCGCGCCATTGGCGATGGCGGTCGCGGCGCGGTCCAGATCGGCGCCGGGCAGGATCACCGCCGGGTCCTTGCCGCCAAGCTCGGTAAAGCAGGGGATGAATCGCTGCGCCGCCTGCACGACGACCTTGCGCCCGGTCGCGGTCGAGCCGGTGAAGCAGACCAGATCGCTCTGCTCGACCACCGCCGCACCGATATCGCCCGCGCGGCGCAGATAGGCCAGCACATCGCGCAGGTCCGGCACCTCGTCCAGGATGCGATCCATGACGTCGATAAAGCGCGGCGTCACCTCGGACGGTTTGACCATCACCGCCGCCCCGGCCAGCAGCGCCGGGACCGCGTCCATCAGCGACAGCGCGAGCGGGAAATTCCACGGGCTGATCACCCCGACCAGCGGATAGGCCAGATAGCCGGCCTGCGACGCGATGCCGGGAAATTCGGTGTCGTGCAGTTCCTCGGCAAAGGTCTCGGCCGCGATGCGCGACCAGCGCTCGACCCAGAAGCCGACGGCGGACAGCTCGATCCCGGTTTCGAAGCGCCGCCCGGTGTCGGTCTCGACGGCCCGGTGCAGCGCGTCGCGGTGACGCTGGATGGCGTCGGTCAACTGCGTCAGAACTGCGGCGCGATGCGCCACGCCGGCCTGTTCCCAAGCCGGTTGCGCGGCGCGCAGCCGTTCAGCCACCGCCGCCACGTCTGCCGGCGTATCGGGCAGGAAACTGTAATCGCGCGCGCCAGTGCGGGGGTTGCGCACCTCGATCGCGGATGCTGCGGTCATCTGTGCAAGCCTCTCGGGGGAGGACGGGCGCACCCGTCAATCGCTGGATGCCCCGCCACCTTGCGGCGGCGGGGCAGGTTCACCCTGCCGGATCAGTCCGCCAGGCTGACGCCGTTTTCATACAGCATGTGCGGACCGGCCCAGAAGGCATGGGCGCCGGTCGGGATGTGATAGGGCATGATGATCCGGCAGATCGGCCCCTTGTCGATATTGGCGGCATCGAACAGCACACATTCGCCCTTGCCGGTGTTCACATTGGTCACGAAGGTCACGACGTAGCCGTCATCCTCGGATTTCGAGTTCAGGCGCGGGGCAAAGGGCGCCTCGCTGACGAACTCGCCCTTGGGCATCATGAAGGTCTGGGTCTGGCCGGTTTTGACGTCGTATTTCTTCAGCCCGTCCAGCAACCACGACCCCGGCTGCGGCAGCGCGTTGTAGCTGTAGCGATAGTCGCGGCCGTTATGCAGGCCGTTGATCATCGGAAACTCGGTGATGGTGTCGTCCAGCCGCTCTTCCTTCGTCTCGCCGGTGCGCATGTTGAAGCGCCAGCGATGCATCCGGGTTTCGGTCGTGTGCATGTCCAGCATCCGGTTCAGACGCTCGTAGCCCTCTTTCGGCAGGTCGGACATGTCGGGGATCGGGTTGCCGATGATGCAGCCGTCCATGACGATCTCGTCGCCATCCTCATAGGTGTTGGACAGGTGCAGCATATAGCAGGGTTCGGCCTCGAACCACTTCACGTCCTCATTGGTGCCAAAGCGCGGGATCACCCCGAAGCGCGAGGGCACGTCGCGGTGGAAGCCCAGCCGATGCTTGCCCTGCTTCAGCCCCTCGTGGTCGAAATACAGCGGCAGGTCGTGCAGCACGCAGTAATTCTCGGTCATGCCCATGTCATGCGGCCAGCGCGGGCCGGGCAGGTCGATGGGAACATAGTGGACAAGGTTGTTCTCGGCATCGACGACGCCGTAATTCATGAAGGGCGGCTCTTCGGCGAAGTTGAAGAACATCATGTGGCCGCTGTGCTCGTCCACCTTGAAGTGCGAGCAGATGCCGCGGTCGCCAAGCGCCTGCGCCCAGTTCTCGTCCGGTCCCAGCGTTTCCAGCGTGCGCGTGTCCAGCCGGTAGGGCTCGGAACATTGCGACATGGCGACGATGATCTTGCCGCCATGGACGATGACGTCGGTGCCGGCATTGTCCTTCATCTTGCCGATGCTGCCCCAGCCGCGACGGACCGCCTTGCGCGGCTCGATGATGCCGGGCCACAGCGACTTGCCGGCGGCGCGTTCGGCGAGCAGGCCCGTGGTCATGGTGAAGCGGTTGCGGTATTCGACCTTGCCCTCGTTGAACCAGACGGCATGCAGCATACTGTCGCCGTCAAAGGGGTGATAGCGGCCGATGGGTTCGTGGATCTGGTTGTGGCCGTTGCGGACATACATGCCCTGCAGATCCTTGGGGATCTCGCCCACCACCTCGAGCTCGGGGCCCTTTGCGGTGTATTCCAGGTCGATGGGCTTGTGCGGCCCGTTCAGATAGGGGTTGTCGTTCGGGAATTTCACGGTCGAATGACCGTGATCGAAGATATGGAGCATGGTATTCTCCTGCTACTGGAAGACGCGCCCTTGGGGCGGGTTCGGTTTCAAGTTGGGATACGTTCGATCACGGCAGCCGAGGCGACCCCGGCTGCCCCCGCGATTGCGACCAGTCCATAGCGCAGATCGCGGGCGTCCATTTCGTCCAGCAGGGTGCCGACCAGCATCGCGCCGGTCGCCCCCATCGGATGGCCAAGCGCGATCGAGCTTCCGTTGACGTTGAATTTGTCCAAGGAAAGATCGAAGGCGCGGATATAGTGCAGGGTGACGGCGGCAAAGCTGTCGCGCACCTCCCACAGGTCGATATCGTCGGCGCTTAGCCCGGCGCGCTGCAGGGCAAGGCGGCTGGCATCCACGGCGCCGGTCTGGGTGATGGCGACATTCGCCTCGGCGGTGGCGAGGATGCGGGCGCGCGGGGTCAGCCCGTGACGCTTCGCAGCATCTTCGCCCGCCATCAGCACCAGCGCCGCGCCATCGGCCATGGCCGGGGCGTTGCCGGCATGGTGGACATGCACGATCCGGTGCAGATCGGGAAACCCGCTCAGCAGGGCTGCCACGTCCGATGCGTCACCGACCTTTTCAAAGACCGGGTCCAGCCCGGACAGGCTTTCCGCCGTCACGCCGCTGCGGATGGTTTCGTCCTGATCCAGCAGCACCGCACCGCTGGCATCGCGGACCGGGATGATCGAGGTGAAGGCCCCGCGCGCCCGCGCCGCCTCGGCCCGCTGTTGCGACAGCGCGGCATAGGCGTCGCAATCGGCGCGGCTGATGTCGTGCTGCGTGGCGACCAGATCGGCGCCCAGCACCGGATGAACGGACCGCGCCGACCGCGCGACATCCTTATCCGCGAACAGCACCCCATTGTCGGAAAACATCGGGGTGCGGGACATCATCTCGACCCCGCCGCCCAGCACGACGCTGTCATTGACCTGCGCCTGCGCAGCCGCCGCATTGACCGCCGACAGGCCCGAGGCGCAGAAGCGGTTGATGGTGGCGGCGGGCACCTCGTCCGGCCAGTTCGCCCGCAAGGCCGCGACCTTGCCGATGTTCGAGCCCTGATCCCCGGTCTGGGTGACGCAGCCGATCAGCGCATCGCCGACCAGCGCCTCGACCCCCGGATGACGGGCGGCAATTTCGCGGTAAAGCCCGGCCAGCAGGTCGGCCGCCCGCAGGCTGCTGAGCGCACCGCCCCTGGTGGTGCCACGGCCGCGCGGCGTTCGGATCGCATCGATGATGACAGTCTGCATAACGCGCCGCCCTCCCCAAGAATCGTCGCTGTTGCTTCATTAGATGAAGTTTCGACTATGAATGTCAAGCCCGCATGTCGGCCAGAATAAACCTGCCTTACTTTAGCGCATATAACGACAAAAATGATAATAGTCGTAGAAAGCACCTCTGAATTGGTCTATCTACTGTAGTCAAGCGATTCGACATTACAGGGAAGGGGGGCCCGTTCATGTGTTCAGCAGTCCAGACCCGTCACGAGGATGTTTCCGCAACGCCGCTGCTGCTTGGCGAGCTTTTGTTGCGGCGTCGCGCCGATGCGGCTGACCGCTGCGCGCTGATCGACCCGCCCGACCGGGCGCGCGTCACCGACGGCCCGGCACAGCGCCTGACCTGGCGCGAGGTCGGCGAGCGGGTGGACCGCCTGTCGCTGGCGCTGCTGGATGCGGGCGTCCGCAAGGGCAGCATGGTCCTGAGCCCTGCGCCCACGGTTCACGAAACCATCATCGTGCAGCTTGCCATCCTGCGTCTGGGCGCGATCTGCGCCCCGGTGCCGATCCAGTATCGCGAACACGAGCTGGCGCGGCTGATGGATGTGGTCGAACCCGACGCGATCGTGGGCTTTGCCCGGCTGGGCAAGTGCGCGCATATGCAGATGCTGCAGATGCTGCATGATCTGGTCGCCAAGCGCGGGAAGGATATTCCCCTGCTGGCTTATGGCCCCGACCTGCCCGACGGCGTCATCGCGCTGGACCCCGATGCGGCGCGGGCGCCCGATGACGCGGAATTGCAGCGGCTGGCGCGTTACGACGCGGCGCTGCAGCTTGGTCCCGACGACACGGCGATGATCGTGTTTTCCTCGGGCAGCGAGGCCTCGCCCAAGGCGGTGCGCCGCAGCCACAGCAACCAGATGCACCAGCGCCGCTTTCTGGCCGATATCGGCGGCTTGCAGGACGGCGCGTGTTTTATGTCGCCCCGGATGCTGAACACCATCGGCGCCATCACCACCGGGCTGGTGCCCTGGCTGGAACTGGGCGGCCGCATGGTCCTGCACCAGCCCTTCGACATGGAGGTGTTCCTGCAGCAGATCCGCGACGAACGCCCCGAAATGACCAGCGCCCCGCCCGCGATCCTGCAGATGATCCTGCAGCGCGACGACGCGGGCGAGGCGGTCGATCTGTCCAGCCTGCACCACATCACCTCGGGCTCGGCGCAGCTCAGCCCCTCGGTCGTGCATGCCTTCCGCGAGCGGTTCGGCATCGACATCGTCAATGTCTACGGATCAAGCGAAGGCGCGCTGCTGGTCTCGTCCGAGGCCGACATGGCAGCGCCCGAGGATCGCGCCGCCTTCTTCCCGGCCTACGGCTGGAACGGCTTCCGCTCGGCCCTGCCCTGCGCGACCGAGGTCGAGACGAAGCTGGTCTCGCCCGACACCGGCGAGGTCATCACCGAACCCGGCGTGCCGGGCGAGTTGTGCGTCCGCAGCCCGCTGGTCTTCGACAGCTACTGGAACGACCCGGCCCGCACCGCCGCTGCCTTCGACGACGAAGGCTATTACCGAACCGGCGACCTGTTCGAACACGCCGGCGGCGGCAGGCCCTATTACCGCTTTGTCGGGCGGCTGAAGAACATGATCGTGCGCGGCGGCATGAACATCTCGGCCGAAGAGATCGAGGGGCTGCTAATCGACCACCCCAAGCTGCGCGAGGTCTGCGTGGTCGGCCGTCCCGATCCCAAGCTGGCCGAGATCGTCGCCGCCGTGGTGGTGCCGAAACCCGGCCAGTCGGTGACGCTGGACGAATTGATCGCCTATCTGCGCGATGACTGCCATGTCGCCGTTTTCAAACTGCCCCAGCACCTGACCGTCATCGAACACATGCCCCGCGCCGGCGGCGGCAAGGTGGATATCGGCGCGCTGCGCGACCTGGTCGCCACGGATGCGCGCAAGGAAACCGAAAAGGAAACGACATGAGCAAGATCCGACTTCCCGACCACAGCGTCAGCGGCAGTGGCGACATCACCGTGTTTCTGCTGCACGGCGCCTTTGGCGCCAAGGAATACTGGTTCCGCCAGATCGAGGCGCTGACCCATGCCGGCTACCGCGTCGTCGCCTGGGACGCGCCCGGCTATGGCGTCAGCCCGATGCCCGCCGATTTCAGCGTCGAGGCCGCCGCCCGCGCCGCCGAACACCTGATCCGGGCCGAGGGCACCGCCCGCAACGTCGTGCTGGGCCACAGCATGGGCGGGATGATCGCGCAGCGCTGCTACAGCTATTGCCCGGACCTGATCGACGGTCTGGTGTTGTCGGCGACCAGCGCGGCTTTCGGCAAGTCCGACGGCGACTGGCAACAGGAATTCGTCCGCGCCCGCGTGGCGCCGCTGGACAATGGCATGACCCTGCCCGAATTCGCGCCCAAGATGATCGCCGCGATGCTGGCCCCCGGCTCGGCCGGTCAGGACATCGACCGCGTCATCAGCGTCGTCAGCCTGATGCGCGAGGACACCTTCCGCGCCGCCGTCCAGGCCATCACGCAGTTCGAGGGCCGCGACGTGCTGCCCATGATCGAGGTGCCGACGCTGTGCATCTCGGGCGGTCACGATCTGGCGGCGGCCCCGCCCAAGGTCATGGAAAAGATGGCCAGCAAGATCGCGGACGCCGAATATCACTGCATGGAGCATGTCGGCCATTTCGGCTGGGCCGAGGATGCCGACGGCTTCAACAGGATCCTGATCGATTTCCTTGACCGCAGGGTCAAGGCTGCGGCACGCGATGTCGACGACCTCGCCACCGCGATGCACTGACAGAACCGACGACAAACTGAACCCCAAGGGAGGACTTGGAATGGGTAACCACTGGACCAACATGATCGCGGCTTTTGCCTTTGGCGGCGCTGCGATCGCCACCACCGCCGCCTATGCAGAGCCGAAAGAACTGAGCTTTGCCACCTACATCCCCGCCAGCTCGTCGTTCATCGTCGACGATCTGGTGCCGTGGACGGAATGGGTGAACGAGCGCGCGAACGGCGAATTCAAGATCAAGGTCTATGCCGGCGGCACGCTCAGCCGCGACCCGAACCAGCAGGACAAGCTGGTCAAGGACGGCATCGCCGACATGGTCGCGATCGTCCCCGGCCGCTCGCCGGGCGAATACCCGAACTATGCGATCTTTGAACTGCCCGGCTTTGCCCGCAGCGCCGCCGAAGGCACGCAGGCGGCGTGGGAGCTGTACAAGGAAGGCAAGCTGGGCCAGCACGATCAGATCCAGATCGTGTCGATGTGGATGGCCGAGCCGGGCATCCTGTTCTCGTCCAAGCCGGTCGAATCGGTCGCGGATTTCGAAAACAAGCGCGTGCGCGTGGCCGGCGGCACCCAGACCGACACCATGCTGGCGCTGGGCGCGATCCCGCAGCCGGTCAAGGCCAGCGAGGTCGCCGAGGCGATCAGCCGCGGGATGCTGGACGGGGCGCTGGTCGACTGGACCGTGGCCGACACCTTCCGCGTCCACGAGGTGACGAACCACGTCTACAACATCCCGATGGGCTCGCTGCCCTTCCTGCTGGCGATGAACGTGGACACCTATGCCAGCCTCTCGGACGAGGGCAAGGCGCTGATCGACGAGGCCGGCGAGGAATGGATGCGCCGTCAGGGCCCGTTCTTCGGCGAAGAGGGCAAAGAGGTCCGTGCCAAGCTGGAAGCCAGCGGCAAGCACACCGTCGTCGACGCGACCGAGGAGCAGATCCAGCTGCTTCTGGAAAAGACCAAGGCGCTGCGCGAAGACGTCGCCAGCCGTGTCGAACCGGGCCTGATCGAGGCCTATGACGAGAAGCTGCAGAAGTTCCGCGCCGGCAGCTGATCCGGCACGGGGACGAGGAAAAACGGGAGGTCGAGGATGTCCAATAACCTGCTCTTGCGCGTCGAGAAGTGGTCGGAGGCGATCAGCAAGCCGACCGCGATCATCGGGGTCGCATTCCTGCTGCTGGCTTCGGGCCTGACCATCGCGGATGTGGTCAGCCGGTGGCTGTTCGGCAAGCCGCTGATCTTCGTCCCTGACCTGTTCGGTCTCAGCATCATCCTGGTGGTGGCGGCCACCTTCCCCACCGGGGTGCTGCAACGCAAACACGTCGCCATCGACTTCTTCGGCACCTGGCTGGGGCGGCACGCCTCGCGGATCCTCGATTCGCTGGCCGCGCTGGCCACCGCGCTGTTTCTGGCCGTGCTGGCCTGGCAGGTGACCGAGGTCGCGATCAGCAAGGCGGCCGAGAACGACTATACCTATGTCATGCGCCTGCCGACCGCCCCCGTCTGGTGGCTGGCGGCGATCATCATCTGGATCAGCGTGCCGATGCAGTTCGTCGTGTTCCTGCTGCAACTGGTCCACAACAAGTCCAAGCCTGCCGAGGACCTTACCCATGTCGAATGAAATGGTCGGCCTGATCGGCGTCGGCTCGCTGATGCTGATGATCGTGCTGCACATCCCCATCGGGGTCTCGATGGCCATCGCCGGCGCCGTCACCTTCGCCTTTCTGCGCAACTGGGACGCCGCCTTCTCGGTCATCGGGACCGAGGCGACCTCGGCCATTGCCAGCCCCGATCTGGCGCTGATCCCGCTGTTCATCCTGATGGGCAACTTCGCCGCCGGCGGCGGCATGGCGCGCGACGTCTATCGCCTCGCCTTCGCCTTTGTCGGGCATCTGCGCGGCGGTCTGGCGATGGCCACCATCGGCGGCTGCGCGGGCTTTGGCGCGGTCAGTGGCTCGTCCATCGCCACCGTCACCACCATGACCAAGGTGGCCTATCCCGAGATGACCCAGCGCGGCTATTCGGAACGCCTCGCCGGGGGCAGCATCGCCGCCGGCGGCACGCTGGGGATGCTGGTGCCGCCCTCGATCATCTTCGTGCTGTATGGCATCCTGACCGAGAATTTCGTGCTGACGCTGTTCACCGCAGCCATCGTGCCCGCGATCATCGCGGTGCTGATGCACTTCATCGCCATTCAGGCCTATCTGCGCCTGTCGCCTGAATCCGGCCGCTCGGCCGAGCGGACAAGCTGGTCCGGGCGCCTGCACGCGCTGCGCGGGGCGTGGACGGTGCTGCTGCTGGCGGTTGTCGTCGCGGGCGGCATCTATTCCGGCATCTTCACCGTCACCGAATCCGCCGCCGTGGGCGCCGTGCTGTCGATGGCCATTGCCCTGTTCCGGGGCGAGATGAAGATGCGCTCGTTCTGGGCCGCGCTGCACGACACCGCCGCCACCACCGCGATGATCTATGTCATCGTGATCGGCGCGGGCATCTTCAGCTATGCCATGACGCTGTCGCTGCTGCCCGAGACGCTGGTCAACTGGATCGGCGGGCTGCCGGTGCCGCCGCTGGTCATCATCGCCATCCTGATGATCTTCTACATCATCATGGGCGCGATCTTCGACACCATCTCGGCCATGGTGCTGACGCTGCCCTTTGTCTATCCGGTCATCCTGCAGCTGGGCTATGACCCGATCTGGTGGGGCGTCATCATGATCATGGTGATCGAGATCGGCATGATCACCCCGCCCATCGGCATCAACGTGCTGGTGATGAACGCGATGCTGCCGGGATCTTCGCTGGGCACCATCTATCGCGGCATCGTGCCCTTCCTGATCGCGGATCTGGTGCGTCTGGTCATCCTGATCCTGATCCCGGCGCTGTCGCTGTATCTGCCGACGATCATGGGGATGCCGAGATGACCGAGCGTTTCGGAAACCCAACCCTGCGCGACGAACTGCCGGGCCGGCTGCGCTACAGCCTGCCGGCCATCGTCGCGCCGATGTTCCTGGTCTCCAGCGGCGAGATGGTGGCCGCGGCGGCCCGCAACGGCGTCATCGGCGCCTATCCCTCGCTGAACGCGCGCAGCAGCGCGGGCTTTCGCGAGGTGCTCCAGACGCTGGACGCAGCGCTGGCCGGGGCAGAGACGACGGCCTATGCGGTCAATCTGGTCACCCACCGCTCGAACCCCCGCTTTGCCGAGGATATGGCCGTCTGCGCCGATCACCGCGTGCCGCTGGTCATCACCGCGCTGGGCAGCCCGACCCCGGCGCTGGGGCCGGTGCATGACTATGGCGGGCTGGTCTTTGCCGATGTGAACTCGCCCGCGCTGGCCCGCAAGGCCGCGGCCGCCGGGGCGGACGGGCTGATCCTGGTCTGCTGCGGCGCGGGCGGCCATACCGGCACCATGAGCCCCTTTGCCTTCGTGGACGAGGTGCGCCGCTTCTTCGACGGCCCGCTGGTCGTCGCGGGCGGCATCGGGACCGGGGCTGCCATCCGCGCGGTCATCGGCATGGGCGCCGATCTGGCCTATATGGGCACGCGCTTTCTGGCCGCGCAGGAAAGTCTGGCGGTGCAGGATTTCAAGCAGATGGTCATCGACTGCGGCTTTGACGACATCCTGTGCACCGACGCGATCACCGGGGCGCTGGCCAACAAGCTGCGCCCCAGCCTGGTCCGCGCCGGCATCGACCCGGACACGCTGCAATCGGGCAAGGCCTTCGATCTGTCGGGGCTGGAAAGCTCGGTCAGCAAATGGAAGGATTTGTGGTCGGCCGGGCACGGCATCGGCGCGGTCGCGGCGTCCGAAACCACGGCCGAGATCATCGACGAACTCGCCTGCCAGTTCGCGGCCACGGCTGCCAAGGCGGCCTGAGCTCCACCCGCTTGCAGCGCGCCGCGCGACGGGTCATCACACACATGCTTCACGGGCGACCGCGCTGGTCATGGGCCGAAGCGTCAGTCACAAGGACGGTCGCGCATTGAACAAGATGTCAGCCAGCCAGCTTTCGCCCGCCCCCGTCGCGCCGATCATGTCCGCGCGCCGAGTCAGCCTGATGGCCGCGATGTTCGTCGCCATGGGGCCCATCGGCATCGCGCTCTATACCCCCGCCATGCCCGCCATTGTCGAGGCGCTGGGCACCAGCAGCGGCATGGTCAAGCTGACGCTGACGCTTTATTTCGCGGGCTTTGCCTGTGCGCAGCTGATCGTCGGGCCGCTGTCGGACGCGCTGGGCCGGCGGCCGGTCATCATGGCGTTTCTGGGGCTGTTCGTCGTAGCCTCGCTGTTCGCGCTGATCGCGCAGTCCATCGAGACGCTGATGGCGGCGCGGCTGGCGCAGGGGATCGGAGCTTCGTCCGGGGTCGCCATCGCCCGCGCCGTGGTCCGCGACCTGTTCGAGGGCGAGGAATCGTCGCAGATCATGAACACCATCGGCATCATCCTGGCCATCGCCCCGGCGTTGTCGCCCACCATCGGCGGCTTCATGGTCACGCTGTTCGGCTGGCGCTCTATCTTTGTGCTGATGAGCGTGATCGCCGTGATCGTGGTGCTGATCACCCGGCGCTTCCTGCATGAAACGGTGGTGGCGGACCGATCCCGGCTGAACATCGGCGCGCTGTTCCGATCCTACGGCACGCTGCTGGGGAACCGGCATTTCATGGCCTCGTCGCTGACCATCTCCGGCTCGAACGGGGCGATCTATGCGCAGGCGACGATCCTGCCCTTCATCCTGATCGACGAGCTTGGCTTTTCCTCGGCCGAGTTCGGGCTGGCGATGATCATGCAGTCGGGCAGCCTGTTCGTCGCCGCCATCATCATCCGCCAGTTGATGAAGCGCCACAGCGCCGACCGGCTGGTGGCGCCGGGGCTGGGGCTGATCGTGGTGGCCAGCCTGATGTTCCTGACGCTGCTGTTCCGCGAGCCCAGCCTGATCGGCGTCATGGGGCCGGTCGCGATCTATGTCTTCGGCATCGCGGCGGTCATGCCGGCCAGGTCGACGGCGGCGCTGGCGCCGTTTCCCTCCATGGCCGGGGCGGCCTCCTCGCTGATGGGGTTCCTGCAGATGGGCGCGGGGCTGGTCGCAGGCTCGGTCGCGGCGCTGTTCGGCGACCCGGTGACGCCGCTGGCGGTGCTGATCCCGCTTTTGGGGCTGCTGGCCTGCCTGTCCTATGCCGTCTATTGGACCCGGCCCGCCTGATCCCGCGCCCACGATCCGCTGTGAGCCCGCGCAGCGCCGGGTCGCCACTCCACTTGGCCCCGCGCCATTATTGCCGCCATTGCAACAATAAATGCGATATTTTGCCTATTCAGGCACATGGTGCGCCAGTCTATATCTGCTGACAACCAAGCCGGCGCGCGTGCCAAGCGAACCATCCCACCTCCTGCGGGTTGTCCTCTGACAGACCTAGGCAGGGCGCAGGATCGGTCCCTGCGAACGCGCCGGCCCCACCCTCAACCCCGTCCCCGGACGGAGAAAGGCCCTCGACATGATCGACCGCCCCGCCGACCGCTATCTTGAACCCGTCTGGACCGCGCGCATGCTCAGCGTGCTGCGGATCGTTTCGGCGCTGATCTTCTTTGCCCATGGCACGCAAAAGCTGCTGGGCTTCCCGGCGATGGAAAACCCGCCCACCGCCTTTACCCTGGGCTGGATCGCTGGCCTGCTGGAGCTTGTCGGCGGCGGGCTGCTGGTCATCGGGCTGTTCACCCGCCCGGTCGCCTTCGTCCTGTCGGGCATGATGGCCGTGGCCTATTTCATGGTTCACTTCCCGCAAAGCTTCTTTCCGCCGCTGAACCAGGGCGACGCGGCGATCCTGTATTGCTTCGTCTTCCTGTATCTCGTCTTTGCCGGTCCCGGCCCGTGGAGCGTGGATGCCATGCGCAACCCGACCACCGCGCGGCCCTGACCCGCATCACCTCGGCACAGACGGCGCAGCCGGTCTGCCCGTCTGCGCCCCACCCCCCTCACTGACCACCCAAGGAGAGTATCCATGACTGTCAAGCTCGCCATCATCTATTATTCCACCTATGGCACCAACCATCAGATGGCCTCGATCGCCGCCGAGGCCGCCAAGGCCACCGGCGCCGAGGTGCGGCTGCTGAAGGCCCCCGAAACCGCGCCGCAGGATGTCGTCGCCGGCGTCGATGCCTGGGCCGCGCAGGCGGAAAAGACCGCCGACATCCCGACCGCCACGCCCGAGGATATGGAATGGGCGAACGCCTATCTGATCTCGGCCCCGACGCGGTTCGGGATCATGGCGAGCCAGATGCGCGCCTTCATCGACACGCTGGGCGGGGTCTGGTCCAAGGGCGGGCTGGCGAACAAGCCGGTCTCGGCCATGACCTCGGCGCAGAACACCCATGGCGGGCAGGAAACGACGCTGGTTTCCTTCTATACCACCGTCATGCATTGGGGCGGCTTTGTCGTCGCGCCGGGTTACACCGACGAGGCGATCTTCAAGGCCGGCGGCAACGCCTATGGCTATAGCCACACCCAGGGCGCCGAGTTCACCGACGAGGTGAAAGCCGCCATTGGCCACCAGACCCGCCGCCTGATCGAGGTCGCCGGCAAGCTGAACTGAGCCCGCAGCGCCAGCCCCGACGGGCTGGCGCATCCGGCGCGATCCTGACCGGTCGCGCCGGACGGGCTGCCGGTCAGGCCCGGCCGCAGAACTCGGCCGAGACCTCGATCCCGTCATCCAGATCGCGGCGAAACTGTTCGAGCGCGAAGCCGAGGTTGAAGATCCGGCCCAGCTCCTCGGTCGTCAGCGATTGCGCCGATCCGTCGCCGCGCATCTCATCCACCGCCGCGCGATAGGCCCCGACCGCCTCGGCCAGCGTCTCTGTCGCCTCGGGCGCGGGGTCGTTGTCCAGACAGCGGGCCATGCGCCGCAAGGTCGCCGCCCCGCACAGCGCCGCCTGACGCCAGGGCCCGGCCACATGATCATGCAGCAGATCGCTGCCCCCGCCCCGCGCCGCCCGCCGCAACATGTCCACGTCATGCCGTATCCGCCGCAAGGTGCGCAGCAATCGCTGCCCATCGGGAAGCTGCCCCAACCGGACCCGCTGCTCATGCCCCGCCTGATCCACGAACTCGGCAAGATCGCGCAGGCTTTCGCGCACCCGCCCGGCCAGTCTGCCCAGATCCGCCTGACTGGCCTCGCCTCCGGCGGCAAGGGCGTCAAGCTGGCGGGCCAGCAGCCGCGCGACCTCGGCCCCGGTCTTGCCGATGGACCGCGAGGCCCGCGCCGGCATGATCGCCACGGCCACGAACAGCCCCCACCGCACAGCCCAGACCGACGCCGAAGATCCGCGACACGGCCAGGTCCAGCGGGTTCATCTCGATCCCCGGTCGGCCCAGCAGAACCACGGCGGCGGTGATCAGCGCGATCCGGTAGCCGGGCGACAGCGACGCCACCACCGACAGCGGCGCCAGCGTGATGGCGAGCGCCGCGACATAGGTCAGCGCGTCCTCGGGCCGCAGCACAAAGGCCACTGCGGCGGCGAAACCCGCGCCCAACAGCGAGCCCAGAAACTGCTCGACCGCCATTTTCAGCGAGCCGCCGACATTGCTTTGCGTGACCATGACAGCGGTGATGACGGCCGACAGCTCGACCGACAGCCCAAGCGCATGGACCAGCCCCAACGCCGCGATGCCGGCAATGGTCATCCGCGCCGCATGGGCCAGCATCCACCGATTTCGAGACAGAAGCCGCATCATCGCCCGGCTATAGCCCAAGCGAACAGGTCAGGAAACGGCGAACGACGCCGACCACCCCGGACCCGGACAGCCGGAACAAGCGCCTTCCATCGCCCCGCCATCGCCCGCAGGATCGGATCGGCAGGCCAGGACGTTGACCCCCGCGCGGCCCTCGCCGCGACCGCTTTTGCCCTCGCGCAACCAACATCGTGACGACCCAACATCAGACCACGCCCCATCAGCCTCAACCCACATAACAAGGAGCACCACCCATGAGCTGGACCCCCTGCCCCGACCCCGTCCTGGGCGACAAGGATGGCGTCAACGCCATCGAGACCCTCATCATCCCCCGCGCCGTCGATCTGGGCGAGATGGAGGTCCGCCGCGCCCTGCCCTCGACCAAGCGCCAGATGGTCGGCCCCTTCATCTTCTTCGACCAGATGGGCCCGGCCGAGTTCCTGACCGATCAGGGCATCGACGTGCGCCCGCATCCGCACATCAACCTCGCCACGCTGACCTATCTGTTCGAGGGCGAGATCCTGCACCGCGACTCGCTGGGGACCGAGCAGACGATCCGCCCCGGCGCCGTCAACTGGATGCGCGCCGGCAAGGGCATCGTTCATTCCGAGCGGACCTCGGAGGACCGCCGCAAGAACGGGCAGCGCCTGTTCGGCATCCAGACCTGGATGGCCCTGCCCGAAGAGCAAGAGGAATCCGCCCCCGAATTCATCCATTACGGCGAGGGCGAGCTGCCGGTGATCGAGGCGGACGGCATCAAGGCCCGCATCATCGCGGGCCAGATGTTCGGCAAGACCTCGGCCCTGCGCACCGCCTCGGAAACGCTCTATGGCGATGTCGAGATGCAGGCCGGCAGCCAGATGCCCATTGATGCGGGGTACGAGGAACGCGCCCTCTATACCATCTCGGGCGAGATCGAGATCGCCGGCGACCGTTTCGAACCCGGCCAGCTTCTGGTGCTGCGCCCCGGCGACGCGATCACCGTGCGGGCGCGGTCGAATGCGCGCTTCATGCTGTTCGGCGGCGCGCCGATGGGCGGTCCGCGCTATATCTGGTGGAACTTCGTGTCCTCGCGCCCCGAACGGATCGAGGCGGCAAAGCAGGAATGGGCGCGCGGCCGTTTCGACACCGTGCCCGGCGATGAGGAAGATTTCATCCCGCTGCCGGAAAATCAGGGCAAGCCGCGCCGCGCAACGGGTGGCGTGTTCTATCCCTGAGCAGCATTGACCCTAATAGGGCCAAGGGGCGGGATCGGACTGGTCCGGCCCCCGGCCCGGTTTTCGGAAAGGCAGACGACATGACCGACGATCCACATGGCCAGACCCGCATCCTGTCCGCCGGCGCCCCGCTGGCGCAGGCAAGGCTGGCGATGATCATGCTGCATGGCCGCGGTGGCTCGCCCGAGGATATGTTGGGGCTGGCCCACCATCTGGGCATCCCCGACATCGCCATCCGCGCCCCCGAGGCGGCGGGGAATTCCTGGTGGCCCGACAGCTTTCTGGCGCCCCTGACCCGGAACGAGCCGTGGCTGAGTTCGGCGCTGAACCGCGTGGCCGGCATCGCCGAAGCGCTGGCGGCGGACGGTTTCGGGCCGGATCGGACGGTGGTGCTGGGCTTCAGCCAAGGCGCCTGTCTGGCGGTCGAATACGCCGCCCGCGCGGGCACCCCCTTTGCCGGGGTCGCCGGTCTGTCCGGCGGGCTGGTCGGCACCGCCGACGGAACCGGCCCGCGGCTGCCCGAGCTTTATGACCATGTCGAAAAGACCTTCGACTATTCCGGCCGTCTCGACGGCACGCCGGTTCTGCTGGGCTGCCATCAGCGCGACCCGCATATCCCGCTGGCCCGGATCAGGACGACGGAAGAGGTGCTGAACCGCATGGGTGCGCGGGTGACGACGCAGATCTATCCCGGCGCGGGCCACGGCATCATGGCCGACGAAATCACCGAATTGCGGGCCATGCTGAACGGCTGACCCGCGCAGATCCCGGCCGACCAAATAAGCGTGAGGCCGGGCGCAGCCCCTGATATCCCCCGCCGATCCGGGCTAGGAAGGCGGAAGACGACAATGAAACAAAGGAATTATCCCCATGCGTATCGCCCTTTCCGCCCTTTTCCTGCTGGCTGGTGCCGGCGTCGCCTCGGCGCAGGCCAATGTCTCGGTCACGCTGACCCCCGGCTCGCTGGATAACGTGCAGTCCCACAGCTATGCCTGCGGCGAAGGGCAAAGCGCGATGCCGGTCCAGTATGTGAACGCGGGCGCGAACGCGCTGGCGATCCTGCCCATCGACGGCGAGCAGCGGATCTTCGTCAACGTCGTGTCGGGTTCGGGCGCGAAATACGTCTCGGGCGCGCATGTCTGGTGGACCAAGGGCGACAGCGCGACGCTGGAAAACGAGATGGAAGAGGGCAGCAGCATCGAGTGCAGCGTCACCGACGCCCAGCCGGCGCAGTAAGCGCTGCGGCTGGTCCGGTGCGGATTTACGCCCGCATCGGACACGCCTGAAACAGCAAAAGGACCTGCGTTTGCGCGCCGGTCCTTTTCGTTCTGGACGATGCCGCTGTTCGACGGGGCGCTGCCGCCCCGCACTCGGCGCTTAGTCCGTGATCGGCGTCAGCGTTTTCTCGATCTGCGGGCGCAGATGGGCGTGCTGGTCGGGCAGTTTCAGCGCCTCGCCCAGATGGGCCACATCCTCGTCGCGGTCAAAGCCCGGCTCGTTGGTGGCGATCTCGAACAGGATGCCGCCGGGTGTGCGGAAATAGATCGCCCAGAAATAGTCGCGGTCGATCACCGGGGTCACATGCGCGCCCGCATCCAGCAGCGCGCGGCGCACCTCGGCCTGTGCGGCGCGGTCGGCGACGGCAAAGGCGACGTGATGGACCGATCCGGCGCCCTCGCGGGCACGTTCGGCGTCGGGCAGCACCTCGAGATCGACGATATCGGCGCCGTTGCCGCCCTCGATCCCCATGCGGATCAGCGCGCCGTCACGGGCAAGTTCCTGATAGCCCATGAACTTCAGCAGCTCGGCCGTGGCCTCGCCGTCGCGCAGGCGCATGGTCACGCCGCGAAAGCCGTGAACGCCGCGATCCGCCGGCACCGGCCCGTGGCCAAAGGGGGCGCGGCTGTCGTCCGGCACCTCGACCAGCGCAAAGCCGTCGCCATCCGGACCCGGGAACCGCAGGCGCTTTTCGCCGAAGCGGGTGTCATCCTGAAGCCCGCCGACCCCGGCCGCCGTCAGCCGCTCGCGCCAGTAGTCCAGCGCGCCTTCCGGCACGGCGAAGGCGGTTTCGGACACCTCGCCCGTGCCGCGGCGGCCCTTGGCGATGTGCGGGAACGGGAAATAGGTCATGACCGAGCCGGGCGTGCCGACATGGTCGCCGTAATACAGGTGATAGACGTCCGGCGCGTCAAAGTTCACGGTCTTTTTCACCCGACGCAGGCCGAGCAGCTTGGTGAAGAAATCGTTGTTCTCCTGCGCGTCCGCCGCCATCGAGGTGACGTGATGCAGGCCCTTGATCTGGTTGAGCATGACAGGCTCCTTGCTGAAGGAAGTGTTGATCCGAATTTAGGGGATCGGGGCACCCAGCAGAACAGGTATAATCTTGCATTGATTGTTGCGTCTGGCGTAACGCTAGTCGCATGGGAGAGTTGGAATCCATCCGCGTGTTTCTGGCCGTCGCCGCGCAGCAAAGTTTTGCCGGGGCGGCGCGGCAGCTTGGGCTGACCCCGGCCTCGGTCACGCGCACCATTGCCGCGCTCGAGGATAATCTGGGCGTGCAACTGTTGGTGCGCACGACGCGCAAGGTCTCGCTGACCTCGGCGGGGGCCGTCTATGCAGCGCGGGTGGCGCCCCTGGCCGAAGGGCTGGCGCAGGCGTCCGAGGCCACGAGCGAGGCGCATGGGCTGACCGCCGGGCGCATCCGCATCAGCGCGCCGGTGTCGCTGGGGCTCGAGGTGCTGCCCACGGTGCTGACGCAGTTCGCCACGCTGCATCCGCAGACCCATGTCGCGGTCAGCCTGTCGGACAGCTTTGTCGATATCGTCGAGGACGACTATGACCTCGCCATCCGCATCTCCGGCCCGCCAAGCGACAAGTCGACGATCTGGCGCAAGATCATGCCGGTGCCGCGGGTTCTGGTCGCCTCGGCCGCCTATCTGACCGCCAAGGGCGCGCCGCGCTCGCCCGATGATCTGTCGGGCTATACCTGCCTCAGCTATGGCGCCGACGCCCGCGAAGAGGTGTGGGAGCTGTCGCGCGGCGCCAGCCGCCGCAGCCACAAGGCGCGCGGCACCTTCAGCGTCAACAATGGCGATCTGCTGGCCCGGCTGGTGCTGAATGACGAGGGCATCGCCCTGCTGCCGCGCTTCATCGTGGCGCGAGAGCTGCAGGCCGGGCGGCTGGCGCAGGTGCTGCCCGAATGGTCGACGCCCGACGTCTGGCTGACGCTGTATTACCCGCCCTATGACCAGCTTCCCCTGCGCGTCGCGACATTCTCGGATTTCTTCGAGACGCATGTGAAGGAAACCTGCCCGCTGTAGCGGTGGCGCGGTAAGCCAGCTTGATTTTCGCCGTTTGATTTGATATCAAATGAATATGAGTGAGGCCAATTCCAACCTGCTGCCGCTGGAAACCGTACTGCAGATCCGAGACAGCTGCCTGTGTCTGGCGGTGCAGCGGGCGGCGCGGCGGCTGGCGCGGCGCTTCGATACCGTGTTGCGGCCCTACGGGCTGACCAACGGGCAGTTCTCGCTGATGGTGGCGCTGAACCAGCCCGCGCCGCCGCCCATCGGCCGGCTCGCCGGCTTGCTGGGCATGGACCCGGCCACGCTGACCGCCGCCGTCAAGCCCTTGGCGCGGCGCGGCCTGCTGACCGTCGCGCCCAACCCCGAGGACGGGCGCTCGCGCCTGCTGCAGATCACGCCCGAGGGGGTGGCGCTGATGCGCAAGGCGGTGGTGACCTGGCAAGAGGCCCATGACGAGGTCGAGGCGCAGCTTGGCCCCGACCTCGCCCGGACGCTGCGCGCGGGGCTGGCGCGGATCGACTAGAACCGAACGACCGCGACGGCAGCCGCGCGGTGCGGCCGCCCGCATGACAGAGGGAGCGAGACGATGCAGAACACCCAAGGCATGCCGATCTGGTACGAATTGATGACCAAGGACCCCGGCGCGGTGCAGGATTTCTACCACCGGGTGATGGGCTGGACCTTCGAACCCATGCCAGACGCGCCCGGCGGCGATTACCACGTCGCCAGCATCGACGGCACCTCGGTCGCCGGGCTGATGCAGATGCAGGACAGCCCGCAGGCGATGTGGTTCGTCTATCTGGGCGTCCAGGACGTCGATGCCTCGGCCGCCAAGGTGCAGGCGCTTGGCGGGCGGGTCGAGCAGGCGCCGACCGACATCCCCGGCGTCGGCCGCTTTGCCTTCTGCGCCGATCCGCAGGGGGCGTATTTCTATCTGATGCGCGGCGACAGCGACCAGCGGAGCGAGGCTTTCGCCACCGCCACGCCCGGGCATTGCAGCTGGAACGAGCTGATCACCAGCGATCAGCGGGCGGCGCTGTCCTTTTACGGCCAGCTTCTCGGCTGGGAAAAGGGCGACGCCATGCCGATGGGCGAAGCGGGCGATTACACCTTCCTGATGCTGGACGGGCAGATGATCGGCGCGGTCATGGACAGCCCCGATCCCGACGCCGCGCCCTATTGGAACTTTGCCTTTCAGGTGCCCGAGATCGACGCCGCCGCCGAGGCCGTCCGCGCGGCGGGCGGGGTCGTGCGGATGGGGCCGACGGATCTGCCGGATGGGCAGATGTGGCTGGTCCAGATCACCGATCCGCAGGGGGCCGAACTGATGCTGACCGGGCCGCGAAAAGCGTCCCAGTCGAGCTGACGACGACCGCCCGCCGCCGCGGTTCATCCGACGGCGGGCGGTGCTGACGTGCCAGGGCCACGGCAGGGGCGTTCACGCGGCCCTGCTATCCCAGCAGCCGTCCCAGCCCCAGCGTGATGATCGGAAAGGCCAGCAGCACGCCGATGCGGATCACGTCGCTGATCAGGAAGGGCAGGACGCCGCGAAAGCTCTCCCACATCGGCACATCCTTGGCCATGCCGTTGATGATGAACACGTTCATCCCGACCGGCGGCGTGATCAGCCCGACCTCGACCACCACCACGGCAAGGATGCCGAACCAGATCAGCGTGTCCTCGCGCGTCATGCCGAAATCCAGCCCGCCGATGATCGGATAGAAGATCGGGATGGTCAGCAGCAGCATGGACATCGAATCCATGACGCAGCCCAGCAGCAGATACAGCACCAGCATCGCCATCAGCACCCACATCGGTGACATGCCCGATTGCGAGATCGCGTCGGCCAGCAGCATCGGCGTCCGGGTCTGGGCGAGGAAGGCGTTGAAGGTCTCGGCCCCCAGCAGGATCAAAAAGATCATGGCCGAGGTTGTGGCCGTGCCGCGCAGGCAGGCCATCATCCCGTCCAGCCGCATCCCGCCATGCAGGATCGCCAGCACGCCGGTGCCAAAGGCGCCCACGGCGGCGGCCTCGGTCGGGGTGAACCAGCCGCGATACATGCCGACGATGACCAGCGCAAAGATCAGGATCAGGGTCCAGGTCTCGCGCAGGGCCATCAGCCGTTCAGGCCAGGTGGCGCGGGGACCGGCGGGGCCGTCCTCGGGGTGGCGGCGCACGAAGATGGCGACCGCGACCATATAGCCGACCGCCGCCAGCACGCCCGGCACCATGGCCGCGATGAACATCTTGGCGATGCTCTGTTCGGCCATCAGCGCATACAGCACCAGAATGACCGAGGGCGGGATCAGGATGCCCAGCGTCCCCCCCGCCGCCAGCGAACCGGTCGCCAGCGCGCCGCTGTAATTATACCGCTTCATCTCGGGCAGCGCGACCTGCCCCATCGTCGCCGCCGTCGCCAGCGACGATCCGCAGATCGCTCCGAACGCCGCGCAGCCGCCGATCGAGGCCATCGCCAGCCCGCCCTTGCGATGCCCCAGAAACGCCGCCGCGGTGCGATAGAGCGCCCGGCTCATCCCGGCCTTGGTGGCGAATTCGCCCATCAGCACGAACAGCGGAATGACCGACAGCGAATAGGTCGAGAACTGGTAATAGGTCGAGGTCTTCAGGAACGCGAGCAACGGCCCGCTGCCGGTATACAGCCCATAACCGCCGATCCCCACCGCCAGCATGGCGACGCCGATGGGAATGCGGATGGCCATCAGCCCCAGCAGCACGGCGAACCCGGTCAGCCCGGCGGCGATGCCGGTCATGCCCGCACCAGCCGCAGATGGCCGATCATGGTCGCGGCGCAGGTCGCGGTCAGCAGCATCATGGCCGGGATCACGACGATGAAGCTGTACCAGATCGGGATGCGCAGGACCATGGACTGCTCGCCATAGCGGTGCATCTCGATCCCGCCCAGCGACAGCCGCCACAGCAGCAGCGCGGCGATCAGCAGATAGACCAGATCGCCCAGCGCCTCGAGCAGATGGGTCATGCGCGGCCCGGCCTTCATGGTGAAGAAATCGACCAGCACATTACCGCCCATCGACTGGCACCAGGGTAGAAAGCAGAAGATGGCGATGGCGCTGCCGATCTCGACCAGTTCGAAATCGCCGGGGATCGGCTTGCCCAGCGTGCTGCGCAGGGTGACGCTGGCGACGGTCATCAGCATCATCGCCAGCAGCACCACGCCCCCGAACCCGGCAAAGACCCGGCAGAGCGTCGCCAGCCAGGACGGCAGCGGCACGGGATGAGCGTGTTCGGTCAGTGTCTCGTCCATGCCGCTGCCCATCGCTTACTTGCCCTGCGCCTTGGCCAGTATGGCGCGCGCGTCGTCCAGCATCGCCGCGCCGTCATGGCCGGCCGCGTCCATCGCCGCCACCCAGGCGTCGGTGACGGGCTGGGTCGCCTGCTTCCACGGCTCCAGTTCGGCCTCGGGGATGACCACGATTTCATCGCCCGCCGCAACGGCCTTGGCGCGCTCTTCATCCTCGGCGGCGTCGAAGGCCTCGCCGGCCAGCTTGGCCAGCGTGGCGCCGGTGGTGTCGTCGATCACCTTCTTCAGATCGTCCGGCAACCCGTCATAGGCGGCCGGGTTCATCACCAGCGCCATGACCGAGGTCGACAGCCCGCCATTCTCGGCCCCGAACTCGGTATGGTCGCGGGTCACGCTTTCGATCCGCAGGCTGCCGAACACCTCCCACGGGATCACCGCGCCGTCGATGACGCCGGTGGTCAGCGCCTGCGGCACCTCGGGGACGGGCATCCCCACTGCCGTCGCGCCCAGCGCGTTCAGACCGTCGGTCATGGTCCGCGAGGGGGCGCGGATCTTCAGCCCGGACAGATCCTCCATCGTCTTGATCGGCTTGTCCTTGGTGTGGAACTTGTAGGCGGCGGGGGCGTGGATCAGCAGCGGATGCACGTCCTTCAGCTCATCGCCCAGGTATTTCGCCTGAAACTCCTGCAGGGCCGCCGTCGTCTCGCTGGCCGAGCCGGACATGAAGGGCAGCTCGAACACCTCGGAGACCGGGAAGCGGCCGGGGGTATAGCCCAGCAGCGTCCAGGCCACGTCCACGATGCCGTCGCGGGCCTGATCGTAAAGCTGCGGCGGCTTGCCGCCCAGCTGCATCGAGGGGAAAATCTGCACGTCGATGCGGCCGCCGGATTGGTCCTCGACCATCTTTTCCCAAGGTTCCAGCACGCCCTTTTGCATCGGCGCATCGGCCGACAGGAAGTGGTGGACGCGCAGCGTCACCTCTTGCGCGGCGGTCATGCCGGCCATCGCGGTCAGCGCGACGGTGGCGAGAAGCAGTTTCTTCATCTTCAGTCCTCCCATGTTGTCTTCAGCTTCGGGCTTGCGCGGCGGCATCGCCCGTGTTTCGTTCGGGCGCAAGGATCGCAGCCCAGTCCCGGTCCGGCGCCAGCCCCGCCAGCGCCTCGGCCAGCGTCGCCGCCTGCCCCGACGCCAGTTGCGCCAGCGCCTGCCGGACGATGTCCAGCGCCGCCGCGCGCGGCATGTCGGCGGTCAGATGAAACCCCGCCGCCTCGGCCAGCATGGCGCCACGATCGGCGGCGAAACCGGCGTCGATCCGGTCAGCGTCGGGCCGCAGGGTCTGCGCGAGTTCCCCCGCCAGCCGCAGCGCGGCGCCGGTTCGCACCACCATCTGCGGCAGGGTCTGCCATTCGATTCCCAACGCGCTGCCGTCGCGTTCCTGCGCGTGGACCATCGCCTGATGCAGCATGCCCACCGCGCCCGCGTTCAGCCGCGCAAGCGTCACCAGCGCCTCGGCCGCGACGGGGTTGGATTTCTGCGGCATGGTGGACGAGCCGCCACCGCGCCCGGCCTGCACCTCGGCAATCTCGGACTGGCCCAGCAGGATCAGGTCGGCCCCGATCTTGCCCAGCGACCCGGTCACCAGCGCCAGCCAGCCGCCCAGTTCCACCACCGCGTCCCGCGCCGCGTGCCACGGCACGTCATGCGCGCCAAGCCCGAGTTCTGCCGCCAGCGCCGCGCGCACCGGCTGCATCCGCTGACCCAGCGCCGCCCCGGTCCCCGCCGCGCCGTGCAGCGAGACCGTCAGCAGCCGCGGGCGCAGCTGTTCCAGCCGCTGCAGATGCCGCCGCAGAGGCGCGCGCCAGACGGCGATCTTGGCGCCCAGCGTCGTCGGCGCGGCGATCTGGAACCGCGTCCGCGCGGCGATGGGTTGCTCGGCGAAGTCGCGCGCCTTGGCGGTCAGGGCGCGGTCGAGCGTGACCAGCCGCGCCTCGATCACCCGCAGCGCCGCGCGCAGTTGCAGGATCAGCGCGCTGTCCTGAATGTCCTGCGAGGTCGCGCCGAAATGCACCCAGTCGGCCTCATCCGGACAGGCCGCCTTCAGCGCGCCCACCACCGCCTGCGCGGGGATGCCCGCCTGTGCGACGGCATCCATCAGGCTCGCGGGGTCGGGCGTCAGTTCGCCTGCGGCCGCGTCGATGCGGCGGGCGGCCTCGGCCGAGATGACCCCCAGCCGGCCCTGCACGCGGGCCAGCGCAGCCTCGACCGTCAGCATGGCGGCGATGGCGGCGGGCGCGTCCATCGCGGCCGACAGTTCGGCATCGCCAAAAAGACCGTCGGTCAGGTTCATGCCGGGCGCAGCCCCAGGATCTGCCGGGCCTGCTGCGGGGTGGCGACGGGGCGACCGTGATCCTCGCACAGCGCCACCGCCCGCTGCACCAGCGCCGCGTTCGACGGCGCCAGCGTCTGACGGTCGAGGCGGATGTTGTCTTCCAGCCCGGTGCGGACATGGCCGCCGGCGGTGATCGCCCATTCGTTCAGCACGATCTGCTGCGCCCCGATCCCGGCCGCGCACCAAGGCGCGTCCTCGCCGAACAGGCGCTGAACGGTGCGGACATAGAAATCGAACACCTCGCGGTCGACCGGCATGGCGTTGCGGACGCCCATGACGAACTGCACATAGGGGGTCTCGGCGATCTGCCCCTCGCGCCACATGCGGGCGGCCTGAAAGATATGCGACAGATCGAAGGCCTCGATCTCGGGCTTGATGTCATGGGCGATCATCTCGGCCGCCAGCCACGCCACCAGATCGGGCGGGTTTTCGTAAACGCGGGTCGGAAAGTTGTTCGACCCCACGGACAGCGAGGCCATGTCCGGCCGCAGCGGCAGCATCCCGCCCCGCTCGCGCCCGGCCCCGGACCGGCCGCCGGTGGACAGTTGCACGATGATGCCGGGGCAGTGCTTTTCCAGCCCCTCTTTCAGCGCGGCGAAACGGTCGAGGTCGCTGGTGGGGCGGCCTTCGTCGTCGCGGACATGGCAATGGGCGATGGCGGCGCCGGCCTCGAACGCCTCTTGCGTGCTTTCGATCTGCTCGGGCAGGGTCACGGGCACGGCGGGGTTGTCGGCCTTGGTCGGAACCGAGCCGGTGATCGCCACGCAGATGATGCAAGGCTTGGTCATGGCACCCCCTCAGATGTCGAAGAACACGGTCTCGGACTCCCCCTGCAGGCGGATCTCGAAGCGATAGACCGCCACGCCGTCCCGCTCGCTGCGGGTGGCGATCAGGGTCTCGCGGCGGTTTTCCCATTCGATCAGGTTCAGCACCGGATCGACGGCGTTGGCTTGCGCCTCGTCACTGAAATACATCCGCGTGTTCAGCCCGATATTGATGCCCCGTGCGACGATCCACAGGTTCAGATGCGGCGCCATCGGCGCAAAGCGGTCCTCGACCCGGCCCTGCCAATCGGGATGGGTGTCGCGCACCCGCCCCGCCACGCTGGAAATCATGCGCCCGCGCGGCTCGACCGGGCCGGGCTTGACGGTGTCGAACCCCCATTCGCCGCTGTCGAAATTGGTGATGACGCGGCCCCAGCCGCGAAACCCGTCCTCGACCGGACCGCCGCCCTGCGGGTGGGCGTAATGGCCCTGCGAATTGGCCTGCCAGACCTCGATCAGCGCGTCCTTGACGGGGCTGCCGGTGCCGTCCAGAACCACGCCCTCGACCCGGATGCGCTCGCCCTTGGCGTTCGGCCCGGCGATGTCGTGGCCCAGCTCGCGGCGATAGATGTCAAAGCCGGCCGCACCGGGGGCCAGCCCGATATGGACGAAGGGCCCGGCGGTCTGCGAGGCGGTTTCGCGCAGGTAATACAGCGGTTGCGGCATGGTCAGTTCCCCTCGAGCCGGTTTTCGAACATCGTCGAGCGGCGGCCGCGCAGCACGATGTCAAAGCGATAGGCCAGCGAATCCAGCGGGATGCTGGCGTTCATGTCCAGCCGCGCGATCAGTTGCTCGACCGCCTCGGGGTCCGGGATGGTCTGGACGATGGGGCAGAGCGGGATCAGGGGATCGCCCTCGAAGTAAAGCTGCGTGATCAGCCGCTGCGCAAACCCCGCGCCAAAGACCGAGACGTGGATATGCGCCGGCCGCCAGTTGTTGACCCAGTTCCGCCACGGATAGGCGCCGGGCTTGACGGTGCGAAAGAAATAGCTGCCGTTCTCATCCGTCAGCGTCCGCCCGCAACCGCCGAAATTCGGGTCGATGGGGGCCAGATAGCTGTCTTTCTTGTGGCGATAACGGCCACCGGCATTGGCCTGCCAGATCTCGACCAGCGTGTTCGGCACCGGACGCGCGTTCTCGTCCAGAACCCGGCCATGGACGATGATGCGTTCGCCGACCGGGTCGCCGGTCTTGGCGTAGTTCTTGATCAGGTCGTTATCGATGGGGTCGATGTCGTCATGGCCAAAGACCGGCCCGGTCACCTCGCTGCGCGAGTTCTGCAGCGAGATCAGCGCCAGACGCGGGCTGCGCGCGACCGAGGTCTTGTAGTTCGGCGTCAGCGCCGGGGGCTGCAGGCGGCGGTCGCGCTGATAGAATTCGGCGTCGCTCATGGTCGGTCCCCTGTTCTGGCGGTATCTGTGCTGGCGGTATCGGTGCTGAGGGCATCGCTGTCGGCGTCCATCTGGGCATAGGTCTGCTTGGCCAGCTTCAGCGCGTGATTGGCGCGCGGCACGCCGGCATAGATCGCCACATGCTGGAACGCCTCGAGGATGTCGCGGCGCGAGGCGCCGGTGCGGGCGGTGGCGCGGACATGCATCGGGATCTCTTCGAAATTGCCGGTCGCCGCCAGCAGCGCCAGCGTCAGCATCGAGCGTTCGCGCCGGCTGATCCCGTCGCTGGCCCAGACCGTGCCCCAGGCCGCGCGGGTGATCAGGTCCTGAAACGGCCCGTCGAAATCCGAGGCATCGGCCTGCGCGCGGTCGACATGGGCGTCGCCCAGTACCTCGCGCCGGACCTGCATCCCGCGGGCGTGCCGGTCGGACAGCGCTGCACCGGACGAGTGCGGCTCAGACATGGCCGATATCCGTCAGGAAGCGGGTCAGGATCGCTGCATATTCCGCCGGCTTTTCCACGCAGGGGATATGGCCCGCGCCGGGGATCACGTCGATTCGCGCATCCTTGATCAGATCGGCCGTGCCCTGCACCGTCTCGGGCGGGATCGAGCCGTCCAGCTCGCCCGCGATCAACTGCACCGGCAGGTCCAGCTTGGCGGTGCTGTCGCGCAGATCGGCGGCTCCGATGGCCTCGCAACAGGCGGCATAGCCCTCCAGCGGCTGGCGTTCCAGCATCCGCTGCCAGGGTGCCGCCGCGCCGCTGGCGATGAAGCCGGGCGAGAACCAGCGCTCCATCGTGGCAGCGCCGATGCTGTCCAGCCCGTCGCGGCGGATGGCGTCCACGCGGTCGCGCCACATCGCCTCGTCCCCGATCTTGGCGGCGCTGTTGGAGATCACCAGCCCGCGCAACAGATCGCCATGCCGCGCCGCCAGCGACTGCCCGATCAGCCCGCCGATGGACAGCCCGACAAACACCACCTCGGACAGATCCAGTTCCCGCACCAGCGCCGCCGCGTCATCGGCCAGCTGCTCGATGCTGTAAGGCCCCGGCGTCTGCTGTGACAGCCCGTGCCCGCGCTTGTCATAGCGCAGCGTCCTGACGCCGTCGGGCAGATGCGGCAACAGCGCATCCCAGACCCGCAGATCGGTGCCCAGAGAGTTCGCGAACATCACCACCGGCCCGGCCTTTGGCCCGTCCAGACGGTAATGCAGATCGACGCCGTTCACGCTTTTCGTATCCATCAGTAAGGCAACCCCACATAATTCTCCGCAAAAGCCTTCTGCTGCGCCTCGTTGTCGCGCAGAAAGGCAAGATCGGCGCGCTGCATCTTGAGGTCGAACGGGCTTTGGTCCGGGTAGCGGTGCAGAAGCCCGCTGAACCACCAGCTGAACCGCTCTGCCTTCCAGACCCGCAGCAGCGCGCGCTCGGAATAGCGGTCGATCCCCTCGCTGTCGCCGCTGTCATAAAACTGCCGCAAGCCGTGATAGAGATAATGCACATCGCTGGCGGCGGTGTTCAAGCCCTTGGCCCCGGTCGGCGGCACGATATGGGCCGCGTCCCCGCACAGAAACAGCCGCCCCCAGCGCATCGGCTCGGTCACGAATGACCGCAGCGGCGCGATGGATTTCTCGATCGCCGGGCCGGTCACCAGCCGGTCGGCGACCTCGGGCGGGATGCGGCGCTTGAGTTCCTGCCAAAAGGCCGCATCGGTCCAGTCCTGCGGATGATCGGACAGCGCGCATTGGATATAATAGCGCGACAGGTTCTCGTTCCGCATCGAACACAGCGCAAAGCCGCGGTCGGAATTGGCATAGATCAGTTCGTCATGGACCGGCGGCGTGCGCGACAGCACGCCCAGCCAGCCAAAGGGATAGGTCTTTTCATATTCGCGCCGCACACTCAGCGGGATCGCCTGACGCGAGACGCCGTGAAACCCGTCGCAGCCAGCGATGAAGTCGCAATCGATGCGGTGGTTTTCCCCGTGCTGGTCATAGGTGACATAGGGCTTGTCGGTATCGGCGTCGTGGATGGTGACGTGATCGACCTCGAACTCGGTCCGGGCGCCCACGGCCGCGCGGGCGTCATACAGATCATGCGTCAGTTCGGTCTGGCCATAGACGGCGACCGGGGTTCCGGTCAGCGCCTTGAAATCGATGTGGAACATCTCGCCATCGACGGCGATCTGGGTGCCGTCATGGACATGGCCTTCGGCATGCAGGCGGTCGGCGACGCCGGCTTCCTCCATCAGGCGGACGAGGCCGGTTTCCAGCACACCCGCGCGGATCCGGCCCAGCACATAGTCGCGGGTCTTGCGTTCCAGCACCACGGCCTCGATCCCGCAGCGGTGCAGCAACTGGCCCAGCAACAGCCCCGACGGCCCGCCGCCGATGATGACAACCTGTGTGCGCATGCTCCCCCCGAAACCGCAATCTGGCTGTCCCAAGGCTTGCATGTTGAAGCCGACAAGTAAAATGAGATGATTGCAGCAATACTTGTCGAAATGGGTAAGCATGGACCGCCGTATCAAGATCCGCCACCTGCAGGCCCTGACCGAGATCATCCGTCAGGGCAGCCTCAAACGCGCCGCCGAAACGCTGTGCCTGACCCAGCCCGCCATCTCGCGCACGCTGTCCGAGCTGGAGGACATCGTCGGCGCCGCGCTGCTGAAACGCGGGCGCGGCGGCGTGGCGCTGACCGCCGAAGGCGCGTTCTTTCACCGCTTCGCCCAAGCCAGCCTGACGGCGCTGGAACAGGGCCTCAGCGGGCTGGACGCCGCCGGGCGGGAGGGCGCGATGCAGTTGCGGATCGGGGCGCTGCCCTCGGTCGCGGCCCGGCTGATGCCCGACGTCGCCACCGCCCTTGGCCGTCTTGCCCCCGATCTGCGGCTGAGCATCGCCGAGGGCGCGCATGGCCAGATGATCGCCATGCTGCATTCCGGCGATCTGGACCTGCTGATCGGGCGGCTGGGCGATCCGGCCTCGATGCAGGGGCTCAGCTTCACGCAGCTTTACCTCGAAGATGTGGCGGTCGTGGTGCGCCCCGGCCACCCGATCCTGTCCGACCCCGATCTGCGCCGCATCGGGCAGTTCCAGGTCATCTATCCGCCACCCAGCGCCGCCATCCGCCCGCTGGTCGAACGGATGCTGATCGCCAGCGGCGTGACCGTGCCGCCGAACCGGATCGAGACGGTGTCGGGCGCGTTCGGGCGCGTCTTCACCCAGCAGGCGGATGCGGTCTGGTTCATCTCGGCCGGGGTGGTCGCGCGCGAGGTGGCAGATGGGCGGCTGGTGCGCCTGCCCATTGCGACCGGGCTGACGCAGGGGCCGGTCGGCCTGATGACCCGCGCCGAGGGCGATGAGAGCATGGCGCAGCGCCTGTTCGTGCAGGCCCTGCGGCAGACGGTGGCGCGGCTGGGGCTGGCCTGACGGGTGGGGCAGCGGCCCCCGACCGACCGTCCGTGGAACGCGAGGCCATGCTGGCGGGTTGACCCCCCACACCGCAGCCACGCGGCGACAAACGGCAAGGAGATCCCCATGGCGAATGCAGACAGCAAGAAATACGGCGCCGGTCAGCAGGATCAGGGCAAGGGCGACGGCAGCGGCGGCATGAGCCCGCTGCGCCCCGACACGCCGCTGACGACCGAGATCCTGTCCCCGCGCGACACCTCGCGCCACTCGAAACAGCGCGGGCTGGACTCGCCCTATGTGCAGAACGAGCAGCGCCACCCCAATGTCGACAATCACCCGCCGGGCCAAGGCCCCGCCGGCGATGTCGACCGCGAAAAGCTGGCCGACGAGCGTCCGTCCGACGACAGCGAGCACCTGCCCAAGGGCGGCGTCGAAGCCTCGCCGGATGACAGCGACGACAAGGACGACAGCAAGAAGTGACGCAGGACGGGCCTGGCCGCGCATGGGACGCGGCCGGCCCGGCCATGCGGCACCTGACCCGGCAGGCCTGACGCGGCCACGCCGGGTTTGATTTTTGTCAGGACTTGGCGAAAGATGGGGTCAGTCACCCTTCAAGCAGGAGTCTGGACCATGACCCCCTCTTTCGTGATGAAAGCCGTCGCGGGTGCCGCGATGTCCCTTCTTGTCGGGCTGTCGGGTCCGGCGCTGGCGCAGGATGCCCCCAACCCCCCGGTCCGCGTCGGCATCACCGCCGACATGCCCGAGGCAAGCTGGCAGGGGCAGGACGGCCAGACCGTCACCGTCTCGCGCGACCAGACCCCCGGCGCCACGCTGACCGGCGACTGGGCGCTGATCGGCCATGACTGCCCGCCCTTCTGCATCCAGCCGATGACCCCCGCGCCCGGCGTGACCACGGTGGGCGAGCTGGAGCTGATCGAGGCGATGAAGGAAGGCGACACCATCCTCGTCGATGGGCGCACACCCGACTGGTATGCCGGCGGCACCATCCCCGGCGCGATCAACATCCCCTATACCCAAGCGATCGAGCGGCTGGCCGAGCTGGGCTGCGAGCCGGATTTCGACGGCAAGTTCGACTGCGCAGAGGCAAAAAAGGTCATCCTGTTCTGTAACGGCATCTGGTGCGGCCAGTCGCCCACCGCGATCCGCGCGATGATCAGCGCAGGCTTTCCGGTCGAGCAGATCCATTACTATCGCGGCGGGATGCTGGCATGGCGCCTGCTGGGCCTGACCGTCGAAGGCGGCGGCACCCCCGCACCGACCGACCCCATCGCCGTGCAGGACGTGACCCCCGCCGAGGCCGCGGAACCCGGCGTGGCGCAGGAAGGCGCGGCCGAGGACGGCCTGCCCCAGAACCCGACGCTGGACTCGACGCCTGACATGACAACGGCCGAGGAGAACCCGGTCACTGACGGCCGCACCGAAGAGGCCGCCGAGACCGGCGAGGCCCCCGTCGAAGGCGAAGCCACCGCTGCCACGCCAGAGGATGTGGGCGGGTCGGCGGGCGCGGAGACGCCGAATGGCGAGACACCGGAAGCAGACGCCGCAGGGAATGCTGCCGCGCCGGACAGTCAGTCGGATGCCGCTGCGCCGGATGCCCCAGCCCCGAGCAACTGAAGCCCGCTGCGCGATGCCAGCAGCCCGGACGGGCTGCGGCAGGCGCGATGAGCAGAGCGGAGAGGACCAACCCTTTTCCTGCACATCAAGGCAGGCGGCGAGGCAAATATAACGGGCGCAGCCATCAAGGCTGCGCCCGTCTCTTTGCTTCAGATCAGCTTATGGCAGTCATGCCGCGAAACAGCATTGGCGGAAGCCGCAGGCTGTCTGCCGACCGACAGGCAACCCCCCTAGCCACCTGCCGTCACCTCGCTCATGCGGCCAACGCCGGCAGCTCTACCTCTGCACCGTCTCACACCCGCCAGCCTGCGCCGCCTATTCCGTCGCCGTGTCCACGATCCGGGTCAGCAGCTCGTCCACGCCCTTCATGCTCTCGGGCGCGTGCAGGCGGTGGCCGACGACGACCTTGCCGGGCGCGGCCACGGCCTCGTAGACGAAGATGCCATAGGGGCAATACTGGATGTTGGCGATGTCGGCCTCCATCGCCTGACGCGACAGGATCGCCGAGCAGAAGTTGAAGGTGTCGGCCTCGACATACAGCTCTTTCGCACCGCCGACATCCTCGCGGGTGCGGGCCAGCATCTCGCCGACATGGTTCACGCTGTCGATGACAAGCCCCTCATTGGTGATCGCCTGCTCGACCGCGAAGGCGACATCGGCAAAGCTGCCATCGACCTCTTTGGTGTAGATCCCGGCCTCTTGCGCATGGGCGAGGCCCGCGCCGACGACCATGATCGCGGCCAGTGCCGCAGAGGCGACCCTTGTGGTGTTCAGGCTCATATCACTCCTCCGTTGGTTGTTGGTTCTCTGCTTGCGGCGGTGGCGCGTCGGCGGGCGTCCAGCCGGTCTCGGCCAGCATCCGGTCCAGCAGCACCCAGAAGAACTCGTCGCCGGCATAGCCTTCGATGCGCGACACCTCGGTCCCGTCATCGGTCAGCACGAAGGTCGGCGTAAAGACCGGCGCGCGGCCGGTCAGCACGGTGCCTTCGGGCAGCGGGTCCCTGATGTCCAGACGGTGCAGCGGGGCCGAGAGGCCCTCGGGCGTGCGGGGATAGGCGGGGCCGATCTGTTCGTTCCACAGCTTGCAATAGCTGCACCCCTCACGCTCGAACATCAGCAGTTCCAGCTCGCCCGCCGATGCGGCGCCAGCGGCGGTCAGCAGCGCGCAGGCGGCCAGCCAGCGGCGAAGGCCACGCCCGGACGGCAAAGATGCGCGGATTGCCTGATACACCTGCCCCAGCCCCGTTGACCCCAGCCTCGTTGACGCAATGGACAGAGTGTCGCAGCTTTGCCCCAAGGTCGCAAGCCGGCCGCAAAACCCGGAGGCCATGATGCCAGAGATCACCTATGGCGGCGCGATGCTGGCGGGGCTGCTGTCCTTCCTGTCGCCCTGCATCCTGCCGATGGTGCCGTTCTACCTCAGCTATCTGGCCGGGCTGTCGATGGGCGAGCTGCGGGCCGAGGGCGGGCTGCAGCCGGGCGCGCGCGGGCGGCTGGTGGTGGGCGCCACCGCCTTTGCGCTTGGCGTCACGACGATCTTCGTGCTGCTGGGGCTGGGGGCGACGGCGCTTGGTGCGGCGTTTTCGCAGTATCAGTCCCAACTCAGCTATGTCGCGGCGGCGATCCTGCTGCTGTTCGGGCTGCATTTCCTGGGCGTGATCCGCATCCCGCTGCTGAACCGCGAGGCGCGGATCGATAGCACCCCCGCGCCCGCCACCCTGCTCGGCGCCTATCTGATGGGGCTGGCCTTCGGCTTTGGCTGGACGCCCTGCGCGGGGCCGGCGCTGGCGGCGATCCTGTTCGTCGCCTCGGGCATGGGCGAGGTCTGGCGCGGCGGCGCGCTGCTGCTGGTCTACGGCTTGGCGATGACGCTGCCCTTCGTTATCGCGGCGGCCTTTGCCCAGCCGTTTCTGGCGTGGCTGTCCCGGCATCGCAGCATCGTGGCTTGGGTGGAAAAGCTGATGGGTGTCATGCTGATCCTGTTCGCCGTGCTGATCGCCACCGACAGCGTCAGCCATATCGCGCAGTTCCTGCTGGACCGATTCGATTGGAGCGCGACGACATTGTGACGCAGGCGCCCTGCGACGCTGTCCGGGTTCCGCGCCGGATCAGGGAAAGTTTACCTCGCATCCGCTGTCTGCAAGAATGTCAATTGCATCCGTGGCACGATCTGCGTAACTTTGTCGCAGAGAGGATTGGGAGGTCCGCATGTTTCGTCTTGCCCTTACGCGCCCTGCGTGTGCGGCTGCGCTTGTGGCGCTGGCCGTCGCACCTGCCCTTGCCAGCGATCCGCCGGCCCCGTCGGATGTAGTGTTCGACTCCGGCTCGGTGGCCTCGTCGCTGACCGGCCAGCCCGGCGATGTCGACGAGGGCAAGCGCATCATGTCCACCAACTCGCTGGGCAACTGCGTGGCCTGCCACGAGATCAGCGCCATGCCCGAGGTCGATTTCCAGGGCAATGTCGGCCCGTCGCTGGACGGCGTCGCCGACCGCTATGACGAGGCGCATCTGCGCGGGCTGGTCATCAACGCCAAACAGACCTTCGAAGGCACGGTGATGCCGGCCTTCTACAAGAACGAAGGCTTCATCCGTCCGGGCGAGGGCTATACCGGCAAGGCCCCCGACGGGCCGCTGTCGCCGATCCTTGCCGCCCAGCAGATCGAGGACGTGCTCGCCTATCTGCTGACGTTGAAATGATCGCCGCGCCCCGCGCGGCGCTGCCGACCAAAGAGGAGTGACTTCATGAAACTGAACCGACGCGACGCATTGATCCTGGGCGCCGGCGGTCTGGCGGCCGCGACCCTTGCCGGCCCCGTGCTGGCCCAGGACGCGGCCCCGGCTGCGGCCCAGACCCCCACCAAGTCGGTCGAGGAATGGATCGCCGAATTCACCGGCGGAAGCGAGGTCCAGGAGGGCGGCGTCACCCTGACCGCGCCCGAGATCGCCGAGAACGGCAACACGGTCCCGATCTCGGTGTCCGCCGAGAACGCGGCCGAGATCCTGGTCCTGGCCACCGGCAACCCGACCCCAGGCGTCGCGACCATCAAGTTCGGCCCCGCCGCCGGCGCGCGCCAGTTGGCGACCCGCATCCGTCTGGCCGAAACCCAGGACGTCATGGCCATCGCCAAGCTGGAAGATGGCAGCTTCAGGCAGGCCAAGTCCAATGTGAAGGTGACCATCGGCGGCTGCGGCGGCTGACCCGTCCCTTACGACCGAATTTCAGGAGATAGAGCATGGCGAAAAACGTCAAACCTCGCGTCAAGGTGCCGAAAAGCGCCAAACCGGGCGATGTGATCACGCTGAAGACGCTGATCAGCCACCCGATGGAATCGGGCCAGCGCAAGGATGCCGACGGCAACATCATCCCGCGCGAGATCATCAACCGCTTCGTCGTCGATTTCGCCGGGCAGAACGTCGTCGATGTCACGATGGAACCGGCAATCTCGACCAACCCGTATTTCGAATTCGAGGTGAAGGTCGATCAGGCAGGTGAGTTCACCTTTACCTGGTATGACGATGACGGGTCTGTCTACGAAGAAAAACAAAGCATCGAAGTCGCCTGACCCATGCCCGGGATGCCTTGGCGGCATCCCGGCGCGCAGGATCGTCAGGACGGGCCAACCGGGGGGAACCGCAATGAAAAGCAGAATTGTCGCTTCAGCCTTTGCTGCGGCACTTGTCTCGGCATCGGTCACGGCGCTTGCCGATCCGATCGAGGACACGCAGATCGAGATCAATGGCGGCGAGGTGGTGCTGCCGACCCGCGCGCCCGCGCCGGAGTTTCTGAAGGACACCTTCGACGAGGTTCTGTCCGGCTGGCTGTATCGCGACCCCGACACGCGGGCGATGGAAACCGACGATTTCGAGAATCCGGGCATGATCTTCGTCGATCAGGGGATCGACCTGTGGAACGCCGTGGACGGGTCCGAGGGCAAGTCCTGCGCCAGCTGCCATAACGAGATCGAGGACAGCATGAAGGGCGTGCGCGCCCATATGCCCAAGATGAGCGAGGCCGGCGACGATCTGTGGTCGCTGGAAAACTTCGTCAACAACTGCCGGGTCGAGCGCATGGGCGCCGAGGAATGGGGCTGGAACAGCGCCGAGATGAAGAACATGACCTCGGCCATTTCGCTGCAGTCGCGGGGCGATCCGATCGACGTGGCGATCGACGGGCCCGCCGCCGAATGGTGGGAAAAGGGCAAAGAGATTTACTACACCCGCTATGGCCAGCTCGAACTCGGCTGCTTCAATTGCCACGAGGAAAACGCCGGCAACATGATCCGCGCCGACCACCTGTCGCAGGGCCAGATCAACGGCTTTCCGACCTATCGGTTGAAGGATGCCGGGATCGTCTCGATCCATCAGCGCTTCACCGGCTGCGTGCGTGACACCCGCGCCGAGACCTTCAAGCCCGGCTCGCCCGAGTTCCGCGCGCTGGAGCTGTATGTCGCGTCCCGCGGCGCCGGTCTGCCGGTCGAGGGGGTCGCGGTCCGCCACTAAGCGCCCCGACCGGGACAGGACGGCTTGTCAACGCCCGCATCGATGCGCGGCGAGAAGAGGTTTGACGATGATTACCAAGCGCGAATTCATGCAGGCGGCACTGGCCACCACGGCGCTGTGGGGCGCCTCGGGCTATGGCCGCTGGGGCCGGCTGGCGGCGCAGCAGACCCTCAGCCAGGACAAGCTGCTCGAGTTCGACGATTTCGGCAATGTGACGCTGATCCACATCACCGACGTCCACGCCCAGCTGAAACCGATCTGGTTCCGCGAGCCTGCGGTGAATATCGGCGTGGGCGACGCCAAGGGCCGCCCGCCCCATGTCACCGGCATGGATTTCCTGCAGATGTTCGGCATCCCGCCCGGCAGCCCCGACGCCTATGCGATGACCTGTGAGGATTTCGTGGCGCTGGCGGCCGAATACGGGCGGATGGGCGGCATGGACCGGGTCGCCACCGTGGTCAAGGCGATCCGCGCGGCGCGGCCGGACTCGATCCTGCTGGATGGCGGCGACACCTGGCACGGCTCTTACACCTCGCTCAAGACGCGCGGGCAGGACATGGTCAACGTCATGAACGCGCTTGGCGTGGACGCGATGACCAGCCACTGGGAATGGACCTATGGCACCGAGCGCGTGAACGAGATCGTGGGCGAGCTGCCCTTCCCCTTCCTGGGCGCGAACATCTTCGACGTGGAATGGGACGAGCCGGCCTTCGAGCCCTACAAGATCTTTGAAAAGGGCGGCGTCAGGATCGGGGTGATCGGTCAGGCCTTCCCCTATATGCCCATCGCCAACCCGCGCTGGATGTTCCCCGAATACAGCTTTGGCATCCGCGAGGAACGGATGCAGGCGGTGGTGGACGAGCTGCGCGAGGAAGGCGTCGATCTGGTCGTCTGCCTGTCCCACAACGGCTTCGACGTCGATTACAAGATGGCTGGCCGGGTCAAGGGAATCGACGTGATCCTGTCGGGCCACACCCATGACGCGGTGCCCGAACCGGTGCTGATCGGGCAGACGGTGATGATCGCGTCAGGCTCGAACGGGAAATTCGTCAGCCGGCTGGATCTGGACGTGCGCGACGGGCAGATGCTGGGCTTCCGGCACAAGCTGATCCCGATCTTTTCCGACGTCATCCAGCCCGATGCCGAGATGGCCGCGCTGATCGACAGCGAACGCGCGCCCTATCAGGCCGAACTGGACGAGGTGGTCGGCAAGACCGAAAGCCTGCTGTATCGGCGGGGCAATTTCAACGGCACCTGGGACGATCTGATCTGCGACGCCATGCGGGCCGAGCGGGACACCCAGATCGCGCTGTCACCCGGCGTCCGCTGGGGGCCGTCTCTGGTGCCCGGCGACGACATCCGGCGCGAGGATATCCACAACGCCACCTCGATGACCTATGGCCAGTGCTACCGCACCGAAATGACCGGCGAGACGCTGAAAACGGTGATGGAGGATGTGGCCGACAACATCTTCAACCCCGACCCCTATTACCAGCAGGGCGGCGACATGGTCCGCGTCGGCGGCATCGCCTATGCCATCGACCTGTCGAAGCCGATGGGGCAGCGCATCTCGCGGCTGACCCTGTCGGATACCGGCGAAGAGATCGAGCCGTCGAAATCCTATACCGTCGCCGGCTGGGCCAGCGTCAACGAGGACACAGAGGGGCCGCAGATCTGGGACGTCGTCGAAAGCCATATCCGCAAGACCGGCACCGTCAAGCTGCAGCCGCGCGACACCGTCACGGTCTCGGGCATCTGACGCCCGGCCACACCACCAGCTAGCAAGAGGTTCGACATGACCGAAAGTCCTGACGGACGGGCCAAGCCCCACAGCACCGACCGCCGCCGCTTCCTGACCCGCAGCCTGGCCACCGGCGGCGCACTTGCCACGGCGGGGCTGGTGCCGGCGCGGGCGATCTCGCAAACCGCGCCCGATCCGCTGATCACCGAGGTTCAGCCCTGGGCGCAGTATCTGGGCGACGGGGTGGACGTCTATCCTTACGGCATGCCGATCGAGTTCGAAAGCGACGTGATCCGCCGCAACGTGCCCTGGCTGACGGCGGAAACGGCCTCGTCCATCAACTTTACCCCGATCCATCAGCTTGACGGCATCATCACGCCCAACGGCCTGTGCTTTGAACGCCACCATGCCGGGTCGATCGAGCTGGCCAAGGAGGATTACCGCCTGATGATCAACGGGCTGGTCGATCAGCCGCTGGTCTTCACCTATGCCGATCTGGAACGCTTCCCGCGCGAAAACCGGATCTATTTCCTGGAATGTGCGGCCAATAGCGGCATGGAATGGGCCGGGCCGCAGTTGAACGGCGCGCAGTTCACCCACGGCATGATCCACAACGTCATGTATACCGGGGTGATGGTCAAGGATCTGCTGGCCGAGGCCGGCGTCAAGACCGAGGGGAAATGGCTGCTGGCCGAAGGGGCGGATGCCTCGGCCATGACGCGGTCGGTCCCGATGGACAAGGCGCTGGAAGACTGCATGGTCGCCTTCAAGATGAACGGCGAGGCGCTGCGCAAGGAACAGGGCTATCCCGCCCGGCTGGTCGTGCCGGGCTGGGAAGGCAACATGTGGGTGAAATGGCTGCGCCGGCTCGAGGTCGGCGACCAACCTTGGGAACAGCGCGAAGAGACGTCGAAATACACCGACACGCTCGAGGATGGGCGCTCGCGTAAATGGACCTGGGTGATGGATGCGAAATCCGTCATCACCTCGCCCAGCCCGCAAATGCCCATCCGCCACGGCAAGGGGCGTCTGGTCATCACCGGGGTCGCCTGGTCCGGCCGCGGCACCGTGTCCGAGGTGCATGTGACCACCGATGGCGGCGTCAACTGGCATCAGGCGCGGCTGTCGGGGCCGTCGCTCGACAAGTCCATGCACCGTTTCTATTACGAGATGGACTGGGACGGCCGCCCCATGCTGCTGCAATCGCGCGCCGTCGATTCCACCGGCTATGTGCAGCCGACCAAGGATGTGCTGCGCAAGTTCCGGGGTCTGAACTCGATCTATCACAACAACGGAATCCAGACCTGGGCGATCAGCGCCGATGGGGAGGCCGAGAATGTCGAAATTTCCTGAATTCGTTCTGGGGCTGGCGCTGTCGCTGGCGCTGACCGGGGCAGCGATGGCGCAGGACGCGCCCGACACCGCCGACGCCGCCACCGATGCGCTGAACCTGACCGAGGCCAACGCCGCCGAGGTGAAGGCCGCGACCGAGGCCGAGGCTGACGACGCCGCCGCTGACGACGCGGCCGGCGGCGAGGGATCGGGCGCGGGCAAGGTGCTGCATCTTGGCCGCGCGGCGCTGCCCGAAGAGGTCGCAGCCTGGGACATCGATGTGCGCCCCGACGGTACGGGCCTGCCCGAAGGTCAGGGCAGCGTCGAGGATGGCGAGGTCTTGTTTTCCGACACCTGCGCCTCGTGCCACGGCGAATTCGGCGAAGGCGTGGACCGCTGGCCGACGCTGGCGGGCGGCATCGGCACGCTGGCCGATCAGGACCCGGACAAGACGCTGGGGTCCTATTGGCCCTATCTGTCCACCGCCTATGACTATATCCACCGCGCCATGCCCTTTGGCGACGCGCAGTCGCTGGAACCGGACGAGATCTATGCGATGCTCGCCTATATCCTGAACATGAACGACATCGTGGACGACGACTTCGTGCTCTCGCGCGAGAATTTCCTGACGGTCGAGATGCCGAATGCCGACGGCTTCTTCCGCGACGACCGGGACGAGGTGGAACTGCCCGAGCTGACGCAGGCGCCCTGCATGGAAAGCTGCAAGGACACCGCGCCCGAGATCACGCGCCACGCCAGCATCCTCGACGTCACCCCGGACACGCCGGACGACGGCGCCGAGTCGCCGCCGCCGATGCAGTAACGGGATGCGGGGCGCGCGCCGGTCGTGCCCCGCGTCTTTATCACAAGGGGGAAAGCCATGATCGTGACCCGCCGTGTCGTGCTTGCCGGATCGGCAGCCCTTGCCGCAGGCGCCGTGCTGCCTGCGACCGCCCGCCGCGCCTGGGCGGTGACGACCTGGAAAAGCGATGGGCTCCAGATCGACAGCGCCTCGGACGGGCATCTGGAATTTCCGCCCGAATTCGCCTATGCGACCTTCCCCGAGGCGCAGCGCGCCGATCTGATCGCGCAGTTCGACCTGCCCGATGGCGTGGTCGAAAGCCCGCTGAACGTGACGCTGCTGCGCCAGGGCGACCGGGTGATCCTGTTCGATGTGGGGTCTGGTCCCGACTTCATGCCCACCGCCGGGCGTCTGGTCGATGCGCTGGCGGCCATCGACGTCGCGCCCGAGGACGTGACCGATGTGATCTTTACCCACGGCCATCCCGATCACCTGTGGGGGCTGCTGGATGAGTTCGACGAACCCAGCTTTCCCGACGCGCGGCTGGCGATGGGCAAGGCCGAGTTCGACTATTGGACCGACCCCGCGACCGTGGACACGATCGCCGAAGATCAGCTGTCCTTCGCCGCAGGCGCGATGCGCCGGCTGCAGGCGGTGGCCGACCGGATCGAGACATTCGCCGACGGGGACGAGGTCGCGCCGAATGTCCGCGCCGTCGGCACGCCGGGCCATACCCCCGGCCACATGTCTTTTGCCATCGGCACGCCGGAAGACGGGCTGTTCGTGCTGGGCGATGTGGCCACCACAGTGGTCAGCGTCGCCTATCCGCAGATCGGCGCGGGCACCGACCACGACCCCGACCTCGCCGCCCGGACCCGCGCGGCGGTGCTGGCGCGGCTGGCGGATGAGGGGTGGACCACGCTCGGCTATCACCTTCCGCAGGGCGGCATCGGCCGCATCCAGCGCGACGGCGATCGCTTTACCTATGTTGCAGGAGCCTGAAATGCGCGCAGCCCTGACCCTTGCCCTGTCGCTGCTGGCCGGTGCGGCCTTTGCCGACGACACGCCGGACAAATACCCCGAGTCGGTTCTGTATGACAAACCGGTCGAGGTCGCGCCGGGCGTCTACAGCGCCATCGGCGCCACCCAGCCGCCGACCTATGAAAACGCCGGCCACAACAACAACCTGTCCTTCATCGTGACCAGCGATGGTGTCGCGGTGGTCAATGGCGGCGCGTCCTGGAAGCTGGCCGAGGCGCTGCATCACGAGATCGAGCAGGTCACCGACCAGCCTGTCAAGCTGGTCATCAACGAAAACGGTCAGGGCCATTCCATGCTGGGCAACAGCTATTGGGCGGCGCAGGGCGTGCCGATCCTCGCGCATGAGGACGCGGCCGAAGATTTCGCCGAGATGCAGGGGCCGCAGGGGCTCGAGGCGCTGAAATCCTATGCCCGCGAGAACGCCGAGGGCACAACCATCGTCGCCCCGACCGAGACCTTCACCGACCGCAAGGAGATCCAGATGGGCGACACGCGGATCGAGGTGCTGCATCTGGGTCCGGCCCATTCGCCCGGCGATACGCAGGTCTGGCTGCCCGACCAGAAGGTGCTGATCGCGGGCGACATCGCCTTTTCCGAACGGATGCCGCCGATCTTTCAGGGCACCTGCACAAGCTGCTGGATCGAAACCTTCGAGACCAAGCTCGAACCTCTGGGGGCCGAGATCATCGTGCCGGGCCACGGCGCGGCCACCGATCTCGACACGGTGCGTCAGGGGACGGTGGGTTATCTGAAGGATCTGCGCGAGAAGATCGGCGCCCATATCGAAGAGGGCGGCGATCTGGCCGGGGCATACTACGTCGACCAGTCAAACTGGGAATATATGGACACCTTTGAAGAGCTGGCGACCAAGAACGCCGGCGTCGTCTTCACCGAGATGGAGTTCGAGTGAACCCCCGCGGCGGACGCACCCCCTCGCGTGGCTGATCGACCAGCCAGTCGGTCACCACGCCGCCGACCCACATCGAAATCAGCGCCACCCAGGCCGTCAGCGCAAAGATCGAGCTGCCGCTGACGCCGTTCCCGATGGAACAGCCGCCCGCCAGCATCCCGCCGAACCCCATCATCACCGCCCCCGCCATGGCGCGGCGGGTCTGGCCGGGGCTTTCGAAGGTCTGAAAGCGCAGCTCCCCCACAATGGTGGCGGCAAGGAACGAGCCGATGAAGACGCCGGGGACAAGCCCGATCTCGAAGCTCCAGTTGCCGAAGGGTTCGAGCATGGCCATCAGCGTGTTGGCCGACGGGCCGGTGAAGGTGATCGAAGAGACCGTGATCGGCTCGAACGCGACCTGCGACAGGCTGAAGGTCAGGAAATAGCCGATGGCGACGGTGACGCCCACGCCCGCGCCAAAAAACAGGATGCCGGTGGAAATCCGGTTCCGCCGCGCCAGATACAGCGCGAGGATGGCGGTCAGCAGGCCCAGCATCAGCCCCGACCAGTCCGGCAGGCCCAGCACCCGCATCAGGTCCAGATTGCGCCCGCCCGGCGTGACCCACAGCGCCGCCAGATCGATGCGCGCCCCGCTCATCCAGCCGCGCAGCGCCATCTGCGCGCTGACCGCAAAGATCAGACCGGACAGGATCGAGCGCAGGTTGCCGGTCGCCGCCAGCACCAGCAGCCGCCCCGGACAGCCGCGCGCCAGGATCATCCCCGCGCCAAAGATCAACCCGCCTATCAGCGCCCCGCTGAGACTGCCGGTCACCGCCATCATCCGCGCATCGGCAGGATGAAACCACCCATTCAGCCGCGCGACCTGCACCCAGACCACGGCCGAGGAAAAGGTCAGCAGCCAGACCGCCATGCGCGGCCCCAGACGGCTGCGGGCGAACTCCACGGTCGCGGCGCGCAGGCAGAAGGCCGAGCGCTGCGCCGCGACCCCGAACAGGATGCCGACGAACAGCCCGATCAGCGCCGAGGCCGGATAATCGCCGACCAGATCGGTGAAACTGGAAAGATCCATGACGATCCCTTCGCTCGCGCCGCCAAATGCCTTCTTGCGCGGTGGCCGCGACCCCGCGGCCGGTTGCTGCAATTGTCGGGTCTGGGCGTCCCGGTTTCAAGTCCCGCGCGACGGACCGCCCCTGATGCGCGGCGACAGCGGCAAATCTGACCCCGCGAGTCGAACGAAACCCCACCGACAGGAGTTTGCCGCGTAAGCAAGCGCAAGAATGGCGGCCTGAATGTCTGAAACCATCGTCCCTTTCGAAGCCGGCCGGATGTGGGTCGGGGCAGAGCCGTGGCTTTTCTATCTGGAAATCGTCTTCCGCAGCACGATCGGCTATCTCTACTGCATCCTGCTGATGCGGGCGCTGAACGGGCGGACGGCGGCGCAGGTGTCGAAAATCGATCTGGTGCTGGTCATCGCGCTCGGCTCGGCGGTGGGCGATCTGACGCTGTATAATGACGTGCCGATCCTGCATGCGCTGACGGTGGTGACGGTCATCATCTCGCTGACCAAGCTGATGGACCTCGCCCAGCAGAAATCTGAGACGGTGAACCGGGTGCTGTCCGATCCGCCGGTGGTGATCATCAAGCACGGCGTCATCGACCAGAGGGGCCTGAAGTCGCAGGATCTGAACGCGCTTGAGGTGATGGAGCAGCTACGCCTGAGCGGGGTCCGCAATCTGGGCCAGGTCGAATGGGCCTTTCAGGAGGCGAGCGGCGCCTTCAGCGTCTTTTTCCACGACGAGCCCGAACCCGGCCTGCCCATCGTCCCCCCGCATGATCTGGCCCCCGCCCCGCCCGAGTTTCCGTCGCCCGACGCGGGTGAGGACGCCTGCTGCCAGAAATGCGGCGCCATCGTCAGCGATGACGGCACCGGCGGCAACCTGCCCTGCCCCAATTGCGGCGCGCAGAAATGGACCCGCCCCGTCACCGCCGAGCGGCGGCAACGATAAGCGCCGCTGCCTGAAGGGGTGGCCCATGCCCCGGAAATTCGTTAGCCCATGAAGACGCGGGCCTCGGCCCCGCCCCCTACAGAAAGTCCCGGAAGCATGGCTTCATCCGAAAAGACCCTCCGCCGGTCGGCGGCCACGGACGACCCGACCGCCGATCCGGTGCGGTGGCGCATCCTTTTCGTGCTGCTGGTCACGATCTTCATGACGCTGGTCGGCGTCAGCATCGTCAACGTGGCGCTGCCGTCGATCCGGCAGGGTTTGAACGCCTCGCAGGCCGATCTGCAATGGGTGCTGTCGGGCTATGCGCTGACCTTTGGCGTGGTGCTGGTCGCCGCCGGGCGGGCCGGCGACATCATGGGCCGGGGCGGGCTGTTCCTGATCGGGGTCACGATATTCACCCTCGCCTCGGTCGGGGCGGGGCTGGCGCCCAGTGCCGAATGGCTGAACGCGTCGCGTTTCGTGCAGGGCATCGGCTCCGGCCTGCTGAACCCGCAGGGGCTGGGGATGATCCAGCATTACTTCCGGGGCGAGGAACGCGGCCGCGCCTTCGGCTATTTCGGCACGGCGGTGGGCTTTTCGGTGGCCATCGGCCCGGTGCTGGGGGGCTTCCTGATCCAGCTTGGCGGGCCTGATCTGGGCTGGCGGCTGACCTTTCTGGTCAACGTGCCCATCGGTCTGCTGGCCATCATCCTGGGCCTGATGTGGTTTCCCCGCCCGCTGATCGAGCGGCTGCCCCGGACCGGCAGCGGGCTGCGCTCGCTCGACCCGGTGGGTGCGCTGCTGCTGGGGGCGGCGGTGCTGGCGATCCTGTTCCCCTTTGTCGAGGCGGGCGGCGGTCCTGCGGTCTGGCTGCTGCTGCCGCTTGGCCTGCTGCTGGTCTGGCTGTGGGTGCTGTGGGAGCAGCGCTATGTCCGCCTCGGCCTCAGCCCGATGGTCGATCTGAAGATCTTCGCCACCCGCAGCTATACCAACGGCATCACCATCATGACGCTGTATTTCATGGGCATGACCAGCGTCTGGGTGCTGGTGGCGCTGTATGTGCAAGAGGGCGACGGCCGGTCAGCGCTGCAGGCCGGGTTCTTCGGCGTCCCGGCGGCGCTGCTGGCGGCCTATACCGCGCATTGGGCCGGCAGCCGGGTCGCCCGGCTGGGGCGGATGCTGATCATCGGCGGGCTGCTGCTGGCGCTGTTCGGGCTGGCGCTAAGCGTAGCGGTGGTGGTGCTGCACGAAGCCGGCCATCTCAGCGTGTGGTGGCTGATGGCCTCGCTGTCCTTCATCGGGGTGGCGCAGGGGGTGGTGATCAGCCCCAACCAGACCCTGACCCTGGCCGAGGTGCCGCTGGACTATGCCGGCAGCTCGGGGGCGATCATGCAGACCGGGCAGCGGATCGGAACGGCGGTGGGGATTGCGCTGATTACGGCGGCGAGCTTTTACACGCTGTCGATGTCGTCATGGTCGACGGCGATCATCGTGGGCTTCGGGCTGATCGGGGTGATGGTGGTGCTGGCGCTTCTGGTCGCGCTGCGGGATGTGCGCCTGCGGCCCGCGCGGGGCCGCAGACGGTTCTAGGCGTCGGTTCAGGTCGGATAGCGATAGCTCGCCGCCATCATGGTGTCGGGGTTCGCCTCGCTGCTCAGCGGGAAGACGTCGCCGCCCTGCCGCAGCGTCTCAATGATGGCGCGGTCGACCAGATCCTCGGGGCCGTCCTCGGATGCGGTGGCCTTGTAGCTGTCGGGATCGACGCTGCCGCGCATCGTGGCCTCGGGCCGCACGAACAGATGCGCGATCCGGCCTGACGCGGCGGCGGTCACGATGTCCAGCGGGTCCTTGCTGGCCTCGCCATCCTCGCGGCCCAGCGACATCGCGATCTCTTCCCAGACCTCGTCACGGCGGCGCGCGACCTCTTGTTCGAGGCAGGCATTGGCCTCTTCGCGCAGCTTCTCCTCATCCATCTCGCGCGGATGCAGGGTGATGCCGTTTTCCAGCAGGAAGGGGTATTCGCTGTTGTCGCGCAGCATCCCGTACAGCCGTTCATCCGCGGCGATGATCAGCGGCACGTTGGTTCCGCTCAGGTGATGCTGGGCGGCGTTGATGACGAGGTTCGCGTAATGGCGCATCTCGCCTTCCTTGTCCTCGCGCCAGTCATGGCCACCGACGCTGTAATGCGGCACGCCCTGCGGACCGCCACGGCCGGTCGCCATCGCCGCCTCGCCCCGCAGGCTGCCGGGCACGCCGGAATCCTCGAAGCCCTCGATATTGCCCTTTTCCTGCTGGTCGGTGAACTTGCTGATGTCATGCAGCGAGTTCGGCATGTCCGGCACATCCTGCCGGGTCAGCACCCCGCCAGAGGATTGGTAAAGGCAGGTTTCCTCTTGGCTGGCGGCCAGAATGGCGTGGTCGGGCCGCTGGTCCAGATCGCCCAGCAGCGGGGCCAGCCGGAACGCCTCGCCCAGATGCACGCCGGTTTCGACAAAGCGGGCATCGATGATCTCGGTCCGGTCAGGCGCGATATAGACGGCGATGCGGCGGTCATGGCCGCCGACGACGTCGTCGTAATCGAGCGCGTCGAGCCGCTGCCGGATCGCCTCGACCGCGTCCTTCGGCCCCTCGCAGGCGTCGAGCGCGTCATTCGCCTCGGATTTGGTGTTCTTCAGCGAGATCCGGATGTGGTTGTGATTGCCGCCCCCACGGGCCACGTCCATGAAAAGGCTGAGGCAGAGCGGAGCCTTATGCTCCGCCAGGTCGCGCAACAGGTTGTCGTTCAGCGGTCGCATGAGCTCTCCTGACATTGTTCAAGTGTTCAGGAACCCAACTTTTCCCCGACACCAACAGTTCCGCCCGCGGCATTATGTCTGGCCGGGGGGTCGGCTTGCGCCTCGGCCCCGGCCTCGGGCTGGTTCTGCATCGACAGCTTGCGCACCTTGGGAGAAAGCTGTTCGGGCGTGATCCCACGCTTGCGGGCGCTGTCGAAAAAGGCCTGCTGGATGACCTTGCTGCGCTTCAGCAGGCGCAGAAAGCGGTCCTCGTCCAGCACCAGCAGGGTCGTGGGCGCGATGGCACGCACCTCGACCCGCTGCGGGCGGCGCATCAGCAGGCCCATCTGCCCGAACATCTCGCCGCGCCCCAGCCGCCAGGACTGCCCGGCAAAAGACAGCTCGACCGCGCCGGACGCGACGAAATACACTCGCCTCGCGCCATTGTCGCGGTGCAGGATGACCTCGCCCACGCTGACATAGCGGGTCTTCAGGGCGTGGGCGAGGCGCATCAGAACCGCGTCCTCCATCTCGGAAAACAGCGGGAAGCGCCGGGCGAGTTCGATCTTTTGCAGCGCCAGATCCAGCGGCGGCGCGGCCTCGGCCCGGTCGCGCCGCGCGCCGATGTCGCGGGTCAGGGCGCTGTGGACCTCTTCCCCGATCAGCCCGTCTTCCAGCAGCGTGTCATATTCCCGCTCTTCCAGACGCAAGGCGGTGCGCCGGATGATCCGCCGCTCCATCTCTTCGGCGTAGCCGGGGAATTGCAGGCGCAGCCCGTCCAGCGATTGCTCGATCAACTCGATGCGGCGATCCAGCATCACATGCAGCAATTCGGCCACACGGCGGCCATGGATCCGCCGGATGCGCCCGTCGATGAAGGCGTGAAGGTCGCGCAGGATCAGCCGCTGCGACAGCAGCAGCCCGAACCGCGTCGCGGTGATGTTCGCCAGCGGCGTCGACCAGTTGAGACGATTGTGCAGAAAGATCGCCGGCCGCAGCCACAGGCCAAAGCCCAGACTGCGCCGCGCCGCCATGTTGTAGCCGCTGCGCCCGTTGAACCGCGATGCCTCGATCAGCGCATCGGCATCGGATAGCAGCCGTTCCGACAGCGCCGACGAGATCGTCCGGTCGCGAAAGCGGTCAACGATGGCATCCCGCTCGGCGCTCGACAGCGCGATCAGACCCAGCGTGACCCGGTCGCGGTCGGGAATGTCGGTGGCATCATCGGCGGATTTCACCGCCACATCCAGCCGCTCGCCAAAGCGCTTGGCCTCGGCCCGGACGGTTTCCTTGGTCAGATCATAGCTTTCGGTGACCTTGGCCAGATCGGCCCGCACCGTCTGCAGCGCCACCGCGATGACCTGATGATACAGCGCGTTGTCCAGCCGCGACAGCTTGTCGAGGCCCAGCCAGCCGATGACCCAACGCAGCGTCGTGCCCTGAACGAGCAGCGTGAACAGCGTGAACCCGGTGGCGAGGATCGCGACCTGCCGCTTGATGTCGACCGGCACCAGCGCGCTTTCGGTCACCGCCAGCGCCAGCGACAGCGTGACCGCGCCCCGCAATCCGCCCCACAGGATGGCGACGCGGTAGGGGCGCTGGACGACCGGCGACAGGCCGAGCCGAGTCAGCAGCGGCAGCAGCAGGTAGAGGATCAGCGCGCGGGCCGCGATGGCGGCGGCGACGACAACCATGATCAGCCCCAGATCGCGCAGCTGCACCGATTCCAGCATGCGCGGGATCAGCAGCGCGGCCAGAACGAAGATCAGCGCCCCGGCCCAATGCGCCAGCAGGTCCCAGACGTCCTGCAGGTTCTTCCAGGTCGGCGGCGGCAGGCGACGCGGGCCGGTCAGTTGCAGTGTCATCGCCGCAATCACCACCGCGATCACGCCCGAGGCCCCGACGCTCTGTTCTGCGACGATATAGGCCAGATAGGGCAGCGCGATGGAGACAGAGATCACCGCAAGCTCGTATCGCGCAAACATGGTCATGATCCAGATCGCGATCCGTGCCGCCAGCCATCCCGTCACCACGCCACCCAGCAGCAGAACCGGAAACCGCGCCAGGGCATCCTGCACCGACGGATCCGGCATCCCCGCCCGGACATATTCCAGAAACAGCGCCGCCAGCGCGATGGCGGCGGCGTCATTGAGCAGGCTTTCGCCCTCGATGATCCGCGCCAACCGCCGCGGCGCCGAGATCGAGCGGAAGATGCTGACCACCGCCGACGGGTCGGTGGTCGAGACGATCGCCCCGACCAGCAGCGCGGACGACAGCGTCAGCGAACTGACCCAGGCCAGCGAATAACCGACCACAAAGGTGGCAACAAAGACCGCCACCACCGCCAGCACCAGAATGGGTACCCAGTCATCCGCCATCCGGCGCAGGTTCAGCCCCAGCGTGACCTGAAACACCAGCGTCGGCAGGAAGACGTACAGGAAGACGTTCGAGCGGATCGGCAGAGCGAGAATGGCCTCGGCCACCGGGTTCAGCGCGTCGGTCAGGTCGGTGTGCAGGAAAAACGCAGCGGCCACCCCGATGAGGATGCCAAGGCAGGCGATGATCACGGCGTAGGGCAGGCGCAGATAGCTGGCCAAGGGCTCGGCCGCGCCGATGAACAGGAAAAGCGACGAGATGATGGTCGTGATCAGGATGATGTTCATAGGGTTGAGATACCAGAAAACCCTGATCCGGAAAGATGTAATGGTCGGTTAATCCGGCTGGCCAAAGACTGTGGGGCGAGGGTGCGCGAACGGCGGTCACTGCATCACCTTCAGGCAGCCGCGGCCACTACATCTTCTTGTCAAGAAGGCCGACCTGAAGCCGACCGTGGAAGCCGGTAAGCGTCACCAGTCGGATATTTACCGTATCCAGTGCCGCGCCTAAGCTGATAGCGAGGCAAGCCTCGATCTCTGCCTGGCAACACTTCGAAACCTCTGCTCACCGCAGCCGGGACGAACCCAGCAATGTCAAAGCTGTCGAATATCTGTTCGACGAGGAATCGAGCCTCACCGCGCTGCGCGCGAGGAAGGTTCGGACCAGCTTTTCGACCTGCGCCTTGTCGCTGAAGGCCGCCACTGAATCGGTGCCCATCACGCGCCGCGCGGCTGCCTTGAACTCGGCGTGTTGGCGGTCGATGGGCATTTTCGCGTAGGAGCTTGAAAAGCCGAATGCGCCCTCGAACACCTTGCGAAGGCGGGTGTTGCCGATGATCTCGAACCATTTGGTGTCGTTGCTGGACGGACTCGCCGACAACTCGGCAAGCTCGCGCCGCGCGCTCAGGGCGAGGCGCAGATTTCCGTCGCTCTCGCCGACCCGAGCTTCGAACTCCCGCTCGACAAATTTCGACACGATGCGATCTGCGAAGCCCTTTTCCTGTGGCCGCTGTCCGCCAGCGCCAAAGCCAAAGGCCTCGGCCAGTTTGCGGTAGCTTTTATCGGCCAATCGGTTGGCGAGGCTCTTGTCGTCGTCCAGATCGCTTTCCAGGATCTTGCGGATGAAGGCTTTATTTCCGACATCGGCCTCGAGCCCGAAGGCACCCAGCGACAGCTTCAGCAGCTTATAGTCGGACAGCAGGTCGTCAGCCGAGCCGACCGAGGCGATGCGATCCCGGTAGTGCTGCGAGGCTTGCCGGATCTGGCCCTCCTGCGCGACCATCTGGCGTTGTCGGTCGCCGGTGCGTGACAGCAGGCTCCACCCCGCCACCCCGCCGCCGCCGGTAAAGGGCAGGATGGTCATCCGGCGACCGCGAGATAGCGGCTTTCCCGTGGCAGCAGATCACGCAGCGATCGCAGCGCGCGATAATAGTTGCCGTCGAGGACCGCGCGGGTGGCGGCGGTCAGGAGATTGCGGCTGTCGCGGTCGTCGAAGACCAGCGTCAACTGCTCGATCCCCTTCAGCAGGATCTTTCGCCCTTCCGCAGCCGGGCGATCACCGGACAGGATCAACTGCGCCTCATAACAGACACGGGCCACGGGGGTGTTGCTGTCATCGGGGTGAATGGCGTCGCGCAGACGAAGGATGTTGGCGTCGGGCGTGCGGACGGCGATCCGCGTCCGGCGGTCGCCATTCTCGATCACGGCGCCGTTGATCAGCACCCGCTCATTCGGGGCGAGTTTCAGGATCAGGCCGCTCATGACGTTGCCTCGGTCCCGTTCAGGCCGCGGATCGTGCTGCGGTTGATCTCGAGCAAGGCATCGACCGACACGGTGCCCATCCGCAGCTTGCTGCTGTGGCCGACAACGAACCCGGCCAGCGAGATCAGCGCCGCGCGCAACCCCTCTGGCAGGCGGTTGCCGTCCGAGGCAAGGTCGGTCGCGGCCGTGGTCCAGAACCTCTCATTGTCATGAATTGCCGCCATGAAACGCGCGGGATCGCGGGCCGCGGTTTCGGCTGCCTGGGCAAGTCGGTTGGTCAATCGGGACAGCAGCCTTGCCTCGGCATCGCGGGCCGAGGCGACCGTGTCGAGCGCCACGCCATAGCCGGTTGCGGCATATGCATTCATTCTGGTTTCTCCTTCAAGAAAATCCCGCTCGGGCCGGACAGAGCTTTGCGTTCAGGCAAGGGTGCGGGGGCGCCCGAGGGCGCCCCCGTCAGCTTTAGCGGAACAGGGACAGCAGGGCCTGCGGCGCCTGGTTCGCAATCGACAGCGACTGGGTCGCCAACTGCTGCTGAACCTGAAGCGCCTGCAGCCGCGCCGAGGCCTCTTCCATGTCCGCGTCGACAAGCGCGCCGATCCCGGTCTTCATGGCGTCGGTCAGCTTGCCGATGAAGTCGCGCTGTGTCTCGATCCGCCCCTGGGACGAACCGAACGAAGCCGCCGCATCCACCGCGACCTTCATAAGCCCTTCGATATCTCGCAGGGCAAGGGCCGCACCGCCCGGTTCGGTGACGTCGATGCTTACGAGATTGCCGAGACCACCCCGATTGACATTCATTCTGACGTCGAAGTCGCCGCCGCCAGTGCCTGCGTCGAAAGAGAACTGACCGCCGGCTTCTGTCAACGTGCCTCCCACTCCCGCGTTGCTCTTCTCGGTGTTGAGCTTGCCGACCAGAGCCGCCGCAGTATCGCCGACTTCGACAACGCAGCCGAACGACTTCCCGTTGACGGTCATCTCGATCCGGTCACCGGCCAGAATCGCTGACAGGTCATTCTGATTTGCGCTGGCGCTCGTCAACGCAATCGCTCCGGCCCCACCTTGGAAGGCCAGCGCCGCGCCAAGGTTGACCGCGCCGCCACCGTCAGTCGCTGTGACGGCGTCGCTCCGGAGTTGCGCAGACCGCAAATCTGCCGTCGCGACCGAGATCTTTCCGGCCGTGACGGTGCCATCTGCGGCCCGGTCCAGCGACGACGTCACCTCCATCGGGCTGGCGGTGGTGCCGTTCAACAGGTTCTTGCCGTTGAACTGAGCGGTTCCGACGATCGAGCCGATTTCAGCCTTCATGGCGTCGATGTCGGTCTGGATCTTCGCACGGTCCTCGGCCGAGGTCCCCGCCTCTTGCGCGGCGATGATCTTGGTCTTCACCTTGCCGAGCAGATCCGCGACGGATTCGGTCGCGGCGCGGGCAACGCCCACCGTCGACTGGCCGATCGACAGCGTCTGGTCGATGGCCTTGAACGAGCTGACATCCGTCTCCATCGTCTTGGCGATGGCCCAGATCGCGGCATTGTCCTTGGCCGTGTTGACGTCCTTGCCGGTCGAGATCTGATCCTGGGTCTTTGCCAGGTTCGCGTTGATCCCCTTGAGCGTCTGCAGCGCAACCATTGCGCCATTATTGGTCAGAATGCTGGACATCTTGTCCTCCTTCTCTGGTGTTTACCATTTCGTTCCGGCCATTCTGACCACGGGTTTCCCCGATGCGTTTCAACATGTCTCAGCTTTAGCCGATGAGTTCCTTCCAATCCATTAAATTGACCCCTTGCATCCGACCGTATTAGATCGAGTTTTACTCAATATCGGCCAATCGAATTCGCGGTCGTTTCGACCTTTCGCGGCCGCCCGGCGCTGTCATAGGTCTTGACCGACTCTCGCAGCGTGATCGCCGCCGAAACCAGCGCGATGGCTTCGGCCACACCCTCGGACGCGGCACGGGAAAGCGTGGCCAAGCGTTCCAGCGGGCCGCGAAGATCCTCGTCCGACGCGGCGATATCGTCCCGCAGCGCCTCAATGATTTGCAGTGCAGCGGCCGGATCGCCTGACAGCAGCGCAGATTCGGCTTGCTGAAGCCTTCGGGTCAGTCGGCTCATGCCTGGACCCTCAGGCCCAGATCCAGCCGCTGGGACAGGGCCGCCGCGTATTCCTGGTGCAGGAATGAGCGGAATTGTCCCTCGGCGCTGCCGCCAGAGAATTCGCCGCCGCTCGAGTCGGGGGCGATGTATTTCAGCATTTCTTCAAGAAACGCCTGCTCAAGCCGTGGCGCCGGCTGTGTCTGAATTGAATTGAATTCTATCTTTTGCGAAACTTGCACCATGCCTCCGATTCTTTAAGGTAATTCATTCATAGGCCGACGTCGGTAAATATTCGGTAACCGGTTGCTGTTATGCCAAAGCCATGGATATGAGAATCACATCTGCGGATCGGGCGATGGCTGCCTGGAAAACGGCGGCGCCGGTCGATGGGCTGGGGTCGGGCGCGTTTCTCGCGGTGTTGGCGGGGGTCGCGGCCGTGCCATGTGGTGATGCCGAGGCGGCTGCGCCTGCTACTGGCGAGGGACTTGGGGAAGTGGGTGAGGCGGAGGAAGCCGTGGAGCTAGCGCCGCCTGCGGAGCCGGACGGCGCTGGTGGTGTTGAGGGCGAGGTCGAGCCGCTGCTGGCATGGGCGCCGATGTCGCCGGGGGTCCAGCCGGGAAGGCGGGAGGCGGGCGCTGCTGGCTTGTCTGGCGGCGGCGCTGGACTGCTCGCGGCAGACGGCAGTGTCGGTCGCGAGAGGGCAGCCTCTTTGAGCGACGCCGATGGGAGGCGGACAGAGGATGCCAGCCGGATCGCACTATCGAACGACAGGATCGTCCTCACAGAACGGCGGAACGAGATTGACGAGAGGGTCGGCCAAGAGGCGCTCGATGCCGCGCCTTCTCCGGCGCGGGCACAGGATATCGAGCATGCCATGGCCTTTGACGAGGACTCTACCTTGCCTGTTCAATGGGAAGCGGAGAAGGCACCTCTCGCCCAGACAGCAACGGCCCCTGTAGACCGGAACCTCGAAGGTGCGCGGGATGCTGAGAGCCCGCAGAAACCGGACCTTGAGACTGAATTCGCCACACAGGCCCCAGCGAGAGCCAAGCCGCAAACCATAGAAGCTGTGCGGGGGAGCGTCCCGCCTCCTGCATCTCCGCTAGGGTTGCCCGCCCAGCCCCCTATGGAGGCCACGCTTGTGGCGGAGAGGCAGCTGGAAACTCTGGCAAGCGGACACGATGGACACGAGATCGAGACCCCGCTCCTGTGGCACACTCGGCTAGTGGGGGCATCGCAGAGCGAGAAGATACAGGATACGCAGTCAGATAATCTGATAGAGGGACTCCCGACCGCGCAAACCTCCCCTCAGAAGATGAGCCGATTCGTCGCCTCGCGGCCCCATGTCTTGGACAGCTCCTTTTTTAGCGCCTTGAAACAGGCGGCCCCTTTCCAAAGCGGACACGACACGACCTTGCTGGAAAAGAGTGTCGCCCTCGGGGAGGCCGGGAGGATGTCGCATCTGATAGCGACTTTCACGCCGTCACCCGGCACCGCAGCTGCCAACACAGCAGCGCCCGTTCACCAGCAGATCGCCAGCGCCATAGTGGCCGCGACCCCCGATTCGCCAGAGACGGAGCTGTTGCTGGCACCGGAGGAACTTGGCAAGCTGCGTTTCGTCTTCGGCCAGGACGATGGCGCATTAACCATTCTCATCACGGCCGAGCGGCCCGAAACGCTCCAGTTGATTCGCCGCAATGCCGATGCGCTGATCCAGGAGCTCAACCAGCTCGGCCTGACCGACGCGACCGTCGACTTTGGCGACAGAGGTTCGAGAGATCGCGACCATCCCGCTGCCAAGGGCAGCCCGAGCGACACCGATCCGCTGGCGGTGCAACAAGTGCCGGCGCAGCCGGCCGACAAGCCGCCCATGCCGCTCCGCTTCGGGCGGCTCGAACTTCGCCTTTGACATCAGCTTCAGGACATCAGCATGACGACAGGAATCTCCGCGACGACCGGCGCCTCTTATACCGCCCCCGGCAGCACCAAAGCCGCGGCGGGTTTTGCGGGGGGCGATTTCGAGACGTTCCTGAAGATGCTGACCGCCCAGATCCGAAATCAGGACCCGATGAACCCGATGGAGGGGTCGGATTTCGCGGTTCAGCTTGCGACCTTCTCGGGCGTCGAGCAGCAGGTGAAGACGAACGACCTGTTGTCGCAGATCGCGGGACAGACGGGGGCCGAGTCGCTGGTCGCCTATTCCGACTGGATCGGTCGGCAGGTGCGCAGCAGCGGACAGGCGCATTTTGGCGACAAACCGCTGGTCATGGATATTCGCCACGATCCGATGGCCGACCGCGTCGTTCTGGTCACCTTGGACCGATTCGGACGCGAGGTGTCGGCCGAGGATATCGGGGCGGGTCAGGGGCTGATCGAATGGTTCGGGCGCGACACGGCCGGCGCCAAGCTGCCAGAGGGGCTGTATAGCTTCGCCATCGAAAGCTATCGCGGCGACAAGCTGCTGGGACGCACCGATGCCGCGACCTATGCCACCGTGACCGAGGTGCAGCGCAGCGGCGGCAAGCTGAGCTTTACGCTGGAAGGCGGCGCGACCGCGACGCTGGACCAGATCGACGCAGTTGCAGCGGGTGGGTCGGAGTAGCAGGTGTCCGCAGCGACCTCGCCCGCGAACGGGCCGTCACTCAGTCCCTTCTGTGCCCTTCTCGGCTTCAAGAATCGCGGTCAGCCCGCTGTCGAGATCGGGGTAGCGAAGGTGATAGCCCAGCTGCGTCTTCATCCGATCATTCCGCACGCGCTTGGAATCCGCGTAAAAGCTGCGCGCCATGGCCGACATCTCGGCCTGTTCAAATGGCTCTTCTGGCGGGGTCGGCAGGCCCAGCATCTCGGCGGCGCGGCGGATCGTTTCTTGCGGGGGGGCGGGTTGGTCATCGCAGAGGTTGAAGATCTCGACGCCGACGGCCTGTTCTGCAATCGCGCGCGTGATGGCTGTCTCGACCGCGCCGGCGATGTCTTCGGCATGGATGCGCGAGAAGATCTGGCCTGGTTTGACGATGCAGCGGGCGGTTCCGGCGCGGAGTTTCGCGAAGGGGCCCCGTCCGGGGCCGTAGATTCCGGCAAGTCGAAAGATGTTCAGCGGCCAGCCGGCGCGGCGGGACAGATCGGCCCAAGCGGCTTCGGCCTCGACTCGGGCGCGGGCGCGGGCGCTCGACGGGGACGGCTTTGTCGTTTCGTCCACCCACGCGCCGCCGTGATCGCCATAGACATTGGTCGAGGACAGGTAGCCCACCCATTTCGGCGCGGCCTGCGACAGATCCTGTGCAAACTCGCGCAGCACCGGGTCGCCGGTGGAGCCAGGTGCAACCGAGGTCAGGATCGCGTCGGCGCGGGATATGTGGTGGCGGACGGCGTCGCTGTCGCGGGGCCAGATGATCTGTTCGATGCGGTCATCGCCGAAGCCTGCGGTTGCGTTTCGGGTGGTGCCGGCGACGGTCCAGCCTTTCGCCAGCAGGCGCGGGGACAGGAAGGACGCGGAGTAGCCATGTCCCAGTATCAGAAGATGCATCGGTCCTTACCATTCTTTCCCGGTAATCCGCGTCAAGTCTTTGGCGGAACGAGCGAACCTCGCGCGGATGCGGCTGCGATGCAAGCGGGCGGCAGAAGGGGGTGTATCGCGAGGCAAATTGGCGGACAAGCGTCTCGGGCCCGCGCAGAGGCGACGCCTATGTGTGACAGCGCGCCCCGTCCGAACCAGTCATGGGCCGCTCCCATGGCCCGGCAAGGTGACGCGAGGCGTAGACGCTCAGAGACAGAAACCGCTCGACCGAAACCTCCCCCCTCTCGGGGGACTGCGGTTGGAGCGCTGCCGGGCCCGGTGGCGGGAGCCTCTTCGGGAGTAGCGGAGTGGTCACGATCTGAAGAGTCCGCGAGACGCGCCAGCAAGCGGAAACTGCTCACGGCCGTCGCCCGAAGGCGTGGGGCCGTCCCAAGGCGGCCTCCATAAGCCGCCTCGAAACCCGCAAACCGGGTCGCGGACCAAGGGCGAGCGCTTCAGCCCAGCCCCTCCATCACGTCCGCGGCCAGCCGGAACGACTCCTGCCGGGCTTGCGGGTCGTGGATCTGACCGGTCAGGATAACCTCATCGGGCCGGTATTGCGCGACAAGCGCCGAGAGTTGCGCGCGCACGGTGGCGGGGCTGCCGACTGCGCTGATCTTCAGCGCCTGCTCGACGCCCCTCTGCAGCGCGGGCGTGATCTCGGCCAGATCTTCCGTCGGCGCGGGCAACCTGCCGGGGCGGCCAGAGCGGAGCCGCGCAAAAGCCAACTGCTGGCTCGATTGCAGATAGCGCGCCCGCTCGTCCGTCTCGGCGGCGATGACGTTGATCGCCAGCATGAAGCGAGGCCCCTCCTCCGCCTCGGCGCGGCCGGCGGGCTGGAAGCGCTCGCGATAGACCTGCGCGGCGTCATCCAGCGCGGCCGGGGCGAAATGCGAGGCGAAGGCGTAGGGCAGGCCCAGATAGGCGGCCAATTGCGCGCCGAACAGCGACGATCCCAGCATCCAGACCGGCACATGCGTCCCCTGCCCCGGATGCGCCTGCACCGCCTGATCGGGCGCGGCGTCGCCAAGATAGCTCATCAACTCGACCACATCCTGCGGGAAGTTCTCGGCCATTTCGGGCGATTTCCGCAGCGCGCGAAAGACCGCGCCATCGCCGCCCGGCGCGCGGCCCAGACCCAGATCGATGCGGTCGCCGTGAATGGTCGCAAGCGTCCCGAACTGCTCGGCGATCGACAGGGGCGAGTGGTTGGGCAGCATGATGCCGCCGGCGCCGACGCGGATGCGGCGGGTATCCCCGGCGATATGCCCGATCAGGACCGAGGTCGCGGCCGAGGCGATCCCCGGCATGTTGTGATGTTCCGCCAGCCAATAGCGGTGATACCCCAGCCCGTCGGCCATCTGGGCCAGCGCCACGCTGCTGGCGATGGCCTCGGCAGTGGTGCTGCCCTCGGGGACAGGGGCAAGATCCAGAATAGAATAACGCATTGATCTTCCTTTCCCGACCTATCTGGGCACGCGAGGCCCGACTTGCCAGTGCCGGCGCCGACTGGCAGTCTTGGGCAACAGACGAGGGTCCAGATGAACCACAAGCAGCTAAGGCTGGAAACGCCGCCTCTGGTCGAGCGGGAATATTTCACCGATCCCCAACACGCCGTCGACCGGCTGCGCGGGCTTTACGATCAGGCCGCGAATTTTCTGACCCAGCATTTCCTGCGTGCTTTGGGCGGCGAGGCGCCGCAGGCCCGCTATCGCGCCTTCTACCCCGAGGTGCGGCTCACCACGACTAGTCACGTCAAGGCCGATTCGCGCCTCGCCTTCGGCCATGTCACCCTGCCCGGCACCTATGCCGCCACGATCACCCGGCCCGATCTGTTCGCCAATTACCTGCGCGAGCAGTTCGCGCTGCTGATGCGCAATCACGGCGTCTCGATCGGGGTCGGGGTCAGCGACACGCCGATGCCGGTTCATTTCGCCGTCGCCACCCGCACCGATCTGAACGTCCCGCAAGAGGGTGTGCTGGATTTCAGCCTGCGCGATGTCTTCGACGTGCCGGATCTGAACACCGTGAACGACGACATCGTCAACGGCGTCGCGGTGCCGGCGCCGGATGGCACCCAGCAGCTTGCGCCCTTCACCGCGCAGCGGGTGGATTATTCGCTGGCCCGGCTGTCGCATTACACCGCCACCGCGGCCGAGCACTTCCAGAACTTTGTGCTGTTCACCAACTATCAGTTCTATGTCGACGAGTTCGAGGCCTTTGCCCGCGCCGCGCTGGCCAATCCGTCGCTCGGCTATACGTCCTTTGTCGCGCCCGGCAACCAGATCATCGACAGCCCCGATGGCGAGATCCTGCCGCTGCCCAAGATGCCGCAGATGCCTAGCTATCACCTGAAACGCGAAGGTTCGCAGGGGATCACGCTGGTCAATATCGGCGTCGGCCCGTCGAACGCCAAGACCGCCACCGATCACATCGCAGTGCTGCGGCCCCATGCCTGGCTGATGGTCGGGCATTGCGCGGGGCTGCGCAACAGCCAGAGCCTGGGCGATTTCGTCCTCGCCCACGCCTATCTGCGCGAAGACAATGTGCTGAACGACGACCTGCCGGTCTGGGTGCCAGTCCCGCCCTTGGCCGAGGTGCAGGTCGCGCTCGAAGAGGCGGTGGCCGAGATCACGCAGCTACAAGGCTACGAGCTCAAGCGGATCATGCGGACCGGCACCGTCGCCACCATCGACAACCGCAACTGGGAGCTGCGCGACCAGAGCGGGCCGATCCACCGCCTGTCGCTGTCGCGCGCCATCGCGCTCGACATGGAAAGCGCCACCATCGCCGCCAACGGCTTCCGCTTTCGCGTCCCTTACGGCACGCTGCTCTGCGTCAGCGACAAGCCGCTGCATGGCGAATTGAAGCTGCCGGGCATGGCAACCGATTTTTACCGCACCCAGGTCTCGAACCATTTGTTGATCGGCGTGCGCGCGATGGAGAAGCTGCGCGACATGCCGCTGTCCCGCATCCATTCGCGGAAATTGCGCTCTTTCCACGAAACCGCGTTCATGTGAGGCAGTTGACGCAGCGTCAACCTGCGCGGAATCGGCAGAAAAGACTCTTTCCGCCCAGAGTTCCGGACAAAGCGCAGAAAAACGGTTGAAATGCGCGGCAAAACCTTGTGTAGCAATGCAATACCGCAAGTTGCGGTAGCAGATTTTCCCCACGCGGGATAACGAGGAGACAGACATATGGCCCAAGCCGTCAAGCCGATGACCAAGACCCAGCTCGTCGCCGCACTGGCCGAGGAAATGGACAGCGACAAGAAATCTGCGGCAGCCGCGCTTGACGCGATTGCGGCGGTCGTGACTCGCGAAGTGGCGAATGGCGGTGCCGTGACCCTGCCGGGCATCGGCAAGGTTGCCTGCCGCGCCCGCCCCGAGCGTCAGGTCCGCAACCCGCAGACCCAAGAGATGATGACCAAGCCCGCCGACAAGCAGGTCAAGGTCACCGTCGCCAAGGCGCTGAAGGACAGCGTCAACGCCTGATCTCTGTCCCGGGCGCGCGCCCGGCGATGGACTGGGACCGGGCCGTCCGTCAGGGCGGCCCTTTTCAAATCGCGGCTCGCGCCGGCTGACCCCATCGCGACCCGCCGACCGGGGGCAAAAGCGGCATGGACGTCAAGGCCATTCTCATGGGTCTCGCCTTTGCGGTGATGTGGGCGTCGGCCTTTACCACCACGCGGATGATCGTGGTGGCCGCACCGCCGCTGACCGCGCTGGTCATCCGCTTTGCCATTTCCGCCGTTCTGGGGATCATGCTGGCCCGCGCCATGGGCCAAAGCTGGCGGCTCAGCCGAGCCGAGTGGCGGGTTCTGATCCTGTTCGGGATCATGCAGAATGCGCTGTATCTGGGCCTCAACTGGATCGCCATGCAATGGGTCGAGGCGGCGGCGGCGTCGATCATCGCCTCGATGATGCCGCTGCTGGTGGCGTTCTTCGGCTGGCTGTGGCTGGGCGAAAGGCTGCGGATGCCGGCGGTGATCGGGCTGGCGATGGGCGTCGCCGGCGTCGTGCTGATCATGGGCGTCCGGCTGCAGCATGGGCTGAGCCTGTTCGGCGCGCTGCTGTGCCTGATCGCGGTCGTCGCGCTGACCGTGGCGACGCTGGTGGTGCGCGGCTCGGGCGGCAGCCGCAACATGATGATGATCGTGGCGCTGCAAATGGCTGTCGGGGCCGTGGTTCTGGCGCTGCCCGCGGCGCTGCTGGAATGGGGCCGCCCCATCGACTGGAGCTGCCAGCTTATCGTCGCGTTCCTCTACACCATCCTCGCCCCCGGTCTGGCGGCGACCTTCATCTGGTTCCAGCTCGTCAACCGCATCGGCGCGGTGCGGGCCGCGACCTTCCACTTTCTGTCGCCGATCTTCGGCGTGGCCATCGCCGCCCTGCTGCTGGGCGAGCGTTTCGGCGCCAGCGACGTGATCGGCGCGATCATCATTGCGGTGGGCATCCTGCTGGTCCAGACCGCGAAACTGCCGCCCGCCACCGCGACGTCGCGCTGAAACAAAAAATACCGTGCTGGACGGCGTTGCGCGTAGCTGCTGCGATGCCGGGGTTCTTCAAACAAAGGAGATTCCAGCATGGTCAAGAAAGCAACGCGCCTCGTCCGCTTCGTGGAAGCCGTCGAAGACCAACCTGTCGTCGTCGGTCTCGACGTTCACAAAAAGACCTATTCCGTCGCACTGTTCTCGTCGCAGGACGGTCAAGTCGAGAGCTATACCTGTCCGGCCGGAGAGGCGGCGCTCGCCGCGCAGCTTTCGGGCTTGGGCTGCAAGATCGAGCATGTCGTTTATGAGACAGGGCCAACCGGCTTCGCCTTGGCGCGAACACTGGTGGCCGCCGGATTCAAGGTGTCCGTAGTCGCCGCGTCGCGCATCCCGCGCGGATACGCTGCGGCGGCGAAGAACGACAGGCTGGATGCGGTAAAGTTGGCAACTTACTTCGCGCGAGGATTGCTGCGCTCCGTCGCCATTCCAACCGTCGAACAGGAAGGCTACCGGGCGCTCGTGCGGCGACGGAAGCGTGTTGCGGAGAGCCGGGGCAAGATCAAGCAGAAGATCAAGGGCTTCCTGCTCGCGTCCGGCATCGGTGAACCGCAGAGCATCCAGAAGTGGTCTCTGGCCGCTTCGGCAGACCTGTCGGCATTGGATATGCCGCCGGAACATCGAATGTCGCTGGCTTCTATGGTGCGCGAGTATCTGTTCCTACTCTCCGAAGACAAGATGCTGCGCGCCGAGATCAGGACGGCAACGAAGCGGATGCACGCAGAGCGGTTCGCGCATCTGACATCTGTCGTCGGGGTGGGCGAGACCGCGGCATCGAACTTCTTGGCCGAGCTGTTCTCTCCCGAACGGTTCAACCGCCCCGAGGAAGTGACCTCCTATCTCGGTCTCGCACCTGTGGTCAGCCAGAGTGGTGGCAGTCAGGCCCGCGCCAGGATCAGACCCGTGGGTCAGAAACGGCTACGCGGCATTCTCATCGAAGCCGCATGGCAATGGACGTGGCGAGACCCCGAAGCCAAGGAACTCTACAATCGACATTTTGCGAAGCATGGGATCGGGCAGAAGGCCATCGTGGCCGTAGCCCGCAAGCTCGCGATCAAGCTTTGGCGCATGGCGGTAGAAATACCGCCCGCGTCAATGGAGGGTGCCGCGCGCGGGGCCTGGTCGGGATAACCGACAGTAAAAAAGGGCGGCACCCTCATCGACCGGCGCGTACCGAAAGCGGTACTTGGTGATCCTGCATTTTGACAGGCACGAATAAGAAAAGGCTTACGCAAGCCGGTAACAGCTCTGGCATGGCCTCAATTCTGTGGCGCGACACGCACGCAGGATCGGTTTTTGCGGCTATAGGCAAGGTCGGCAGTGCGGGACGGAGCAGACATTGGCGATGTCACCGATGAACCATGATCAGCTCGTCCACTTCGTTGCCATCGTCGATCAGTGCCGCGGGAATTTTCCCTACCCTCTCGAAGCCGTGCCGCTCATAAAAAGCGAATGGCCCTGGCATTGGTGTGGTTGACGTTCAGTTCGAGTTGGCGCACGCCGCCTTCCTTCGCAAAGCCCATTACGGCTTGGAGGAGGTCATTCGCCAAGCCGGATCCACGCTCGCTTTCGCGCAAGTAGACCATCATGATTGTTGCGCGGTGAGACCGTTTTTCCCCGCGCTGGCGCATCAGGCCCATGATTCCAACAGGTTCCTCACCCTTCAGCATCGCAAAGACAGGGATCTTCATTCGATCAAGCCACTCTTCGTCTGGCAGGGACGACCAGTCTGCGAAGGTGTTGGCAAATGCTGTCGGCGCCATCTTCAAGGACTCCAATCGGATCGCTTTGAAGACTGCTAGATCTTTAGCTTCCAGTTTCACTACCCGCACATTCTCCATGGCTTCCCCCTGTCTCGCGAAAGACAACTTCAAGGATGGCAACTAAGGTCGCAAGGCCTTCAACTTCCGGAAAGCGCTCGAAGCTGCCATTCGAAGGTGGATTTAGCACCCGCAGCATCGCTGGTCAGGCTTGACAGTACTCCACATAAGAAAGGCCGCGCCCCGAAAGGCACGGCCGGTCTGTCAGCAGGATCGACCGGATCAGAAGCGGTAGTTCAGACCCAGCTTGATGTTGTGGTAGTCGGGCGTCATCTCGGTCGAATAGACCCCGTCGCCCAGATTGGTCTTGCCGAAATTGGCGTATTCCCACTCGCCCGTCAGCGAGAGCTTGTCGGTCATCTTGCGCTCAACCCCGAAGCCGACGATGTAGCCGGTCGATTTCTCGCCATCACCGACCAGATCGATGACGCCATCGGTGCTGCTGGCGCGATAGTCGTAATCCGCGCGGGCGACGCCCAGGATGCCGTAGAACAGCGTGTCCTGCGGGGCGTTCAGCACGCCGGTCTTGACGCGCAGCGCGAGCACCGAATTGATCTCGTTTCCGGCCTCGTATTCCGCGGTCGAGAAGCTGTCCTCGATCGAGCCGCCCTCATACCCCAGTTCCGCGCCCATCACCCATTCGCGTGTCTGACCGGTGAACTGCTTGCGATAACCAACCCGCAGCCCGGCATTGGCGCCCGAAAGCTCCAGCTTGCCCGGCGTGGCGAAAACGTCGTTGTTTTCGGCATAGCCGACGCGGTCATCGCCGGCGAAGGCATAGCCGATGCTGGCCCCGACATAGGCGCCGGTCCAGTCCTGCGCGATCACCGGCACGATGGGATCGACGACCTCGACAGTGGGTGCGACAAAACCGCCGGCAAAGGCGGCGGGCGCGGCCAGAAACGCGGCAGCGCCGGCCAACCGGGAAATGAAACCAGAACTCATCATGAACCTCACTAGCAGAGTGTCGCGATTCGCGAAAATCTCGATGGAATGTAACGCTGAACGCTAAAGAAGCCGTTACGCGCTGGCAATCTGTCCTGTCGGACAGGTCGATGTGCGGCCCAATCGACGCCGGACTGCGGCAGTTTTATCACGATCCGCCGCAGCCTGACGCTGCTTTGCTACACGTCCAGGTTCTCGACGCTCAGCGCGTTCTGCTGGATGAATTCGCGCCGCGGTTCGACCAGATCGCCCATCAGCTTCGAGAAGATGTCTTCGGCGTCCGAGATATCGTCGATCTTGACCTGCAGCATGGTCCGCGCCTCGGGGTCGAGCGTGGTTTCCCAAAGCTGCTCGGGGTTCATCTCGCCCAGACCCTTGTAGCGCTGCAGCGACAGGCCCTTTTCGCCTTCCAGCAGGATATAGGACAGCAGCCCCAGCGGGCCATAGATCGGCACCTCGCGGTCCTTGCGCAGCAGCGTCGCCGGTTCGGCATAGACCTCTTGCAGACGCTCGGTCATGGCCGAGAGACGCCGCGATTCGGTCGAGCGCAGCAGCGGGCCGTCCAGCACGCGCGCCTCTTCGACGCCGCGCAGCACCCGCGTCACGGCGATGCCACCATCCTCGGTCGCCTGCCCGGTCCAGCCGCGCTCGTATTCCTCGGCGATCAGGTCCAGCCGCCGAGCCACCGCCTCGGCGGCCGCGCCGGCGTCGCTTTGGATGCGTTCCTGCTGCAGGGCGCCGGCGATGGCCGCCTGCTCGATCACATGGGGCGGGTAATGCGTCGGATAGGAGCGCAGGATGCGGCGCACCGTACGGGCTTCCTCGATGACGCGCAGCAGGTCGTTGCGCGACAGGATCTCGCCCGAACCAAGCCGTAGCGCCGCCCCGTCGGAACCCTGTTCGATCAGGTAATCTTCCAGCGCGGCCTCGTTCTTCAGATAGACCTCGGACCGCCCGCGCCCGACCTTGTAGAGCGGCGGCTCGGCGATATACAGGTGCCCGGCCTCGATCAGTTCGGGCATCTGGCGGAAGAAGAAGGTCAGCAGCAGCGTGCGGATATGGGCGCCGTCGACATCGGCGTCGGTCATGATGATGACCTTGTGATAACGCAGCTTCGACAGGTCGAATTCGTCCCGCCCGATGCCGGTGCCAAGCGCGGTGATCAGCGTGCCGACGCTTTCCGACGACAGCATCCGGTCAAAACGCGCGCGTTCCACGTTCAGGATCTTGCCCCGCAGCGGCAGCACGGCCTGATCCTTGCGCGAGCGGCCCTGCTTGGCCGAACCGCCGGCCGAATCGCCCTCGACGATGAACAGTTCCGACAGGGCCGGGTCCTTTTCCTGACAATCGGCCAGCTTTCCGGGCAGGCTGGCCACGTCCATCGCGGTCTTGCGGCGGGTCAGGTCGCGGGCCTTGCGCGCTGCCTCGCGAGCCAGGGCGGCCTCGACGATCTTGCCGAGGATCTGCTTGGCGTCGGCGGGGTTTTCCTCGAACCACTCGGAAAGTTTCTCGCCGACCAGCCCCTCGACCGCCGGGCGCACTTCGGAACTGACCAGCTTGTCCTTGGTCTGGCTGGAGAATTTGGGATCGGGCACCTTGACCGACAGCACGCAGGTCAGCCCTTCGCGGGCGTCATCGCCGGTGAAGTCGATCTTTTCCTTGCGGGCGATGCCGCTTTCCTGCGCGTATTTCGTGATCACACGGGTCAGCGCGCCGCGGAAGCCGGCCAGATGGGTGCCGCCGTCGCGCTGCGGAATGTTGTTGGTAAACGGCAGGACCGTCTCGTGATAGCTTTCGTTCCACCACATCGCGACCTCGACGGAAATCCCGTTGCGCTCGCCCTGGATGAAGATCGGCTCGGCCAGCACCGGGGTCTTGGACCGGTCGATGAACTTGACGAATTCGCGGACGCCGCCCTCATACAGCAGTTCGGTCCGCACCGGCTCGGCCGGGCGCTCGTCTTCGATGATGATCCGCACGCCAGAGTTCAGGAACGCCAGCTCGCGCAGGCGGTTTTCCAGCGTCTTGAAGACGAAATCGCGGTTCGAGAAGGTCCCGTCCGGCCGATCCTCGCGGGACGAGGCCATGAAGCGGACCTCGGTCCCGGTCTCGCCCGGCGCGGCATCGCCGACGACGCGCAGCGGTTCGACCGTGTCGCCGTTTTCGAAGCGGACCAGATGTTCCTTGCCGTTGCGCCAGATCCGCAGCTCCAGCCAGTCCGACAGCGCGTTCACGACCGAAACGCCGACGCCATGCAGACCGCCCGAGACCTTGTAGCTGTTCTGGTCGAATTTCCCCCCGGCATGAAGCTGGGTCATGATGACCTCGGCCGCGCTGACGCCCTCGGTCGGGTGCAGCGCGACGGGGATGCCGCGACCGTTATCGCGGACCGAGACGCTGGAATCGGCGTGAATCTTGACCTGCACATAGTCGGCATGACCGGCCAGCGCCTCGTCGATGCCGTTATCGACGACCTCGTAGACCATGTGATGCAGGCCGCTGCCGTCATCGGTGTCGCCGATATACATTCCCGGCCGCTTGCGGACTGCTTCCAACCCTTTGAGAACCTTGATCGAATCCGCGCCATATTCGGCGGACGTCGGGATGGTGTCTGTCATGCCTGAAAATTCCTGTGCAACTGCGTCAGATATAGGCAATCGGGCGGGTAAAGTCACGGCCAAGACACCGTATTTCGTGGTAAAATCGCGGGTTTGCGCCACTAGTTGAGGTGACTGCCGCCGCCCGCCTCATCCGGCGTCCGAACCAGCCGGCTGACACCGTGGACATCGCGCGCCACCGACAGCATCTGAGCCTGCGGCGCGATGGCGTCGAAAAGCTCTGGCCCGGTGCCGGTCAGCATGGTCTGCGCGGCCAGCCGCCCGATTTCGTGATACAGCGCCGCCCGCCGCTCGGCATCCAGATGGGCCGCGACCTCGTCCAGCAGCAGCAGCACCGGCAGATCTGGCAAGGCGCGGGCATTGGCGAGGATCACCGACAGCAGCAGCGCCTTTTGCTCGCCGGTCGAGGACAGCGCCGCGGGCATTTCCTGCGGCCCCCAGACCGCCCCCAGATCGGCGCGGTGGGGACCGGTCAGGCTGCGCCCGGCGGCCAGATCGCGGGCGCGCATGGCGGCCAGACGACCGGCGATGTCGGCGGCGTCGGGATCATCGGCGAACCCCTCGCCCGGCAGCAGCGACAGGGTGGCGGCGGGGAAATCCGGCGATTGCGCCTGCGCCGCCATCACCTGTTGCAGGGCCGACAGGCGGTGCCGCGTGATCCGCGCGCCCGCCTCGGCCATCTGGCCCTCCAGCGCGCGATACCAGCCCGGATCGGTGATCTGGTCGCGCAGCAGGCGGTTGCGTTCGCGCATGGCCTTGTCATAGGCCAGCGCGGCCTCGGCATGGGCGGGGTGAAAGGACAGCGTCAGCCGGTCCAGAAAGCGCCGCCGCGTTTCCGGCGCGTCGGTCCACAGCCGGTCCATCGCCGGCGTCAGCCAGACCACCCGCAGCAGGTTGCCAAGGGCCGTCTGCGGCGCGGGCTTGTCGTCGATCCGCACCTCGCGGCCATTGCCGGGCAGGGCCTGCGTCTCGATCTGGCGGCCATCCAGCACCGCGCGGATGCGCCAACCGGCGCCCACGCCCTGCCGGGCCTGATCGGCGGGCGCGGCACCGCGCATCCCGCGACCCGGCGCCAGCATCGAGGCGGCTTCCAGGACATTCGTCTTGCCCGCCCCGTTCGGTCCCGCAAGCACCACCGGCCGCGCGTCCAGGTCCAGATCCAGATGCGGCCAGGACCGGAACTGCGCCAGCGTCAGCCGGCCAACGCTCACACGCGCATCGGCATGACGACATAGACCGCGGACAGATCGCTGCCCTCGCGGATCAGGGCGGCGTCGCCCGAGCCGTTGAACAGGAACACCGCGTTCTCGCGGTCGATCTGGGCGGCGATTTCCTGCAGGTATTTCGCGTTGAAGCCGATTTCCATCGCCTCGTCGCCATAGGCCACGGCCAGCTCTTCCTCGGCCGTGCCGGCGTCGGGGGCGTTGACCGACAGCACCACCCGGTCCAGTTCGAGCGCCAGCTTGACGGCGCGGGTCTTTTCGCTGCTGACGGTCGCCACGCGGTCGACGGCGCGGGCGAAATCGCTGGCATCGACCTCCATCTTGCGGCTGTTGCCCGAGGGGATCACGCGGGTGTAGTCGGGGAAGGTGCCGTCGATGACCTTCGAGGTCAGCGTCAGCGTGGGCGTCGCAAAGCGGACCTTGGTGTCGCTGACCGAGACCGCGATCTGCGCCTCGTCATCATCCAGCAGCTTGCGCAGCTCGGCCACGGTCTTTTTCGGCACGATGATGCCGGGCATGTCGCCCGCGCCCTCGGGCAGGGGCGCGTCGATCCGGGCCAGCCGGTGGCCGTCGGTCGCCACGCAGCGCAGCACCTGACCGTCCTCGGCCTGGGCCACATGCAGATAGACGCCGTTCAGGTAATAGCGGGTTTCCTCGTTCGAGATGGCGAATTTCGACTTGTCGAACAGCCGGCGCAGAACCGGCGCGGGGGCCGAGAAATTGGCCGAATATTCGGCATTGGCCATGACCGGAAAATCCTCGGTCGGCAGGGTCGCCAGCGCGAAATTCGACCGCCCCGCCTGCACCGCCAGCCGGTCGCTGCCGCCATCGACCGACAGCGTCACCAGCGAACCGTCGGGCAGCTTGCGCGCGATCTCGTTCAGCATCTGCGCCGAGACGGTGGTCGCGCCCGGACGTTCGACATGGGCCGCGGTGCGGTCGACGACCTCGGTGTCCAGATCGGTGCCGCGAAAGCTGACGCCGGACTCGGTCGCCTCGATCTGGACGTTGGCCAGGATCGGGATGGTGTGGCGACGCTCGACGACGGACCCTGCCTGCGCCACGGCCTTGACCAGATCCGCCCGTTCGATCGAGAATTTCATCTTCAGTCCCCTGTCATGCGCTTCGCTGTCTGGCGCATATTCCGGCGCAGTCAGGCCGGCTTGGCCAGCCGGGTGAATGTCTTGAAAAACGGTGCCGGAATCAACCCTCAAGCCTCAAGGGCGCGGCGCAGCAATTGCACGTCCTCGGCAAGGCTGTGATCCTCGGCGCAAAGCTCTTCGATCTTGCGGACACCGTGCATGATGGTGGTGTGGTCGCGCCCGCCGAAGCGGCGGCCGATCTCGGGCAGGCTGCGGGTGGTCATCTGCTTGGCCAGATACATCGCCACCTGACGCGGCCGGGCAATGGTGCGCACCCGCTTTTGCCCGACCAGATCGGACAGGCGGATGTTGTAATGCTCGGCCACGCGGCGCTGGATATCCTCGATCGAGACCTTGCGATCGGATGACCGCAGCGTGTCGACCAGACAATCCTGCGTCAGATCCATGTCGATCTTGCGTCCGACCAGGCTGGCAAAGGCGAACAGCCGCTGCAGCGCACCTTCCAGCACGCGGACATTCGAGGTGATGCGGTGGGCGAGAAATTCGAGCACGCCCGGTTCGACGCAGAGCCCGGCATATTGGCCGCGCAGCGAATCGGTCTTGGATTGCAGGATGCCCAGACGCAGCTCGTAATCGGTCGGGTGCAGGTCCACGACCAGCCCGCATTGCAGGCGCGACTTGATGCGGTCTTCCAGATCCTTGATCTCGCCCGGCGCGCGGTCGGCGGAAATGACGATCTGCTTGCCCTGATCGACGAGCGCGTTGAACGTATGGAAGAATTCCTCTTGCGTCGATTCCTTGCCGGCGATGAACTGGACGTCATCGACCATCAGCACCTCGACGGTGCGGAACATCTCCTTGAAGTCCATGACGGTCCGCTCGCGTAGCGCCTGCACGAAGCGGTACATGAACTGCTCGGCCGACAGATACAGCACCCGGCTTTCGGGGCGGCGGGCGCGAACCTCGCTGGCGATGGCGTGCATCAGGTGGGTCTTGCCCAGCCCGACCCCGCCATAGAGAAACAGCGGGTTGAAGGTCACCGCACCGCCTTCGGCCACGCGGCGGGCGGCGGCATGGGCCAGCTCATTGGGCTTGCCGACGACGAAATTGTCGAAGGTAAAGCGGGCGTCCAGCGGCGCCGACATCTCGGGCTCGACTGGGGTCGGGCGGGCCGCATCGCTGCGCTTGCGGGGCGCGGTCGCACGGGGCGCGGTCGCGACACGGAAGCTGAGACGGGTGACCGGCGCGCCGGCATGGACGAGCGCATCGCGGATCGCATCGGCATAGTGGCGCTGCACCCAATCCGAGATGAAGCGCGTGGGCGCCGCAATCGCCGCCTCGTCCGCCTCGATCCCGCCCAGATCCAGCGGCGCGATCCACGCCGTGTGATTGTTGCTGCCAACCCTGTCCCGAAGCCAATCGCTGGCCTGCACCCAAACGTCCTGCATTGTTCTTGTCTCGTCCGTCATGCTGTCCCCGTGGCCGGCCGCCTGTGTTTCAGTGCGGCGCGGGCGTTCGTTCACCTTGGGGTCAGGCATCAGGACAGACGCCACGGCCAAGGGCCATGTTGCCTGTCCAGCCCGGACAGAATCACGCGACGGTTGCAGAAAGCTGGCAGGCCTGCTGCGGAAGTTGCGTGGACCGGATCTAACGGTCTGTATCTTCGTGGTTTTCTTCCGGCCCGTTTGCCGGGACGTCCACGAGGTCCCCCAAGGCGAGGTGAATCGCAGGGATGAAGCTAGCCCTTCCGCCCCGCGCCCTGCAACCGATCTTCGCGCTTGACATGATCTTGCCCCAGGCGAATCCCCGGGCCCCGTGGCAAAGCCGTCGCAAATCCATGGGCTTGCCGCAACTTCCTGAATAGGTTGCATTTTGCGGATGCTGACACGCAAAAGGGCGCATCCTGCGATGCGCCCTGTTCACTGGCTGAAACCAGCCCATGCTGGCCCCGATCGGGCAGAATCAGACGCTCTGCCGCAGGGGGATCTGTTACTGCGCGGCCACAGCCTTGACGCGTGCCGACAGGCGCGACATTTTCCGCGCGGCGGTGTTCTTGTGGTAGACGCCGCGGGTCACACCGCGCATCAGTTCGGGCTGGGCGGCCTGCAGCGCGGCCTTGGCGGCCTCGGCATCGCCGGCGGCGATGGCTTCCTCGACCTTGCGCAGATAGGTGCGGATGCGCGAGCGGCGGGCCTTGTTGACAAGGGTGCGGCGCTCGGCCTGGCGGGCGCGTTTCTGGGATTGGGGCGTATTGGCCATGGGTGCGGTCCTGTCTGGTTCTGTTCAAATCCGGTAACGCAAAAGCCCCATGGCGCCGTCCGGACGGACGGTCATGATTCTTGCCAAAGCGGGCCCACGCGCATGTAGCCCGGCGCTATACAGCGACCGGGCGGAAAAGCCAAGCGCTATCAGCGGTCGCGGAATTGCGGCTCGCGCTTTTCAAGAAAGGCGGCCATGCCTTCCTTCTGGTCCTCGGTCGCGAACAGGGCGTGGAATAGCCGACGTTCGAACTGCAGACCCTCGCGCAGCGTGGTTTCATAGCTGCGGTTGACGGCCTCTTTGCCGGCCAGAACCGCCATCTGCGATTTCTCGGCGATCTTGCGGGCCACCGCCATCACCTCGGACAGCAGCTTGGCCGTCGGCACGACGCGGCTGACAAGGCCCGAACGCTCGGCCTCTTCGGCGTCCATGAAACGCCCGGTCAGGGTCATTTCCATCGCCTTGGACTTGCCGACGAATCGGGTCAGGCGCTGGGTGCCGCCGATGCCGGGGATGACGCCCAGATTGATCTCGGGCTGGCCGAATTTCGCGTTCTCGGCGCAGATGATGAAATCGCAGGCCATGGCCAGTTCCGCCCCGCCGCCCAGCGCATAGCCGGATACCGCCGCGATGATCGGCTTGCGGATGCGCAGGATGGTGTCGGTCGAGTCTGCGAACATGTCCTCGCCATAGACATCGACAAAGGATTTCTCGGACATTTCCTTGATGTCGGCCCCGGCGGCAAAGGCCTTTTCGCTGCCGGTGATGACGATGCAGCGGACCTTGTCGTTGGCGTCGGCCTCGGTCAGGGCGGTGGCCAGTTCCGCCAGCAGGGCCGAGTTCAGCGCGTTCAGCGCGTCGGGCCGGTTCAGCCGGATCAGCGCCACGTAATCGGCGATCTCGACGGTGATGTTGTGGTAAGCCATGAAAGCGCCTCGCGGTTGCGGTTGGGCCTCGTCCTATCAAAACCGCAAGGCTGTGGCCAGACCCGGCGCAGGGCCGCTAATGCTGGCAGCGCGGGCAGAAAAAGCTGGACCGGCCGGACTGCACGATGCGCCGGATCTGGCCCGGACAGCCGGGGCGCGGACAGGGCGCGCCCTCGCGGTCATAGACGCGGAAACTGTGCTGGAAATAGCCCAGCTCACCACTAGCTTGGCGGTGATCGCGCAGCGACGACCCGCCCGCCGCGATCGCCTCGGCCAGCACGTCCTGGATATGGCCCGCCAGTGCGTCCAGCCGCGCCCGCCCGATCCGCCCGGCGGCGCGGCGCGGGTCGATCCCGGCCCGGAACAGCGATTCCGAGACATAGATATTGCCCAGCCCCGCCACCACGCGCTGATCCAGTAGCAGCGCCTTGACCGGCGCGCGCCGCCCGGCAAAGGTTGCGGCCAGCACCGCGCCGGTGAAGTCCTCGTCCATCGGCTCTGGCCCCAGCCCGGCCAGCAGCGGGCCGCCATCGCCGCGCACCAGATCGACCATGCCGAAGCGGCGGGCATCGTTCAGCGTGATGCGGGTGCCGGCGTCGGTTTCGATGACGACGTGATCGTGTTGGGGCAGGATCGACGGGTCGCGGTGGAACTCGCCCACGCCCGCGCCGTCGATGACGATGCGCCCGGACATGCCCAGATGCAGCAGGATCGAGGCATCGCGGTCCAGATCCAGCAGCACATATTTCGACCGCCGCCGCAGCCCCGTCACCCGTGCCCCGGTCGCCACCTGCACCAGATCGGGCGGGAACGGCCAGCGCAGCCCGGCCCGGTTCAGCACCAGCCGTTCGATCCGCGCATCCTGCAGATGGGGCAGCAGGCCGCGGCGGACCGTCTCGACTTCGGGCAGTTCTGGCATCTTCGGTGCTTTCGTCGCATTGTTTCCGCGGGAGTTCGGCTTTAACTGTGCCCCCAACCCTCGGACGGCAAGAGCAATGAGCGATAACAAACCCCACGGACAGACCCATTTCGGCTTTCAGACCGTGGACGAGGACCAGAAGGCGGGTCTGGTCCATGGCGTGTTCTCGCGGGTCGCCTCGCGCTATGACGTGATGAACGACCTGATGAGCGTCGGCGTTCACCGGGTCTGGAAGAACGCGATGATGGACTGGCTGGCCCCGCGCGATGGCCAGCATCTGCTGGACATGGCGGGCGGCACCGGCGACATCGCCTTCCGCTTTCTGGACCGCGCGCCCGGCGCCCGCGTCACCGTCTGCGACATGACCGAGAACATGCTGATCGAAGGCCGCAAGCGCGCCCAGGCGCAGGCGCTGGCCGACAGGCTGGGCTGGGTCACCGGCGACGCGATGGCCCTGCCCTTCGCCGATGGCAGCTTCGACCGCTATACGATCAGCTTCGGCATCCGCAACGTCACCCGCATCCAGGACGCGCTGACCGAGGCGTTTCGCGTGCTGCGCCCCGGCGGCCGGCTGATGGTGCTGGAATTCAGCCAGCTTCCGGTGCCGGCGCTGCAATGGGCCTATGACCGCTATTCCTTCAACGTCATTCCGGTGATGGGCCAGATGGTCGCCAATGACCGCGACAGCTATCAATATCTGGTCGAATCGATCCGCCGCTTTCCCGATCAGGACAGTTTCGCCGGGATGATTCGCGACGCGGGGTTCGAGCGGGTGCAGTATCGCAACCTGTCGCTCGGCATCGCCGCGCTGCATTCCGGGTGGAAATTGTGAGGGGGCCGCACAATATCTGGCGGCTGATCCGCACCGGCGCGACGTTCGAGCGGACCGGCGCGATGGGCGTGGCGCTGGATGCCATGCAGGCGCCGCGCAATGTCCGCGTGGCGGCGCGGGTGCTGGGCTGGCCCTTCCGCTGGCTGGGCTATGCCGGCGATCCGGCCCTGCCGCCGGTCACGCGGGCGATCACCGCCCTCGGCCCGGCCTATATCAAGTTCGGCCAGATCATGTCGACGCGGCCCGATGTGGTCGGCGCCGATCTGGCGCAGCAGCTTTCCTATCTGCAGGACAAGCTTCCGCCTTTCCCGACCGACATCGCGCGGCAGATGATCGAGGCCGATTTCGGCGCGCCGCTGGACACGCTGTTCAGCGAATTTTCCGCCCCCGTCGCCGCCGCCTCGATCGCGCAGGTCCACCGCGCGCGCCGCGCCGATACCGGGGCCGAGGTCGCGGTCAAGGTGCTGCGCCCGAACATCGTGACCGCCTTTTCCCGCGACATCGACGCCTTCCATTTCGGCGCCGATCTGATCGAGGCGCTGTCGCCCTCGACCCGCCGGCTGCGCCCCAAGGATGTCGTCAGCCATTTCGAAGGCGTCGTCAATGGCGAGCTGGACCTGCGGCTGGAAGCCGCCTCGGCCTCGCTTTTCGCCGAAAACACCCGCGACGACGCGCATTTCTCGGTCCCGAAACCGCATTGGGAGCTGACCTCGCGCCGGGTGCTGACCAGCGACTGGGCCGAAGGGATCTCGCTGGGCGAGGTGGGGGCGATCCGGGCGGCGGGGCATGACACCTCGGCGCTGGCCGAACGTATCCTGCAGCTGTTCCTGTCACATGCGCTGCGCGACGGGTTCTTTCACGGCGACATGCATCAGGGCAATCTGAAGGTGGGCGCCAATGGCGACCTTATCGCCTATGATTTCGGCATCATGGGCGAGATCGACGAATACACCCGCCGCATCTATGCCGAGATCCTGATGGGCTTCATCCGCCGCGATTACGAGGGGCTGGCCCATGTCCATTTCGAGGCCGGCTATGTCCCCCGCGACCGCGATCCGGCCGCCTTTGCCCGCGCCCTGCGGTCGGTGGGCGAGCCGATCTTCGGGGCCGAGGCCAGCCGCATCTCGATGGCGAACCTGCTGGGCTATCTGTTCGAGGTGACGGAACGCTTCGGAATGCAGACCCGGACCGAGCTGATCCTGCTGCAGCGCACCATGGTCGTGGTCGAGGGCGTCGCCCGCTCGCTCGATCCGAACCTGAACATCTGGAAGACGGCGCGCCCGGTGGTCGAGGATTACATCAAGGCCAATCTCGGACCGCGCGCGCTGGTCACCGACAGCCGCAAGATCCTGCGCACGCTGCACCGCGCCATGCCGCTGATGCCGGTGCTGATCGAGGACGCGATCTGGCGCGCCCGCCAGCGGGCCGAGGCACCGCTGACCCCGCCGCCGCGCCGCTTCAACTGGCGCTCGGCCAGTATCGGGGGGGTGGTCACGGCGGCCGTCCTGCTGGTGGCAGCGGCGCTAAGCTGACGCCCTAGCGCGCGCCGATGCGGCAGCAGCCGGAATACATCTGCAGCGGCGCCGCCCCGTCCTGCACCAGCACCGTCGCCTCTAGTCCAAAAGCCATGTCCGACATCCCGTCCGAGCATTGCTTGGGCGTGATCGTCGCCGCCAGCACGCTTTGCCCGTCCCGCGCGAACAGCCCGCGATGCGGGTCGCGCGCCCAGCCGGTGCCACGGATCTGAACGCCGGGCCAGTCGCGCTGCGCGTCCGGCGCGCGCCAGGCCAGCCGGTCCCCCTCGATGGTAAAGGACCAGAACGGCTCGGTCCCGCTGCAGATCAGCGTCGCGGGGACGCGGTCCTCGGCCCAGACATCGGTGCGATACTGCAGAAACCGCATCGCGACCCAGCCCGCACGCTCGCCCGTATTGACCTGCCCCCAACGGCCCGAGGGATCGAGAGCGGTGATCTCGACCTCGGTCGCATCGGGCGGCAGGCTGCCGACGATCTCGGCGCTGGCATTGGGCTGGCTGCGGATGTTCAGCACATCGTCTGCGGCCACGTCCGCCACGTCGAACAGCGTCGGCAGCACATATTCCGGCGTCGCCAGCGCCGGACCGGCGGTCAGCGCGAGCATCAGCACCAAGGCTCTCATCATGTCGTTCATCCTATCGCGACGCCGAAAATCCGGCCGATGACGGCGGTGATGCCCATGGCCGCCGCCCCCCAGAACACCACCCGCAAGACCGCGCGGCCCATCGGCGCGCCCCCGGCCCGCGCCCCGGTCGCGCCCAGCAACACCAGCGCCAGCAGCGTGGCCCCCAGCACCACCGGCAGGATGGCGTGGAACGGCGCGACCCAAGCCCCGATCAGCGGGATCGCCGCCGCCAGCGTGAAGGTCGCGGCCGAGGCCAGCGCCGCCTGCAGGGGGTTGGCCGACAGCACGTCCGACAGGCCCAGCTCATCCCGGACATGGGCGGCCAGCGCGTCATGTTCGGTCATCTCGCGCGCCACCAGCATCGCGGTTTCCGGCGACAGCCCGCGTTCCTCGTAGATCTCGGCCAGTTCGATCAGCTCGGTTTCCGGGTCGTCGCGCAGGGCGGCCAGTTCGCGCCGGATATCCGCGCGCTCGATGTCGGACTGGCTGGACACCGAGACATATTCCCCCGCCGCCATCGACAGCGCCCCCGCCGACAGCCCGGCGACGCCGGCCAGCAGCACCGCCTCTCGCGACGAACCGGACGCCGCCATCCCGGCCAGCAGCGAGGCGACCGAGACGATGCCGTCATTCGCCCCCAGCACCGCCGCCCGCAGCCAGCCCGAGCGCGAGACGTAATGCGGATCGTCGGGATGCGCGTCGGCGTGGGTGTAACGTGACATGGCGGGCGCTCAGGCGCGGGCTGGCAGGCGGGCGGCGCCCAGCACGTCCAGCACCCGCGCCTCGATATCGGACGCACTCATCGCGGCCGAGGCATACATCGCGGCCGGGCTGTCATGGTCGATGAAGGTATCGGGCAGCACCATCGAGCGGAACTTGAGGCCGTTGTCGAACACCCCCTCATCCGCCAGAAGCTGCGCGACATGGCTGCCGAAACCGCCGACGGCGCCTTCTTCAATGGTGATCAATGCCTCGTGCTCGCGGGCGAGCGACAGGATCAGATCGCGGTCCAGCGGCTTGGCAAAGCGCGCATCGGCGACGGTGGGAGCGATGCCGCGCGCCTGCAGCGCCTCGCGGGCGGCCATGACCTCGGCCAGACGGGTGCCAAAGGACAGGATCGCGACCCGCGACCCTTCCGCCACCATGCGGCCCTTGCCGATTTCCAGCGGCGTGCCGCGTTCGGGCATCTCGACCCCGGTTCCCTCGCCGCGCGGAAAGCGGAAGGCGATGGGGCCGTCATCATGCGCGGCGGCGGTGGCGACCATGTGGACCAGTTCGGCCTCGTCGGCGGCGGCCATGACGACCATGCCCGGCAGGCTGGCCATGAAGCCGATATCGAAGGCTCCGGCATGGGTCGCCCCGTCCGCGCCGACCAGCCCGGCGCGGTCGATGGCAAAGCGCACCGGCAGACGCTGGATCGCCACGTCATGCACGATCTGGTCATAGCCGCGCTGCAGAAAGGTCGAATACAGCGCGCAAAAGGGTCGCATCCCGCCAGCCGCCAGCCCCGCCGCGAAGGTCACCGCGTGCTGTTCGGCAATGCCCACATCGAAGCAGCGGCGGGGGAACTGCTCGGCAAACAGGTTCAGCCCGGTGCCGTCGGGCATGGCGGCGGTGATCGCCACGATCTTGTCGTCCCGCGACGCCTGATCGATCAACGCCTTGGCGAAGACCGAGGTATAGCTGGGCGCGTTCGATTTCGACTTGGCCTGCTCGCCCGTGATCACATCGAAACGGGCACGGGCATGGCCGCGATCCGCCGCGCCTTCGGCAGGGGCATAGCCCTTGCCCTTGCGGGTGATGGCGTGGATCAGCACCGGCCCGGTGGCGCGCTGCTTGACCGTCCGCAGCAGCGGCAGAAGCTGGTCCAGATCATGCCCATCGACCGGCCCGACATAGGAAAAACCCAGCTTTTCGAACAGGGTCCCGCCCAAGGCCATGCCCTTCAGCACATCCTTGGCCCGGCGCGCGCCCTCTTGCAGGGGCGAGGGCAGCAAACCGACCGCGCCCTTGGCGATGGATTTCAGGTCCTGAAACGGCGCCTCGGAATAGAGCCGCGTCAGATAGGATGACAGCGCGCCAGTGGGCGGAGCGATCGACATTTCGTTGTCGTTCAGGATGACGAACAGCCGCTTGCCCAGATGGCCCGCATTGTTCATCGCCTCGAAGGCCATGCCGGCGGACATCGCACCGTCGCCGATCACCGCGACCGCGTCGCCGGGATCGCCGCCAAGCTCGCGCGCCATGGCAAAACCCAGCGCTGCGCTGATCGAGGTGCTGGAATGGCCCGCGCCAAAGGGGTCATAGGGGCTTTCGCTGCGCTTGGTAAAGCCGGACAGCCCGCCGCCCATCCGCAGCGTGCGGATGCGGTCGCGCCGCCCGGTCAGGATCTTGTGCGGATAGCACTGGTGGCCGACATCCCAGATGATCTTGTCGCGCGGCGAATCGAACACCGCATGCAGCGCCACGGTCAGTTCCACCACGCCCAGCCCCGCGCCCAGATGGCCGCCGGTCACGCTGACCGCGCTGATCGTCTCGGCGCGCAATTCATCGGCGAGCTGCTGCAGTTCGCGGTCCGACAGGGCCTTGAGGTCCGAAGGCAGCCTGACCCGGTCCAGAACCGGGGTTTGGGGTCGATCTTGGCTCATCGCGCGGCCCTTTCCGGGGCGTTCAGCTTTCACGGTCGATAACGAAACGCGCCAGTTCTTTCAAGTTTCCGGCCTCGTCGCCATAGGGCTGCAGGGCCGCGATGGCCTTCTCGACCAGTTCCTTTTCGCGGGCGCGGGCAGCGTCGAGGCCCAGCACCGACACGAAGGTCGCCTTGCCGGCGCGGGCGTCCTTGCCGACGCGCTTGCCGGTGGTGTCCTCGTCGCCGGTCACGTCCAGGATGTCGTCATGGATCTGGAAGGCGAGCCCCAGCTTGGCGGCATAGACGCGCAGCGCCTCGGACGGCGCGCCGGCGATCATCGCGCCCGACACGGCGGCAAAGGCGATCAGCGCGCCGGTCTTGGCGACCTGCATCCGGGTGATCCCGGCCACGTCCAGCGGGATTTCGGCCCCCTCGGCGGCGATGTCCATCATCTGCCCGTAAACCATCCCCGCCGGCCCGACGGCATGGGCGAAGGCCGCGATCAGCTTGACCCGGGTCTCGGCGCTGCCGATGGCGGGGTCGGTCAGCATCTCGAAGGCGAGGGTCTGCAGCGCGTCGCCGGCCAGAATGGCGGTCGCCTCGGACCATTGCACATGGCAGGTCGGCAGGCCCCGGCGCAGATCGTCATTGTCCATCGCCGGCAGATCGTCATGGGCAAGGCTATAGGCGTGCAGCGCCTCGACCGCGCAGGCGACCGGCAGCGCGGCCTGATCGCTGACCCCGTGCAGCCGCGCCGATTCCATCACCAGAAACGCCCGCAGCTTTTTCCCGCCAAGGCAGACATAGCGCATCGCGTCGGTCAGCTCGCCACGCGGCAGGGCCGACATGGCGGTGTCCAGTGCGGCCTCGACCTGGGCGCGCACCTCGTCCATCCGCTGCTGCAGCATCACAGCCCCTCGGCCGGGGTGGTGCCGGTGGGCTGGCCCTGCGCCAGCGTGATCCGCTCGACCCGCTCTTCGGCCTCGCGCAGGCAGGCTTCGCAGCGGGCGCGCAGTTCGGCCCCGCGCTCATACAGCCGGATCGATTCGTCCAGCGAGGCGCTGCCGCTTTCCAGCCGCGACACCACGGCCTCCAGTTCCTTCATCGCGTCCTCGAAGGACATGGTCGCGATTTCCGTCATTCCGCAGCCCTTTTCAGCAGTCCGTCCGGCAGCCCGGCGGGGCTGCCTGCAATGGCGGTCTTTTAGACCCCTTCGCGCCGCGAGGCCACCGAAAGCTGCGCCGGGGCGGGATGGCGCCTAGACCGGGCGGTGCAGGTCGTCGACCTCGTCCCCGGGCGAGATGCCAAGCGCCTCCATCCCGGCTTCCAGATAATCGGCCAGACGCGGCTCGCCCATCAGGTAATCCTCGGTCGGAGAGGTCTTTTCCGATTTCGCGGTGGCGATCGCCTCGTCCAGATCGCTGGCGTCGAAGCTGTCGCGCCCGACCCACATCACCGCCGTCAGCGAGGCCTGTTCGTCGTCGTTCAGCCCGGCGATGAATTCCTGCAGCTCGGCCCGGACCCCCTGCCCGGTGCGGTGCCCGCTATGCGCCCAGGCATTGACGCCGCTGTCATATTCGCGGGCGCGGACGATGACATGCGCGATCTTGTCGGCGGTGATTTCCAGCATCTCTGCCCCCTTGTTGCGGCGGCCAAGGGCGCGCCGGACCAACTGTTGCCGCCCCGGCCCGCGCCGTCAATCCTTGCGCCCGAACAGACGCTCGATATCCGGCAGCGACAGTTTGACCCAGGTCGGGCGGCCGTGATTGCACTGGCCGGACCGTGGCGTGCGCTCCATCTCGCGCAGCAGGGCGTTCATCTCGTCCGCCGTCATGCGCCGCCCCGACCGGACCGAGCCGTGGCACGCCATCGAGGACAGCACCGCATCAACCCGCGCCCGCAGCCGGTCCGAGGCGCCCTGATCGGCCAGATCGTCAGCGATGTCGCGGATCAGCGCGGCGGCATCCAGCCGGCCCAGCAGGGCGGGGATCTCTCGCACTGCGACGGCATTGCCGCCGAAGCTTTCGACATGCAGGCCAAGCCGGGCCAGATCCTCGGCGACGGCAAGGATACGGGCGGCGCAGGCTTCGGGCAGTTCCACGATTTCGGGGATCAGCAGCGCCTGGCTGGCGATGCCGGTCTGCTCGGCCTGCACCTTCAGGCGTTCATAGACCAGCCGTTCATGGGCGGCGTGCTGATCGACGATGATCATGCCGTCGGCGGTCTGGGCGATGATGTAATTCTGGTGCAGCTGCGCCCGCGCGGCCCCCAGCGGCGCGTCGGTGCCGCCCTCTGGCGCCTCCTCGACCCGGCCCGAGGGTGCCTCGGCAAAGCCGTCAAAGCCGGGATCGCCGCCGAACCCCTGCGGCGCCTGCCCGGCCATCGCCGTGCGAATCGCACCGGTCGAGGGGCGATACTCCATCTGATAGCCCCGGACCATCGGCCGGGCGGAGTCGCTGCGAAACGCCGCCAGCGTCGCCGCGCCTACCGTGTCCGAGGCCCGCCGCGATTCCCCCGCCAGCCGGTGCCGCAGGGTGCTGACCACCAGCCCGCGCACCAGATCGGGCTGGCGAAAGCGGACCTCTGCCTTGGCGGGGTGGACGTTCACATCGACGAAATGCGGATCGCAACCGACAAACAGCACCGCCGCCGGGTGACGCCCGCCGGGCAGCACGTCGAAGTAACCAGCCCGCAGCGCCCCGGTCAGCAGCTTGTCACGCACCGGGCGGTTGTTGACGAACAGGTGCTGCGCCACCGCCGCTCCGCGCGAATAGGTGGGCAGCGCCGCGAAGCCTTGCAGGCGCACGCCCTCGCGCTCGGTGTCGATGCGGATGGCGTTCTCGATGAAGTCCCGGCCCATGACCCGCGCCAGCCGCGCATGAAGCGCGTCGAACAGATCGCCCGGCTCGGGGTCGGCGCGAAACAGCAGGCGGTCGTCGTCATGCAGGGTGAAACCCACGCCCGGCTCGGCCATGGCAAGGCGGCGCATGACCTCGACCACGGCCTGCGTCTCGGCGCGGGTGCTGCGCAGGAATTTCAGCCGCGCGGGCGTGGCAAAGAACAGGTCGCGCAGCTCGACCGCCGTGCCGCGATTTCCCGCCGCCGGGCGAAGCGGCTGCATCCGGCCCGCCGTGACGCCGATCTCCGCCCCCTCGGCCCCTTCGGCGCGCGAGGTGATGGTCAGCCGCCCGACCGCCCCCAACGAGGGCAGCGCCTCGCCCCGGAACCCGAAACTGTCGATGGCCAGCAGGTCGCTGCCGTCGATCTTGGACGTCGCATGACGCGCCAGCGCCAGCGGCAGGTCCTGCGGCGTCATCCCGCAGCCGTCATCGACAACCCGGATCAGCGCCTTGCCCCCGTCCGAGATGGTGACGTCGATCCGCCCCGCCCCGGCGTCAAGCGCGTTCTCGACCAGTTCCTTGACCGCCGAGGCCGGGCGTTCAACCACCTCGCCCGCCGCGATGCGGTTCGCGGTGCTTTCGTCAAGCTGGCGGATCACCCGGGATATATGGCGGCTGTGCGTGTTCATGCCACAAGATCTAGCAGGCAGCGCCGGGCGGGCCAACAGATTCGGTGCCAATTTCGTGTGGCCGGGAACCGCTTTGCCCCCGGCGCGCGTTTTACCCCGACAACACGCCATTGATCAGCAGGAGACGACCATGTCCAGACTAGCCGCTTTGGCCCTTTGCGGGTTCGCGCTGACGCTGTCGGCCTGCGGGCCCAACACCGCCACCCGCGCCACCACCGGCGCCGCCACCGGGGCCGTCGTCGGCGGGCCGGTCGGTGCCGTCGCCGGCGCCGCGCTTGGCGGCAGCGGGGCCGTGCAGGTCAAATAGACCGCGCGTCACGTCAGACGAAAACGCCGGGCCCTCGGGTCCGGCGCTTTTCTGTGTCAGGGGCTAACGCCCTCGGGCTGACCGACCAACACGATCTGCAACCGGTCCGGGTCCAGAACCTCGGCCGCGATGCGGGCCACGTCCTCGGCGGTGACCGATTCGATCTGCGCGTTGCGGGTGTCGGGATAGTCGATGGGCAGGCCGATCAGCTGCATCCCGGCCAGAATCCCCGCGATCTTGCCATTCCCGTCCCAGCGCAGCGGATATTCGCCGGTCAGATAGGTCTTGGCGTCCGCAAGCTCCTGATCGGTGACGCCGCCCTCGGCCATCTTGGCCCATTCCGCGCGCAGCAGGGCCAGCGCCTCGCCCGCGCTCGCGTTCGAGGCCGCCATCCCGCCCCGCCAGCTTGACCCGCTGACCCCGTTCGACAGCGCGGTCGAGACGCCATAGGTCAGGCCGCGCTTTTCGCGGATCTCCTCCATCAGCCGCGAGGAAAAGCCGCCGCCGCCCAGGATGTGATCGGCCAGGTAGGCGGAGAAGTAATCGGGGTCGTCCAGGCTTACGCCCGGCTGGGCAAAGGCAAACACCGTCTGCGGGCTGTTCCAGTCGATGACCATGACCCCGCCCTGCGGCGCAAAAGTGGCCTGCGCCGGCAGCGGCGCGGTCGCGGTCTGGGGCAGGCCGTCCAGCATGCGGTCGATCAGCAGGCCCAGTTCCTCGGCGTCGATATCGCCAGCCGCACCCACGATCACACGATCCCGGGCCAACACCCGGTCCTTGGCGGCGCGCAGATCATCGGGCGACAGCGGCATGACCGAGTCCGCCGTGCCGTTGATCGAGCTGCCATAGGGGTGGTCGCCCCAGATCGCCGCCGCCAGCGCCTTGGCGGCGATGGCGTTGGGGTCGTTTTCCTCGGCCCGGATCACGGCCATCACCTGCCCCTTGACGCGGGCCACGGCGGCATCGTCGAAACGCGGTTCAGTCAGCGCGGCGTTGACCAGATCGGCGCCCTCGTCGCGGGTCTCGCTCAGCAGCCGGATCGAGACGGTCAGCGCGTCATCGCCCACGTCGAACCCGATCCGCGCGCCCAATGCCTCGACGGCCGAGGCGTATTCGGTCGCGTCCATCTCGCCCGCGCCTTCTTCCAGCACATGCGTCATCAGGTTGATCGCACCGCGCTGGCCTTCGGGGTCGACACTCGCACCGCCGCGAAAGGCGAGGTTGATGGCGGCGAAGGGGATCGAGTGATCCTCGACCAGCCACGCCTCGACCCCGGAGGGAGAGGTGACGCGGGTGATGTCCGTCGCCTGCGCCTGCAGCGCGAAGACAAGGCCGCCGACAAGCCCGAGGGCGAAACGCTGAAAGATCATTGCGGCACCCCTTCGGTTGCGGCTTCGGGCGAGGGTTCGGGATCGGGTGGGGCGTCCGAAGCTGCGTCGGGGTAAGATTGGGCGTCCGGGGCTGGATCGGGGTCAGACCGTGCGTTCGAAGCTGGATCGGCGTCAGAACCAGTCGCCCCGTCCGTCACTGGCTCAACCGGCGACTCGGCGGCGCTGTCCGATGTGGCGTCGGACGCGGCATCGGTGGCGGGATCGGCTGGCTGGTCCGTCACCACCTCCGCCGCAGGCGCGGCACCAACTTCCCCCGGAACCCCAGCCGGGGCCGCGTCGGACGCCATCTCCAGCGCGGCATCGTCGCTCTGCGGCAGCAGCCAGCCGGTCACCGTGGCGGTGCTGTCCAGCACCAGCCGGGCGGCGTCCATCACATCGGCCTCGGTCACCTGATCCAGCAGGTCGGGCCAGTCGTTCACGTCCTCGATCGTCAGCCCGGTCGCCAGCCCCTGACCGTATTGATAGGCGCGGCCATGGGCCGAGTCCTGCTGATAGATCTGCGCCGCGCGAAGCTGGGTCTTGACCCGCTGAAGCTGCTCGGGGTCCGGCCCACGTTCCAGGAACCGCGCCAGCGCCGCGTCGAACGCCGCCTCGGCGTCCTCGGGCGACTGACCGTCCACCGGCGCCAGCGAGAACCGGAAGCTGGTCGGATCGACGGCGAACCCGTCATAGCCCGCGCCCGCATAGAGCGCCTGCCCGGTCAGCACCAGTTCGCGCCCCAGGACCGAGGTCTGGGGCGAGCCGCCCAGCAACTCGGCCAGCACCGTCAGCGCGGCGGCGGTCTGCTGATCGCCGGGATCGCGTTCGGGCACCAGCACTGTCCGCACCATCGAAGGCTGCGGCACGCGCGGGTCGTGCATGGTCAGACGCCGCGGGGCGCGCTGCTCTGGCTCTTGCGGGCGGGCCTGCCGCTCGACGCCGGGCTTGGCGGGGATGTCGCCATAATGGGTCTGCGCCAGCTCGCGCGCCTGCTCGGGCGTGACGTCGCCGGCGAGGATCAGGATCGCGTTGTTCGGGGCGTAATGGCTGTCATACCAATCCAGCGCATCGGCGCGGGTCAGCCCCACCATCTCGGCGCGCCAGCCGATCACGGGGCGCCCGTAGGGATGGTTAAGATATTGCGAGGCGCCGCGTTCCTCGGCGAACAGCGCGGCCGGGTCGCTGTCGGTGCGCTGCGCGCGTTCCTCGAGCACGACCTGACGCTCGGCCTGCCAATCCTCTTCGCCGACGCGCAGGTTCTGCATCCGGTCGGCCTCCATCTCCATGATCAGAGGCAGGCGGTCGCTGGCGATGCGCTGGAAATAGGCGGTGAAATCATAGCTGGTGAAGGCGTTGTCCATGCCGCCATTGGCGGTCACGGTCTTGGACAGCTCACCGGGGGCCAGCTTTTCGGTGCCCTTGAACATCAGGTGTTCCAGGTAATGCGCGAGGCCGGTCTTGCCCGCCACCTCGTCCGCCGACCCGACCTTGTACCAGACCATCTGCACCACGACCGGGGCGCGGTGATCCTCGATCACCACGGCTTCCAGCCCGTTATCCAGCGTGAAATGGCTGATGCCCGCAGGCATCTCGGCCCAGACGGGCAGCGCGGTCAGGGAAAGCAGAGCCGTCAGGCCAGGCACACGCATGGGCAGTCCTTTCGCTTGTGACAAAGGCAGGGCGAGCATGCCCAGTCCCGGCCCCGCGACGCAAGTCACGACCCGGTGACGGCGCGCGGCCTTACGGCGCGGGCGGGGCCGAGGGCGTCTGCGCGCCGGCGCGGCGCCAGCGCTCATGCTCGGCCCAGCTATCCAGCGTCATCGACTGATAGGCGCGGTAATAGACATCGGTCCGCGCCCAGGTTTCCAGCAGCCGGCGCGAGTTCCCGGCCCGCAGCGCCACGTCTTCCTGCGCCAGTTGCGCCCGGATCGCCGGGTTGACCCCCAGCCGCGAGCTGTAATTGACCAGCGCCACATCGGCCGCGCCGATGCCCTGATTGACCAGGCTTTGCGGGTTGCCGCCAAGGGCCGCCACCGCATCGCCGCGCGGGTTGGGGTCGGTGATGTTGCCGCCGCCGGGCGTGGGCGGGGGAAGCTGGTTCAGATCGTCGGGCATCATCAGCGCGCGCGTGGGCAGGATCGCGAATTCGTCCGGCGTCGTGCGTCCGGCGCGGATGTTGTGAAGCTGCGGATCGTTGGAACAGGCCGCCAGCGCCGCCGTCCCGATCAATGCCCAGATTGCCCGCATTCCGGTCCCCCGTTTCATGTCGCTGCCGTTCTAACCGGAATTTGCGGTGCCGTCACGGGTTCTTGTCGGCAGCCCCGGCCTTGCCGCCGGGGGGCCACAGGATCAGGCCGAAGGCCCCGGCAAAGATCGCAATGTCAGCCACGTTGAAGCTGTAGGGGTTGCGCCAGGCCGGCAGCGACATGTTCAGGAAATCCGCGACCGCGCCATAGGTCAGCCGGTCGATGACATTGCCGATGGCCCCGCCGACCAGCAATCCGGCGGCGGCCTGGGCAAAGGCGCGGGGCCGGCTGCGCCAGACCCAGGCCACCACCCACAGGCAGACCCCCAGCGCCACCGCGATCAGCACCCAGCGCATGATCTCTTGCGAGGACGAGAACAGGCCGAAATTCACCCCCTGATTCCACGCCATGCGCAGGTTGAGAAAGGGCGGGAACAGGTCGATCTCGCGCACGCGGTCGAGGCGCAGCAGGTGGACGACGACATATTTGCTGATCTGGTCCAGCAGCAGGACGACCCCCGCCACCCACAGCATCACCCGCAGCGAGACCGGTGCCTCTGGCGCTTTCGCACCCGTCCCGGTCTTGCCGCGCGGGGTCTTGGCGGCGCACTTGGCCGCGGTCTTGCGTCCCGCGCCGCCTGCCGTCTTGGCGGCGGCTTTCGTCGCAGGCTTGGCCTTGGCCGTGGCCGGTTTGCGCGGCTTGGCGGGGGCCTCCGCCGCCTTGCGGCCCGTTCCGGTCGCCCCGCCCGCTGGCTTGTCGCTGTCCTCGGCCATCAGTGGCGGAAATGCCGCTGGCCGGTGAAGACCATCGCCAGCCCCAGGGCGTCGGCGGCGGCAATCACCTCGGCATCGCGCATCGAGCCGCCAGGCTGGATCACCGCCCGCGCCCCGGCCTCGGCCAGCGCCTCGACGCCGTCGGCAAAGGGGAAGAACGCGTCCGACGCCACGGCAGAGCCGCTGGTCAGCGGCTGGGGCAGCGACAGCGCCTGCGCCACGTCTTGCGCCTTGCGCTGCCCGATCCGGGTCGAATCGATCCGGCTCATCTGGCCGGCGCCGATGCCGACCGTCGCCAGATCGCGGGCATAGACGATGGCGTTGGATTTCACATGCTTGGCGACCTGCCAGGCGAACAGCAGATCGTCCAGCTCTTCCGGGCTGGGCTGGCGCCGGGTCACGACGCGCAGATCGTCGCGGCCGACGCGGCCATTGTCGCGCGACTGGACCAGAAAGCCGCCTGCCACCTGCCGGAACGCGGTGCCGCTGGCAGCGGGGTCGGGCAGGCCGCCGGTGGTCAGCAGGCGCAGGTTCTTGCGCTCGGCAAAGACGGCGCGGGCATCCTCGGTCGCGTCGGGCGCGATGACGACCTCGGTGAAGATCTCGGTGATGGCGCGGGCGGTGTCGCCATCCAGCGTCTGGTTCAGCGCGATGATGCCGCCAAAGGCGCTGGTCCGGTCGCAGTCGAAGGCGCGGCGATAGGCCTCGGCGGCGGTGTCGGCGCGGGCGACGCCGCAGGGGTTGGCGTGCTTGATGATCGCGCAGGCCGGGCCTTGGGCGGGGTCGAATTCTGCCACCATTTCAAACGCGGAGTCGGTGTCGTTGATGTTGTTATAGGACAGCTCCTTGCCCTGCCATTGCCGGGCGGTGGCGACGCCGGGGCGGCTCTGGCCGCTGACATAGAAGGCCGCGCGCTGGTGCGGGTTCTCGCCATAGCGCAGACCTTGCGCCAGCGTGCCGGAAAAGCTGCGGCGGCGCGGGGCCTCGTCGCCGATGGCGTCGGCCATCCAGTTCGACACCGCCGCGTCATAGGCGGCGGTCCGTGCATAGGCGGTCTGCGCCAGCCGCTGCCGCAGCGCCAGATCGGTGCCGCCCTTGGCGCGAAGCTGCGCCAGCACGGTGTCGTAATCCTGCACATCGACCACGACGCTGACAAAGGCGTGGTTCTTGGCCGCCGCGCGGATCATCGCCGGGCCACCGATGTCGATATTCTCGACGCAATCGGCATGGCTGGCGCCCTTGGCGACAGTTTCCTCGAAGGGATAAAGGTTCACCACCAGCAGGTCGATCATCTCGATCCCGTGCTCGGTTGCCGCCTGCTGATGGGCCGCGTCATCGCGCAGCGCCAGCAGACCGCCATGGACCACCGGATGCAGCGTCTTGACGCGGCCGTCCATCATCTCGGGGAAGCCGGTGGCGTCCGAGACATCGCGCACCGTCAGCCCGGCATCGCGCAGCGCCGCCGCCGTGCCGCCGGTCGACAGGATCTGGACCCCGGCATCGGCCAGCGCGCGGGCGAAATCGATCAGCCCGGTCTTGTCCGAGACCGAGATGAGGGCGCGTTTCAGCGGAACGATGTCGTGCGGCATGTCTGTCGGCCTTTGGCTGGTGCGGATCGCCGACTAGCTAGCGCCTGCCCGCATGAAGGTCCAGCCGATCTGCACCGCCTCGGCGCGCAGATGATGGGCCAGCACGATCTGGATCGAGGGGCGCGGATCGGGCAGCCCGGTTTCCAGCCAGGCCGAGGGTTCCAGCCGCAGCGCGGCGACCAGATCATGGCTGAAATACCACTCTTCCCCGCCGGGCAGGACCAGCCGCACCGCGTCGCCCTCCTGCCACGCCTCTATATCGGGGTGCAGGTGAAAGCGGATCTCGAAGCCGATGCCGTCGGGGCGGTTGGCCAGCAATTGCTCCAGCCGGCCCTGTCCCGCGATGTCCAGCGCGGCCAGCGTATCCTCGCCGCTGAAGTGATCGCCGCTGGCGGACAGGTAAAGCTCGCGCAGATGGGTCAGGCCGTGCGTGCCGACCCAGCCGTCATGCCCGGCCAGGATCGAGGCCGCCTCGCGCGGGGGCGGGGCGGGCGCGTCGGGGGGCAGCAGGTTGCCGTCGGCGTCGCAGGGACCGGCCCAGACCTGTTGCGGCAGCAGGGTCAGCCGCTCATGCCCCTGCGCGTCGGGGGGCAGCAGCTTGGCGGAACTGAGGCCCGACAGGCTGAGCGTCGAATGACACGCGGTGGCGCGGCTGGCACGGGCCCAGGCCTCGCCGAACAACCGGCCCGAGCCGCAGCTGACCACGATCGGATGCCGGGCCGAGGTGAACTCGATCCCCAGCGTCGAGGCATGGGCATGGGCGGCCGCCGGTCCGGCCGGGGGCGCGGCGGCGTCCAGGATCACCGTCGCCCGCGCCCGCGCCAGCCGGGCGAAGCCCATCGCATGCCCGCTGGCGGTCACGGCGGGCCCCGACGCCGCCCGCAGGCTGTGGTCCAGCCGTCCCGACACGCCGCGCCCGCCGCCGTGAAAGCGCGGCAGGGCACCGTCGGCGTGGCGTAGCGCGCGCAGGATCGGCGCGATCTCGTCAATGGCGGCGGTGATCGGGGGTGGCAACGGCAGTCCGGCCTCGGCCGCCGTCTGCTTGACCCAGGCCAGCAGCGACAGGCAACCCAGCAGCAATTCGGGCGAGCGGCTGCGCAGCACGCCCTGATGGATGCTGGCATCCAGCGCCTGCGCCAGATCGTCCAGCGCGGGGGCGGCCTGCGCCTCGGCGCCCTTCAGCAGCATGGCGGCGATGGCGCGGCCCGACAGCGCCTCGATCTGCGGCAAGCCAACGGGCGCCTGATGCCGCGACAGCCAGTCAAGCTGGCGGTGCAGGCTGTCAAAGATCGGCTGCGCCTGTTCGCGCGACAGCCCCGGCAGGATCTGGCCCGAGTGAAACAGCCAGCGCAGCACCCGGCGCCCGGTCACATCGGCCCGCCATGCCGGGTCGGTTGGCCCGGTCACGCCAGCGTCATCTGCCGTTTCGGGCGGGTCGCCGAACGCCGCCAGCCAGTCCAGCACGCGGCGCTGCGCCATGTCGCGAGCCTTGGCGTTGCCCACCGCCGCCAGATCGTCCAGCCAGCCAAAGCCGTGCAGCTCCGCCGCCGTGTCGGGCGGCAGCGCCGGGCTGCCCGCGGCAAAGGGATCGCCGGTGATGCTGCCGCCGGTCAGCCGCAGCGCGCCGTCCAGAATCTCTTGCCCGCGCCGGGTCGAGCCGAGGCTGCGCGGCTCGGGCCTGCGGGTGAAACCATAGGGGCGGGACTGGGTCATGGCGGTATCTAGCGGGGCGCCAGCGGCTTTCGCAAGCCGGCGATGAAGAACCCGTCCATGCCGCCCAGATCGGGCCAGTGATCGGGCCGCAAGCGCAGCCCGCCCTGCGCGGTCAGCCAGTCGGGCGCGATGCCGGGCAGGTCCACCGGCAACACGCTCAGCCCCGGATGCCGCTGCAACGCGGCGGCAAGCTGGTCCTCGCCTTCGACCGGCAGCAGCGAGCAGGTGGCAAAGACCAGCCGCCCGCCCGGCGCCAGCAGGCTTAGCGCGTGGTCGATCAACTGCGCCTGCAACGCCGTCAGCCCGGCCAGCGCCGAGCCGTCGCGGATCAGCGGCAGGTCGGGATGGCGGCGGATGGTGCCGGTGGCCGAACAGGGCGCGTCGAGCAGGATGGCGTCGGGCGCGCGGTCGGGCGTGAATTGCAGGGCATCGCCCACGACCACCTCGGCCGAAAGCCGGCAGCGGGTCAGGTTCTCGTGCAGGCGCGCCAGCCGCGCGGCCGACAGATCGACCGCCGTCACCTGCGCCCCGGCCGCCGCGATCTGCAGCGTCTTGCCGCCCGGCGCGGCGCAAATGTCCAGCACATATTCGCCCGGCTGCGGGTCCAGCAGCCGCACCGCCATCGCTGCCGCCGCGTCCTGCACCCACCAGTCACCCTCGGCAAAGCCCGGCAGGGCACTGATCTGCCCCGCCTCGCGCAGGCGGTAGCTGCCGCTTGGCAGCTTTTCGCCCGGCGCAGTGCGGCCGGGCTGGGCGGTCATGTCGAGGGGCGCGCCCTGCTGATGCGCGGTCTCGATCGCCAGCGCCACGTCTTCGCCCCAGGCGGCGATGACGGGGTCGCGCAGCCAGTCGGGCATCATCTCGGGCGGCAGCGCGGCCCATGCCTCGCTTTGCCCGGCCACCTTGCGCAGCACGGCATTCACCATCCCGGCGGCGGCGCAGCCCTTGGGCCCCATGCCGCGCACCAGATCGACCACGGCGTTGACGACGCCATGCGGCGCCTCGCCCAGTTCCAGCAGCTCGACCACGCCAAGGCGCAGCGCGTCCAGAACCTCGGGGCGGGGCTTGCGGGACAGAAGCGGGACCAGCAGCGCGTCGGCGCGGTCGATGTTGCGCAGCACCGCCAGCGCCAGCCGCTGCCCGCGCGCCCGCTCGGCCGGGTCCAGCCGCGCCAGCGCGGTCGGCTGATCCGACAGCGACAGCCCCTGCCCGACGCCCGCCAGCAGGCGCAGCGCGCCCTTGCGCGCGGCATCGACGCGCGGCGGCGGGGTCGCAGCCTGCCCCGGCGGGCGCTGCGAGCGTGGTTTGCGTGCTGGCGGCTTGTTCAAGTCGTGCCCTTTCCCTAGATCAATCGGTGATACCGCAACGAAAGGCTGCCCGCCATGACCGACAAAAGCGATCTGCCCCCCGAAGCGCAACGCGCCCTGGCCGAGGCCGAACAGCGCCGCCAGCAGGCCGCGCCGCTGAATCTGCCGAAAGAGCTGGGCGGCCGCAACGGACCCGAACCGGTCCGCTTCGGCGATTACGAGAAAAAAGGCATCTGCGTCGACTTCTAGGACGCGGCTTGCCTGAACCGCTTTGCGTGCAGCCGGCTTACGGCGTTAGCCCCTCGGGGTCCGGCAGCCCGTTGGCGCGGCAGCAGGCGGTCAACGTGTTGGCCAGCAGGCAGGCGATTGTCATCGGCCCGACGCCGCCCGGAACCGGGGTCACGGCACCGGCGACCTCGGCCACGCTGTCGTAATCCACATCGCCCACCAGCCCGCTTTCGGTCCGGTTGATGCCAACGTCGATGACGGTGGCGCCGGGCTTGACCCAGTCGCCCCGCACCATGCCGGGCCGCCCAACCGCCGCCACCACGATATCGGCGGCGCGGGTGATCGCGGGCAGGTCGCGGCTGCGCGAATGGGCCACGGTGACGGTCGCGTTGTCGGCCAGCAGCAGCGCCGCCATCGGCTTGCCGACGATGTTCGAGCGGCCGATCACCACCGCGTTCAGCCCCGACAGATCGCCCAGCCGGTCGCGCAGCAGCATCAGGCAGCCCAGCGGCGTGCAGGGCACCATCGCCCGCTGCCCGGTGGCCAGCCGCCCGGTATTGGCGACGGTAAAGCCGTCCACGTCCTTTTTCACCGCGATGGCGTTGATGATCTCGGTCTCGTCGATGTGGTCGGGCAGCGGCAGTTGCACCAGAATCCCATGCACCGCCGAATCCGCGTTCAGACGCCCGATCAGGGCCAGCAGATCGGCCTGCGTCGCCTCGGCCGGCAGGCGATGTTCATAGGAATTCATCCCCGCCGCCACGGTCTGCTTGCCCTTCGAGCCGACATAGACCTGGCTGGCTGGATCGTCGCCCACCAGCACCACCGCCAGCCCGGGCACGAGATCGTGTTCGGCCTTCAGCGCCGCCACCTGCTGGGCGATCCGTTCGCGCAGTTCCGCCGCGAATGCCTTGCCGTCGATGCGTTCCGCCACCATGTCAGCCCCCGAAAACCAGTTGATGCGTTGACCAAAGCGCCGATTTCGGCGTGGCGGTGTCATGCCCGCTGCACCGCCGCCGCGCAACCCGTATCGACGGCCAGGGCGTGGCAAAAATGCCGCGGCGCCGAATCCCGAAACTGAATCGGAACCCTGCGAGAGCGCGCACGTTGGACCGTACAAGGTCAGGAATGAGGGTCGAAGGCGCCAGTGACGCCGGGACTTCAGGACCAATGAAAGGGCAGGCCATGGACAGGCTTGGAATGATCATAAATATCGGGTTTGCGCTGATGCTTGTGGTCGGCGTGACGGTGCTGATGGTCTTGTAAGGACCACGTCACTTGAGGGCCCACAATCGAGCGTGATGGAAAAACCCCGGTCGCAAGAACCGGGGTTTTCCCATGGCGGCGCTTACGGCTGCGGCACGGGTGCCGCCGGTTCGGGCGCCGGACCGCTGCGGCCCGCGCGCGGCACCGCGCCCACCTGCGGAATGCCCGAGGACGGGGTGTCGTCGTCGCCGTCCAACGGCTCGCCACGCACGACCTTGCCGATCTGCTCGCCGGTAAGGGTCTCGTATTCCAGCAGACCCTGGGCCAGCCGATCCCATTCCTCGGATTTCTCCTGCAGGATGCGATAGGCTTCCTGATAGCCTTCCTCGATCAGGGCATGGACCTCTTGCTCGATCAGCTCCTTGGTCGCGGCCGAGACCGAGAAACCGCCGGTGCTGCCCGAGTAACCCTCATGCGCCTCGGCATAGTCGATGCTGCCGACCTTGTCGGACATGCCCCAGCGCATCACCATGGCCCGCGCCAGCGCGCTTGCCTGCTGGATGTCGCCCGCCGGACCGTTTGAAACGCCCTCTTCCCCGTATTTGATGATCTCGGCGGCCTTGCCGGCCATGGTCATGGCCAGCTTCTGCTTGGCCTCGTCCTTGTGGAAGTTCAGGCGGTCCATCTCGGGCAGGCTGACGACCATACCCAGCGCGCCCCCGCGCGGGATGATCGTGGCCTTGTAGACCGGGTCGCATTTCGGCAGCGACAGCCCGACGATGGCGTGGCCGGCCTCGTGATAGGCGGTCTTTTCCTTCTGCTCGGGCGTCAGCACCATCGAGCGCCGCTCGACCCCCAGCATCACCTTGTCCTTGGCGTTTTCGAAATCATCCATGGTCACGAAGCGCCGCCCGATGCGCGCGGCGGTCAGCGCGGCCTCGTTCACCAGGTTCATCAGATCGGCACCCGAGAAGCCGGGCGTGCCGCGGGCGATGATGCGCAGATCGACGTCCGGGCCTTGCGGCACCTTGCGGGCGTGAACCTCGAGGATCTTCTCGCGGCCCTTGATGTCGGGGTTCGGCACGTGGATCTGGCGGTCAAAGCGGCCGGGGCGCAGCAGGGCCGGGTCCAGCACGTCCTTGCGGTTGGTGGCGGCGATGATGATGACGCCTTCATTGGCGTCGAAACCGTCCATCTCGACCAGAAGCTGGTTCAGCGTCTGTTCGCGTTCGTCATTGCCGCCGCCGATGCCGACACCGCGGGCGCGGCCGACGGCGTCGATCTCGTCGATGAAGACGATGCAGGGCGCGGATTTCTTGGCCTGCTCGAACATGTCGCGGACCCGGCTGGCGCCGACGCCCACGAACATCTCGACGAAATCGGAACCCGAGATGGTAAAGAACGGCACGCCTGCCTCGCCCGCAATGGCGCGGGCCAGCAGCGTCTTACCGGTGCCGGGCGGGCCGACCAGCAGCGCGCCTTTCGGGATCTTGCCGCCCAGACGGCTGAATTTCTGCGGGTTGCGCAGGAACTCGACGATTTCTTCCAGCTCTTCCTTGGCCTCGTCGATGCCGGCGACATCGTCGAAGGTCACGCGGCCATGCTTTTCGGTCAGCATCTTGGCGCGGCTTTTGCCGAAGCCCATCGCGCCGCCCTTCCCGCCGCCCTGCATGCGGTTCATGAAGAAGATCCAGACCCCGATCAGCAGGATGAAGGGCAGCCAGACGCCCAGCAGCGACATGAAGCCGGACTGCTGCTGGCGCTCGACCCGCACCTCGACCCCGTTGGCGATCAGGCGGTCGGCGATTTCCTCGCCCTGCGGGCGGATGGTGGTGAACTGCTGGCCGTCGCTGGTCTTGAAGCTGATCGTCTCGCCGTCGATGGTGGCGTTCGAGATCTGCTTGTTGTCCACGCGGCTGATGAACTCGGAATAAGAGAGCTGCCGGCTGTTCATCTGCGACGACCCGTCGCTGAACAGGTTGAACAGCGCGAGGATCATCAGAAACAGGACGACCCAGAAGGCGATATTTCGTGCATTACCCAAAGGGCGATCCTCCGGCGGGGATGGTTTGTGCTGAAAATAGGGATTCGGGGGCGGGGTTCAATGCCCAAGCAGGATTCGGCGGAAATCGGTCAGCTCGCGCAGGGGCGCGGCGGTCAGGCCGGGCGCGGGTGCCAGCGACGGGGCGAACAGGTCGTCGCCGCGCCGGATCGCGGGCAGGGCTTGCGCTTCCAGATGGGTCAGCCCCGCCGCGCGCCAGTCAAAGCGGTGGGCGTCGGGCCCCAGCGGGCCGACCACATCGCCCGGTAACAATCCCGACAGCCGCCAGCGCCGGTCCCAGTCCAGCGTCGGGTGCTGCGCCGTGACCCGCGCCGCCGCGGCCGGTTCGCGGTGAATCAGCAGCATGTGGGCCGGGTCCAGCACCGCGCCCCCCAGCGTCGCCCGGCGGTTCTGCGCCAGCTTGGCCAGCGCATGTTCCACCGCCGCCCGGCGCGGGGGATAGTCGGCGCCGGTGACAAAGCGCAGCCCCGCCAGCAGCAACCGGCGGCGCTGTTCGGGCGGCAGCGCGTCCAGCGCGTCACGGTCCAGCAGCAGGCTGCCGGCGCGGGTCAGGGCGCTGTCGGCAATCCCTGTCAGCCCCGCATCCAACGCATCCCGCGCCGCGGCAAGATGCCGCGCCGACAGCGCCAGCATCGCGGGGTCGAGGCCAAGCTGCCCCATCGCCAGCCGCAGCCGGGCGCGGTGAAAGCGCGGGTCGCTGTTGCTGGGGTCCTCGATCCACGTGACGCCGATGCCGCGCAGCCAGTCGCGCAGCTCGTCGCGCCCCAGATCCAGCAGCGGCCGCAGCCAGATCACGCCGCGATCCTGCCGCCGCTCGGCCATCCGCGCCAGCCCGTCGATGCCCGCCCCGCGCGACAGCCGCATCAGCAGCGTCTCGGCCACATCGTCGCGGGTGTGGCCGGTGGCAACCGCCGCCAAGCCCTGCGAGGCCGCCCAATCGGCCAGCAGCGCCAGCCGCGCCTTGCGGGCATTGCCCATCAGATTCCCCGTGGCCTCGCCGCCGGACCAGTTCAGCACCCGATGCGGGATGCCCAGCCGCTGCGCCTGTGCGCCCGCCATCGCGGCCTCGGCCGCCGAGCCGGGGCGCAATCCGTGATCGACACTCGCCGCCGCCAAGGGGACGCCGCGCGCCGCGGCCCAGCGATGCGCCAGATGCAGCAGCGCGACGGAATCGCCGCCGCCTGACAGCGCGATGCCGAAGCCCCCCGGCAGATCGCCCGCCAGCCGGTCCAGCGCGGCAAAAGCCCGCCGCGTCAGCGCGTCGTGTCGTGGGTCGGTCGCCTCTGGCCTAGCCGTCACTGTCCGCGACCGTGCCGCAGGATGCGGCCTTGGACAAGGCGGGCGCCTCGGCGGCCTCGGTCGTGCCGGGGAAGCGGCGCGTCAATTCGTCAAGATACAGGCAGGCATCCTGCGCCGCGCCCAGCGCGGGCATCAGCCGCGCCAGCGCCAGCAGGCTGGCCGGCGCCGACGGCCCGTCAGGCGCGGCCGAAAACGCCATCAGATAGGACGAGGCCGCCGCCCGATCCTGCCCCTGCCCCTGCTGCGCAAGGCCCAGCAGATGCAGCGCATCCGCCGTCAGCGGACCGCCGGCATGGGCCTCGGTCAGGTGGGTCAGGCGGGTGATCGCCAGCGGCCATTCCTGCGCCGCGATGGCCTGCCGCGCCTCGGCATATTCGCGGGCCTCTTCCTCGGTCGGCGGGGTGGCGCCGCTGGGGGGCGCGCTGATCGGCGGCAGGGTGCTGGCGCTGACGCCGCCCTCGGCCGCGGGTGCCGGGCTGCTGCCGGTCAGATTGGGCAGACCGGGCAGCGCTGCATTGCCGCTGCCGCCCAGTTCGGCGGTCATCAGGCTGCCCAGATCGCAGTTCGGGTCCATCTCGCACAGGCGAAATTCCAGATCGCCGACGCGGTTGCTGCCGTCGGCCACCACCTGCCGGATGCGGTTGGCGAGTTGCTCGGTGCGGTCGGTCAGCGCGGCGATCTGCGCCTCCATCGCGTTCATGCGGTCGATGGCGCTGTCGCCGCCCGCCGCCGCAAAGCCCTGCGCGCCCGAGGCCAGCAGTTCAGCCCGCAGCGCCTGCAGATCGGCGGCTACGGCGCGCAGGCTGGCCTGCATATCGGCCAGCGTCGCGGCATCGGGCTGGGCCGCCGCCTCGGCGCGCGGCTCGGCCCCGTCGAGGTTGCCCAGACCCTGCGCCAGTTCGGCATCGTCCAGCACGATCGCGCCCTGCTGCGCGTGCAGCGGCGCGGCCAGCATCAGCGCGGCCGCGACCGCGGCCGATAGCCCCCGCCGTGCCCTGCCCCGGCCCATCCTCAGACCCCGGCCGCGGGCGGCACGACGACCGTCACCGCGCGGCGGTTGCGGGCGAGGCAGGACGCCTCGGAGGCGCAGATCGCGGCGGGGCGTTCCTTGCCATAAGAGACGGTGCGGATGCGGGCGGACTCGACCCCTTTCGACACCAGATACTCCTGCACCGAGGTCGCCCGCCTTGCGCCAAGCGCGAGGTTGAACTCTCGGGTGCCGGGCTCGTCGGCATGGCCCTCGACCACGGCGCCAAAGCCTGCGTTCTGCGCCAGCCATTGCGCCTGACGGGTCAGCGTCGCCCGCGCCTCGTCGCCCAGAACCGCCTGCCCCTCGTTGAAATAGACGGTGGTCCCGGCCGCCGCGAAATCGGTGCCGGGGGCGATGGTCTGCGCGCCGGGCAGCAGGTTGCCCGGCCGGTTCACGTCGCCGCGATAGATCGCGCCGCCATCGGCGGCCGTGCTGTAGGGATCGCGCACCCCGGCCTGCATCACCACGCCGTCATCGGGCGGGGTGCAGGCGGCCAGCGACAGGGTCGCGGCAAGAACGGGCAGGATCAGGGTCAGACGCATCGATCGGCTCCTCGGCCGCTATCAGGGCAAAAGCGGCCCCCAGGCAGGGTCAGAGGCCGCGATGTTCAGCGCCACAGGTCGCATGTTTCGTCCGGTGATGTCCACCGAATGCAGCCGCCCGCTATCCTCTCCATCGGTGAAGCGTGTGAAGATCAACACACGTCCGTTGGGCGACCAGCTTGGCCCGGCATCGCGCCATGCGGTATCCTCGGCAGCGGCGTCCTCGGGCGCGGGGATCTCCTGCTGCACCGCCTCGGGCGGCAGGTCGGTCGCCTCTTCAAGCGCCTCGCTCAGCGGGTCGGGGGCTTGGAGCCCCGGCGCGACCGGCCCGGACAGGATCTGTTCGTCGGACCCGTCCGGGCGCATGATGCCGATGATCGAGCCGGTCCCGGTCTGGCGGGTAAAGGCGATGCGGTCGCCGCGCGGCGACCAGGCCGGCTCGCCATAGGCGCCCTCGCCCCCGAACGAGATCCGCGTCGGGTTCGATCCATCCGCCCGCATGACGTAAAGCTGCGAACTGCCCGAGCGGTCGCTTTCGAACACCAGATGCTGCCCGTCCGGCGACCATGACGGCGCAGTGTCGATGGACGGCCCCTGCGTCAGCGGCTTGGCGAAGCTGGGATTGTCCACCTGCATGATCCAGATGTCGGTATTGCCCGCCGTCTCGCGCGAGAATGCGATCCATTTGCCGTCGGGCGAATAGCGCGGCGCAAAGCTCATCGCGCGGGGGTCGCGGGTCAGTGGCATGGAGTCAACGCGACCGAGGTCCAGCGACATGATCTGCGCCGTGCCGGTGGCGAAATCGGTGTAGAGGATGGTCCGCCCGTCAGGCGAGAAACGCGGGCTCAGCACCAATTCGCCCGGTTCGGTCAGCCATTGCACCCCGGCCCCGTCCTGATCCATCACCCCGATGCGGGTGACGCGTTCGGTGGCCGGGCCGCTTTCGCCGACAAAGGCGATGCGGCTGTCGAAATAGGGGCTTTCGCCGGTGATCCGGGCATAGATCTGGTCCGCGATCTTGTGCGCGGCCCGGCGCCAGCCCTCGGCCGGGGCGTCGAACTGGATGCCGTCGCCCAAAGGCTGCCCGGCGAAGACGTCGAACAGCCGGAACGCGACCGAGACGCTGCCCTCGGCCTCGACCACGCGGCCGGTCACCACCGCCTCGACCTGCGTGGCCTTCCAGGCGATATAGTCGATGCTGCGCTCGAAATGGGTCTCGGGTGTGTCGCCGTCCTGCGCGATCTCGAAAAGGCCGGTCATGGCCAGATCGGCGGCGATGACCTCGGTGATCTGGTCGCGCAGATCCTGCGCGCCAGCCTCGGCCTCGAAGCGCAGGGCGATAGGCATGGGGCGCTGAACGCCCTGCGTGATCTCGATCCGCAGCGGGCCGTCCTGCGCCTGCGCCGGGGCCGGCGGCAGGGCCGCCGCCAGCAGCAGGGCCGCGATGGTGGCGAGCGAGGCGAGGCGCCGGGTCATTCGATGGCCTCGACACCGGCGGGGGTGAAGGTCATTTCGACATCGTCCCATTCATTATACTTGTCGGCGGGCAGGTCATAGCCCGACCCTTGGCAGCGCAGGATGGCGCGGCGGGCGGCCTCGAACGCCTGCTGGCGGGTGCCGACGGGGTCGATGGGTTCGCCGACAAGGCTGAAGCTGTCGGCGTCGACGGTCCCGTCGCGGTTCATGCGAAAGCCCACGACGACGCGCGCCTCGGCGGCCTCGGTCGCGATGGTGGCGAGGTTCCAGCAGGATTGCACGGCGTCGCGGAAGCCGTCCTTTTCAGACTGCGTCATCGGGACCGAGGCGATCTCGACCCCCTCGGCGCGGGGCAGTTCGGACGGCCGCACCTGGCCCATCGCATCGGCCAGCGCGTCGTCGAGGATCTCGGCCTCGATCGGGGCGGCCCCGGCCTCGTTCAGCGCATCGGTCAGCACGTCGGACCCGCCGCCCTCGCCCTCGCCTTCGGGCGCGTTGCCGTCGAAGGGTGAGGGCATGGCCTCTTGCGCGTCTACGGCGGCCTGTTGCAGCCGCTGCTGTTCGGCCAACTGCTCGGCCAGCGCGTCGATCCGGGCGATCTCGGCCTCGGCGGCGGCCTGACGGGCGGCCTCGGCCCGTTCCTGCGCCTCGCGGGCGAGGCGCTCGCGCTCCTGCCGCGCGGCCTCGGCCTCGGCTTCACGCTGGCGCTGCGCCTCGGCCTGACGTTCGGCTTCGGCTTGGCGTTCGGCTTCGGCTTCGGCGGCGCGTTCGGCTTCCGCCTGACGCGCGGCTTCGGCGCGACGCTCGGCTTCGGCGCGGCGCTCGGCCTCCGCCTGACGCTCAGCCTCCGCCTGCCGCTCTGCTTCGGCTCGGCGCGCGGCTTCTGCCTCCGCCTCGCGTTGCTGCCGTTCAGCCTCGGCTTGGCGCTGTTCGGCCTCGCGCTCTGCCTCTGCCTGTTCGGCGGCCTCGGCGCGGCGCGCCTCTTCAGCCTGCCGCTCGCGTTCCTGTCGGCGCTGTTCTTCGGCGGCGGCCTGCTGTTCCGCCTCGGCGGCGCGGGCGCGGGCAAGGCGGTCCTGTTCCTGCGCCGCTTCGGCCTCGGCCTCGGCGGCGGCGATGCGGGCCGCCTGATCCTCGGCCGCCTGCCGGGCGAGGGCTGCGGCCAGCCGTTCCTGTTCGGCGGCCTGCGCTGCGGCCGCCGCCTGCGCCTGACGCGCGGCCAGCGCGGCCTCGCGCAGGCCGGGCGGGCTGTCAGGGGGCCGGGCGGACCGGGCCAAGGCCAGCGGGGATTGCGGCGGCGCGGGCTCGGCCGGGCGGTCGGGGGCAGCGGTGTCGGGCTGCCCGTCCGGCGTCACGGCGCGGTCGGCCGGGGCGGCATCGGCGGCGGGCGCGGGGATCGCGGGCGCCAGCGTCGCCACATCGACGGGCGCCGGCGGCTGCTGCACATCGCTCAGATCCGGGGCGGGTTCGGTGATCGCCTGCGGCTGCTGCAGGACTGATGCCGCGCTGTCCGGCGTCGGCGCATCCAGCGCCAGATCCGGGCCTTGGGGCGCGGTCGTATCGCCCGGCGCCTGCGGCTGTTCGGGGGCGTTGCCATCGGCGCGCCCGGCCTCGCCCGCGCCGCGCGACCGGGCGGCCAGTTCCTGAAATTCGGCATTCGAGATGGTCGAGACCGCCGTCATCTGCGGCGCCGGGTTTTCCCGCGCCGCAAAGATCGCGCCGCCCAGCACGGCCCAGATCACCAGCAGCGTGTGGCCCACGCCCGACACCCACAGGCCCGCCCGCTCGGCGCGGTCACGGCCCGGCGGGCGCTGCTGTTCAAGCGGGTCCAGCATCGGCCTAGCCGTCCATCCGTGGCCCGCCGGTATCGGTGACCAGCACGATGTCGTTGAACCCGCCGGCATTCAGCGCGCCCATCAACTGCACGACGCGCGCATAGGGGATCGCGCCGTCGGCGCGCAGATAGATCCGCGTCGAATTGCGCCCCGCCGCCAGTTCCCGCAACCGCGAGACCAGGGCGGCCTCGTCCACCTCATCCTCCATCAGGCGCAGCGCGCCCTGGGCGGGCAGCGAGATGGTCAGCGGCTCTTCGGGTTCGGCGGCGACGGCGTTGGCGGCGGTTTCGGGCAGGTTCACCGGCACGCCCACGGTCAGCAGGGGCGCTGCCACCATGAAGATGATCAGCAGCACCAGCATCACGTCGACAAACGGCGTCACGTTGATTTCGGCCATCGGTTGCCGGCGGCTGCGGCCGCGGCGTCCGGGGCGGGCGCGGGACTGGACCTGCATGGCCTTACCCCTCGTTCAGCTGGCGCGACAGGATGGTCGAGAATTCGTCGGCAAAGTTTTCATAGGTCGCGCCCAGACGGTCGGCATCGGCGATGAACTTGTTGTAGAAGATCACCGCAGGAATCGCCGCCAGCAGGCCCAACGCGGTGGCCAGCAGCGCCTCGGCAATGCCGGGGGCGACGACGGCCAGCGAGGTGTCCTGCGCGATCGCGATCTGCTCGAACGCGGTCTTGATGCCCCAGACGGTGCCGAACAGCCCGATGAACGGCGCGGTCGACCCGATCGAGGCCAGCCAGGACAGCCCGCGCGACAGCCGCGCCTCTTCCCGGCCGATGGCCACGTTCATCGAGCGGTCGATGCGGCTTTGGGTGCCGGGGATCATCGCCCCGACCTCGTCCTGCGACTTGCGCCATTCGCCCATCCCGGCGGCAAAGATCCGCTCGGCCGGGCCGCGCGGGGTGGCGCCGATCCGGTCATACAGATCGTCCAGCGGCTCACCCGACCAGAAGGCGCGGTCGAAACGCGCGGCATCGGCGCGTGCGGCGGTGAATTTCAGCAGTTTCTGAACGATCAGCGCCCAGGACCAGAAAGAGGCGAGGATCAGCAGCACCATCACGATCTTGACGATCAGCGAGGCCCGCATGAACAGCGCGACCAGCGAGAAATCGATCGGCTGCGCGGCGGCTGAAGCGAGTTGTTCCATGTTCTGCCCGTAATTGCTGGCCATTTCCGGCCCTTGCGCGGGCTTCTAGCAGCAAATCGGCCGCACGACCAACGAAATGCAGTTCAATTTCGCATGAGTTCCGACAGCGCCGCCGCCAGTCCCGCAGGCAGCCGGCGCGGGCGCATGTCGGGGCCCAGACAGGCCAGCGTGACGCGGGCCGCGAACAGCACGCGGTCAGAGCGGAGCACCTGCTGATCCAGTTCGATCCGGGCCGGGGTCAGGCGCAGCGGCGCGGTGGTCACGGTCAGCGCATCGTCGAAACGCGCCGGGGACAGGTAGTCCGCCTCGACCCGGCGGACGGCAAAGACCGCGCCCTCGACTTCTTTCAGGCGGGTCTGGTCGATGCCCACCTCGCGGATCCACTCGGTCCGGGCGCGTTCGATAAATCGCAGATAGTTGGCGTAATAGACGATCCCGGCCAGATCGGTGTCCTCGTAATAGACCCGGACCGGCCAGCGATGCATCAGTCGCGCGCCCGGATGATGCCGGCGAATTCCGAAAACAGCGCCGTGTTGCCGCAGACGATGTTGCGCGCGTCCTGCACCGGCCCGTCGCCGCGGATGCTTTCGACAAAGCCGCCCGCCTCGCGGACCAGGATGATCCCCGCCGCCACATCCCAGGTGCTGATCCCGCGTTCCCAATAGCCATCATAGCGGCCCGCCGCGACATAGGCGAGGTCGAGCGCCGCCGCCCCGAATCGGCGCACCCCGGCGCAGAAGGGCATCAGCGCGCCCAGATCGCGCAGCGTCGCGGGCAGCGTGCTGCGCCCGCCAAAGGGGATGCCGGTGGCAAAGATCGCCTCGATCATCTGGCGCCGACCGGACACCCGCAACCGCTGCCCGTTCATCCAGGCGCCATTGCCCTTTTCGGCGGTGTAAAGCTCGTCCTTGGCAGCGTCGAAGATGACCCCCGCCACGATCTCGCCCTTGTGCTCCAGCGCGATCGAGACCGCCCAATGCGGCAGCCCGTGCAGGAAGTTCGTCGTGCCGTCCAGCGGATCGACGATCCAGCGCCGGGTCGGGTCTTCGCCATCCTCGGCCCCTGTTTCTTCGCCCAGCCAGCCGTAATTGGGCCGCGCGTTGCGAAGCTCGTCCTTGATGATGCGTTCCGCCTCGCGGTCGGCGCGGCTGACGAAATCGCCCGCGCCCTTGACCGAGACCTGCAGGTTCTCGACCTCGCGAAAATCCTTGATCAGGCTGCGCCCGGCCTTGCGGGCGGCCTTGATCATCACGTTCATATTGGCGCTTTGCATCCGGCGCTCCTGCAATCGGCATGTCGGGTTTGGTCCGCGTTTACGCGCGACGCGGGCGAAAGTGAAGCCACCGCCTGCATCGCCCCCGCATCATGGCCGTCGGCGGGGTGCCGCCGTCACCGCACCGGATCGCGCCCGGCGCGGCGTGCGCCCCGGATCGCCTCGTCCCGCGCCAGTTCCAGCACATGCTGCATATAGGGCAGCGCCAGATCGCCCTCACGCAGGGCGGCATAGGCGCGGCGGCGCAGGCCCTGTGGGCCAAGGCGCAGAAAGGCCAGTTCGGGATTGTCGGCGTGGCGGTCCAGCACCCAGTCTGGCATCACCGCGACACCGCGCCCGGCGGCGACCAGCATCAGCGTCACATCGGTCAGCTCGACCTGCCGGACGGCGCGCGGCTCGACCCCCGCCGGGGTCAGGAATTGCGAGAAGACGTCCAGCCGGGCGCGGTCCATCGGATAGACGATCAGGTTTTCGCGACCCAGATCCTCGGGCTGGACGAACCCCTTGGCCGCCAGCGGATGATCGGCCGCCGTCACCAGCGTTGGCGCGTAATCGAACAGCGGCTGAAAGGTTATGCCGGGCAGTTCCTCGGGGTCCATCGAGACGACCAGATCGACCTCTTCGCGCAGCAGCGCCGGAAGGGCGTCGAAGGCGAGGCGCGCGCGGATGTCCAGATCGACCTCGGGGAAGCGGTGGCGAAAGCGGTCCAGCACCGGCAGCAGCCAGTCGAAACAGGCGTGACATTCCAGCGCGATGTGCAACTGGCCGACCCGGCCCTCATTCACGCCGCGCAGCTCTGATTCGGCGGCCTGGACTAGCGGCAGCACCTGCTCGGCCAGCCGCAGCAGCCGCTTGCCGGCGGCGGTCAGGCGCATGGGCCGGGCGCGGCGGACGAACAGCTCGACCCCGACCTGTTCCTCCAGCGCCTTGACCTGATGCGACAGCGCCGATTGCGTCAGGTTCAGCACCTCGGCGGCGCGGGCCAGCCCGCCCTGATCGTGAATGGCGCGGACGCTGCGCAGATGGCGGAGTTCAATATGCATCGGTTTCATGATAATCATGTGGAATATGAATTTGTCTCACGCAACGCCGCGTGGCACAAGAGAGAGGAATGAAAGGACGTGCCATGACCTCGCCCGCGATCAGTTTCGAGTTCTTCCCCCCGCGCAATCTGGACGCGTCGTTCCGGCTGTGGGACACCGCCCGCGCGCTGGCGCCGCTGCAGCCGGGCTTCGTCTCGGTCACCTATGGCGCCGGCGGCACGACCCGCAAGCTGACGCATGAGGCGGTGACGGCGCTGTCCAACCATTACGGGCTGAACGTGGCGGCGCATCTGACCTGCGTCGATGCCAGCCGCGAAGAGACCATGCAGATCGTCGACGACTACGCCGCCGCCGGCGTGCGCGAGATCGTGGCGCTGCGCGGCGACGCGCCCAAGGGACAGGCGGCATGGGCCGCGCATCCGCAGGGCTTCGCCTCGTCGGTCGAGCTGATCGAGGCGATTGCCGAACGCGGCGACATGACCATCCGCGTCGGCGCCTATCCCGAGCCGCACCCCGATTCGGGCGGGTCGAGCGCGGCGGATGTCGAGTTCCTCAAGCGCAAGATCGACGCGGGCGCGACCTCGGCCATCACCCAGTTCTTCTTCGACGCCGACACCTTCTTCCGCTTTCGCGATGCCTGCGCAGCGGCGGGTATCGACGCACCGATCCTGCCCGGCATCCTGCCCATTCAAGGCTGGGCCGGGGCGCGGAAATTCGCCGCAAGCTGCGGCACCTCGGTCCCCGACTGGGCCATCGCCGCCTTCGACGCGGCCGGAAAAGAGGGCGAGGCCGCGCTGGCCCGCGATCTGTGCACCACGCTTTGCGGCAAGCTGCTGCAAGGCGGCGTGGACGGGCTGCATTTCTATACGCTGAACAAGCCCGACCTGACGCTGGCGGTCTGCGCCGATCTGGGACTGGCCAAGCCGGTGATGGCGGCCTGAACGGGCGCTAAGGCTGACGGCCCGCGACGAACGATCTGATTGCCGCGGCGGCTCCCGCCCCTACCGCAGCAACCGCCCCGCCCGGCGGATCTGGCGGTCGCGGCGGCGGGCTTGCAGGCGGGTGCCGTGTTTGGTGACCGGTGGTTTCAGCGCGCCGGTCAGGATCGCGGTGCCGTCATAGGGGCGCGGGACGCTGTCATGCAGCCGCTCGCTGGGGTCGATCCCGGCCACCCGGGGCGAGCGGGCCAGAAACGCCTTGCCCCAGCCCCGCCAGTTCCCGACCGAGGGCGCGTTCACGTCGCAATCCAGCCCCACGCGCCAGCTCTCGGGCAGCGGCAGACCGGCGTTTTCCGCCTGTTCCAGCATCCACACCAGCGGGATGTTCGCGAGCGGCCGCGCGGCGGCAAAGCCGCTCAACTGCCCGCCGATATCGGCGTGACAGCCCCGGAACCATGTCTGCGTGATCGAGCCGGGCGGCCGTTCGGTGCTGTCCCACAGGATCGGCTGGAACGCGGCCCGCGTCTCGTCCAGCGCCAGCGCCTGCGCGCCCAGCACGACATTCTGACCCAGATGCTGATCGTGAAAGCGAAAGCGCGGCTCGGTCATCATCCACAGCACCGGCAGCCGCACGCCAAGCGCCATGACGGTATCGAAGACGCCGACCATGTCGATTTCGACCTCGCGGTGGCACAGCCGCGCGCACAGCGCCTCGCGCTGCTCGGGCGGGCCCTGATCGCGATACAGCCGCCAGACCGAGCGGATGTTACGCTCGGTCGCGTCCTCGGCGCGCAGCAGGCCGATCTGGCCGATCATCGCCGCCAGCGAGCGCGCGACAAAGGCCCCGCGCGAATAGCCCAGCAGAAAGATCGGATCGCCCGGCCGCCAGTTCGAGGCCAGCCAGCCATAGGCATCGCGCATCCGCGCCCCGATGCCGTGGCCCATGGCGATGCCGGGCAGGCTGCCCCATGCCTCGAACTGCTGCCCGGCCGAGTATCTGACCCGCAGGCTTGCCCCGCGCAGGGGCCGCAGCAGCCGATAGATGCGCCCGACATTGGAATTCCGCCCCTCCATCAGCGAGGCGAAGGTGCCGTCGAGCAGCACGACATGGGTCACGGGCGGGCGGTTCATCCGGGCAGGTTAGCAACGATTCCTTGACGCCTCATGAAAGCCGCCGGGCCGCGGCCCGGCAAGGCCAATCGGCGCGGGGATGGGGGTCAGGCCGCGATTTCCAGGCTCATCGCCGTGGCCCTTGCCATCTCGCCAAAGCCGTTGAAGCGGGTGTTGGTGACCACCGAATAGGCACCGGCGCCGTGAAAAACGACGTAATCCCCCTCGGCAATGGCGTCGGGCAGGACCATATCGCCGGGCAGGCGGTCGACACTGTCGCAGGTCGGGCCGAAGATGACGCGGCCCATCTCGTCGCCGCCGCGCGGGGTGCCGTCGGGCCGCAGCACGTCGACGCGGTCGATATTGCCGATGACCGGCAGTTCGGCCAGCCCGCCATAGACGCCGTCATTCAGGAACACCGCCGTCCCGTCCCGCACCGCCTTGACGCGGGTGATCAGCGAAAACGCGTCCGCGCACAGCCCGCGCCCCGGCTCGCAGACCAGCGCCGGGGCGTCGTCGCCGAACACCTCGGCATTGGTGCGCCCGATCAGATCGAAGATAGCCTCGAGGTCCGGCAGCACGCCGTGGACACGATGCGAGGGGAAGCCGCCGCCCACATTCAGACGATGCGCGCGGGTGCCCGCCATGTCGCAGATGTCGCGGGCGGTGCGGATGTAATGCTCCCACGCGCCGGGGTCGGTGCATTGCGTGCCGGGATGGAAGGTCAGCGAGGGCGTAAAGCCGGCCTCGGCCACCCGCGACAGAAGTTCCGCCGCCAGATCCGGCGTAGCGCCGAATTTCGAGCCGAAGTCATAGATCGCACCGGTGACCGGCAGCTTGAAACGGGGCGAGATCTCGCACCCCTCGGGGGGCACCATCTCGATCAGCTTGGCCAGTTCGCTTTCGCTGTCGACCGACCACGCCTTGACGCCGGCCTTGACGGCGTGCGCGATCTCGGACCGGGCGCGGACGGGATTGTGGTAATGGCGCGCGGCACCGGGCGCGAGGCGGCCGATCAGGTCGATCTCGGCCGGCGAGGCGACGTCGAAGCCGCCGATGCCGGCGCCCAGCAGCGTCTGGATCACCGCCTCGTCGGGGTTGGCCTTGACGGCATAGGTCACCAGCCCCGGAAACCCGTCCAGAAAGCGTTTCGCGGTCTGTTCCAGCACCGAGGGCGCAAAGACCATGACCGGGTCGTCAGGCTGGGATTTGCGGATGATTTCGGCAGGGTCCTGCCAGACGGTCTGCATGATCTTTCCTGCCCTTTCCTGCATCGCGGCCCGGTCCGGAATACGACAGAAACCGCCTCAGTTCAAACACGAACGCCCCGGCCGTGGCCGGGGCGTGCCAGTTTCACATAGCGGACAATCAGTCGTTGCCGTAGATGTCTTCAGCCGCTTCTTCGCGGTTTTCCAGCGCTTCCTGGCTGAGCGCCGAGACCACGGCGACGCGGTCCTCAGTGACGATGATGGTCACTTCTTCGGGGTTCAGAACGACTTCCTTTTCGCCGATCCCAAGAAAGCCGCCGACTTCGGCAATGGTGCCGACGACATTGCCACGGTTGTCGATGACGAGGTCTTCGATCTCGCCGATCTTGTCCCAGTTGTCGTCGATGCGGTCATAGACCATGTTGTCGTCCCAGACGGCAGCGCCGGTCGTGTCGACGCTGTAGACATCGACGCCCTCCAGGGCCGAGGCACGCAGCAGGCCGGTGCGCATGGCCTCTTCCGGTTCGGTCGCAGCCGCATCGGCCGAGGGGATGTCGGTCGTGCCGCCAGCGCCCATCGGGGTTGCCGCAGCATCGGCGGGCGCGGTGGTGGTCGCGGGCGCCGTCACCACAGGCGCGGTGGCATCTGCCGGGGCGGCAGGATCGGCGGTGGTGGTCTGCGCGACGGCAGCGCCGCCGAGGGTCATGATCATGGCGGTGGTCAGGCAAAGATTTTTCATGTGTGGTCCTTTCCAGCTATCTGCCCTGTCAACACATGGCGGCGCGATATGGTTTCATGGTTTTGCAGAGAGCGGCCGGGAAAGGGCATGGGCGCGAGCCGCCGAAACCGCAGCGGCCCGCCTTGGGGGCCGCTGCGCAAGGCGGTCACTTGGGGCTGACGCCGGCCGGATCCAGCGTGGTTTCGCGGCGGCGGTTCAGGGTGATCCGGCGCAGGAAGGCCAGGATGAACACCGCCGTCAGCAGCAGGATGATGGTCGCCGCCGGGCTGCTGTCCAGATAAAAGCTGGCATAGGCCCCGCCCAGCATCCCGAACAGGTTCACCGCCACGGCGACGGCCAGCATCTGCCCGAAGCGGTGGACCAGCAGGAACGCGATCGCCCCCGGCGCGATCAGCAGACCCACGGCCAGGATCAGCCCGGTCGCCGACAGCGTGGCCACGATGGTCAGCGACAGGATGGTCAGCAGCCCGTAATGCAGCAGGCCCACCCGCAGCCCGATGGCGCGGGCCTGTTGCGGATCGAAGGCGTGCAGCATCAGGTCCTTCCACTTGAGCAGCAGCGCCGCCGTCACCCCGGCCGAGATCAGCCCCGCCGTCCGCAGGTCCGCAGGCTCGACCCCCAGCATGTTGCCGAACAGGATGTGGTCCAGATGCACATTCGTATCCAGCGCCACATAGGCCACGATCCCCAGCCCGAACATGCCCGAAAAGACGATCCCCATCACCGTGTCCTGCTTGATGCGGCTGTTATCGGCCAGAAAGCCGGTCGCCGTCGCGGTCAGCATCCCGGCGGCGAAGGCGCCCAGGATCAGCGGCAGGCCCAGCACATAGGCCAGCACGATCCCCGGCAGCACCGCATGGCTGATCGCATCGCCCATCAGCGCCCAGCCCTTCAGCACCAGAAAGCAGGACAGCAGCGCGGTCGGCGGCGCGACCAGCAGGCAGATCAGAAAGGCGTTCTGCATGAAGGGAAAGCCGAAGGGCTGCAGCAGCGTCTCGATCATGGCGTCACCCTCAGCGCCTCGCGGGCGCGGCGGCGGGCGGCCAGCAGCCCGTGTTTCGGCGCCACGATAAACACGACCAGAAACAGCGCGGTCTGCAGCAGCACGATCACCCCGCCGGTCGCGCCGTTCAGGAAATAGCTGGCATAGGCGCCCAGAAAGCTGGTGGCGGCGCCGATGGCCACGGCCAGCGCGATCATGCGGCCAAAGCGGTCGCACAGCAGATAGGCCGTCGCCCCCGGCGTCACCACCAGCGCGATGACCAGAAACGCACCCACCGTCTGCATCGCGGCCACGACACAGGCCGACAGCAGGGCAAAGAACAGCCCCTTCAGAAACCCGACCCGCAGGCCGATGGACCGGGCATGGCTTTCGTCGAAGAATACCACCACCAGATCGCGCCATTTCATCAGCAGGATCGCAATCGAGGTCAGCCCGATCACCGCAAGCTGGATCGTGTCACTGGCCGAGATGGTCAGGATATTGCCCATGGTGATGGTCTGCAGGCTGACCGAGATCGGGTTGATCGAGACCATGAACAGCCCCAGCCCGAAGAACGCGGTAAAGATCAGCCCGATCACCACATCGACCTTGAGGCCGGATCGCTCGGACAGAAACAGCATCGTCGCCGCCGCCAGCCCCCCCGACAGGAACGCCCCCGCCGCCAGCGGCAGGCCCAGCAGATAGGCCCCGGCCACGCCCGGCACGACGGAATGGGACAGCGCGTCGCCGATCAGCGACCAGCCTTTCAGCATCAGAAAGCAGGACAGAAAGGCGCAGACCGCGCCCACCAGCGCCGAGACCAGCATCGCGCTGGTCATGTAGCCATAGGAAAACGGTTCCAGCAGCGTGGTCATGACACGTCCTCGCGCCGCTGGACGCGCTCGCCGTAATGGACCAGCGGGCGCTCGTCGTCGGAAAAGATGGTGACGGTGCGGTGGTCCTCATCGTCATGCAGCGCGTCGCCGCCCAGCGTGAAGTGACGCAGCACGCCGCCGAACGCCTTTTCCAGATTCTCGCGGGTGAAGGTGGTCTCGGTCGGGCCGTAGGCCAGCACCGTGCCCTTGACCAGCACCACGCGGTCGCAGAATTCGGGCACCGACCCGAGGTTGTGGGTCGAGACCAGCATCACCCGCCCCTCGGCCCGCAGCTCGCCCAGCAGGCGGATGATCTGTTCCTCGGTCTTGACGTCGACGCCGGTAAAGGGCTCGTCCAGCAGGATCACCTGCCCGTCCTGCGCCAGCGCGCGGGCCAGAAAGACCCGCTTTTTCTGGCCGCCCGACAACTCGCCGATCTGGCGGTGACGATAGTCCTGCATGTTGACGCGGACCAGCGCGGCCTCGACCGCCTCGCGATCCGGCCGCGAGGGGATGCGCAGGAAGCCCATCTTGCCATAGCGGCCCATCATCACGACGTCCTCGACCAGCACCGGAAAGGACCAGTCAACATCCTCTGATTGCGGGACATAGGCGACAAGGTTCTGGCGCAGCGCGTCGGCGACCGGCATCCCCAGCAGGCGGATCTCGCCGCCCGCAGCGGGCAGAAAGCCCATGATCGCCTTGAACAGCGTCGATTTGCCGGCGCCGTTCACCCCCACCAGCGCCGTCACCGTGCCGCGCGGAATGGCAAAGCTGGCATGGCGCAGCGCGGTCAGCCCGTTGCGATAGGTCACGGTCAGGTCGCGGGCCATGATCCCGCCCGCATCCGTCAACTGTTCGGCATCACGCATCACTTGGTTTCCTGACTGGCACCCGAAAGCCCCTCGGCAATGGTCTGCGACGTGACCCGCAGCAGATCCAGATAGGTCGGCACCGGACCGTCCGCGGCGGACAGGCTGTCCACATACAGAACGCCGCCATAGGAGGCGCCGGTTTCCCGCGCGATCTGCTGGGCCGGGGCCTGATTGACCGTGCTTTCGCAGAACACCGCGGGAATGTCGTTTTCGCGGACGGTGTCGATGACATGGCGGATCTGCTGCGGCGTGCCCATCTGGTCGGCGTTGATCGGCCACAGATACAGTTCCTTCATGCCGAAGTCGCGGGCCAGATAGGAAAACGCCCCCTCGCAACTGACCAGCCAGCGGCGATCCTCGGCGATGGCCTCGATCCGGGCGCGCAGCGGGTCGATCTGGTCGCGGATGCGCTGTTTATAGTCCTGCGCATTGGCCCGATAGGTCTCGGCATGGGCGGGGTCGTGTTCCGACAGGGCGGCTGCGATGTTGTCGACATAGATCATGGCGCTTTCCAGCCCCATCCAGGCATGCGGGTTCGGCTGCCCCTCATATCCGCCGGCGGCGACGGGGATCGGCTCGATCCCGTCCGACAGCGTGACCGAGGGCACATCGCGCAGATTGCGCAGGAATTGCTCGAACCACAATTCCAGATTCATCCCGTTCCACAGGATCAAATCAGCGTCCTGCGCGCCCAGAATATCGCGCGGCGTGGGTTCATAGCCGTGGATCTCGGCGCCCGGCTTGGTCACCGACACCACATCGGCGGCATCGCCCGCCACCTCGCGCGCCATGTCGGCCAGAACGGTGAAGGTGGTGACGACCTTCAGCCGCCCATTCTCGGCCGCCTGCGCGGCGCCGGTCAGCAGCAGACCCAGTGCCACCGCCATCGCCCCGCGCGCCGCCATGTTCCGTTTCGACATTATGCCCTCCGCTTTTGCCTGTCGGCTTCTGTAAATGCAATTCATTCGCAACAGTCAAGCGCAAATGAGAAGCAGTCGCAGTTCCTTGCCAAGCCGGGGCCAAGGGGCTAGATCTGAGGCTAGCAAGGGAACCGCCGCCGATGACCGTAGAGACGACCGATTTCGCCAAGGCCCTGCGCGAGGCCGGGCTGCGCGTGACGCAGCAGCGCATGGTCGTGCTGTCGGTGCTGACCGGCACCTCGGACCATCCCAACGCCGATGAATTGCTCACCCGTGCGCGGGCGGTGGATGAAACCGTGTCGCTGGCGACGGTCTATCGCACGCTGTCGGCGCTTGAGGATGCCGGGCTGATCCGCAAGCTGTCGCTGGAAAACGAGCCCTCGCGCTATGAGATCGCGCCGGCGCTGGATCACGACCACCTGGTCGATATCGACACCGGCGAGGTGATCGAGCTGCCCAGCGAGGATGTCCACCGCCTGCGGGTCGAGCTTGCCGCCCGGCTGGGATACGAGGTCATCAGCCAGCACACGCTGATCCGCGCCCGCAAGATCACGACCCCGCCGCAGGGATAGGCCACGCCGCCGCCCCGCCCGTTTCCGCCCGCTTTCGCGCTTCGGCCTTTCGCGGCGGCCGCACCGCGCCTATATCCGGCGCAATTATAGGAGTTTCCGATGGGCTATAGAATCGCCGTTGCCGGCGCCACGACCGATATCGGCCGCGAGATCCTGAACATCCTGGCCGAGCGCGGTTTTCCTGCCGACGAGGTGACCGCGCTTGCGCCGCGCAAATCGCTGGGGACCGAGGTCAGCCTTGGCGACGAGACGCTGAAGACCCGCGATATCGAGGGGTTCGATTTCACCGGGCAGGATATCGCCCTGTTCGCGATGGATGCCGACAACGCGCATAAATACGCCCCCATCGCGACCCGGCAGGGCTGCGTGGTGATCGACGCGTCCTCGGCCTATCGCATGGACCACGCCGTGCCGCTGATCGTCCCCGAGGCCAATTCCGATGCCATCGCCGGCTATCGCGAGCGGATGATCCTGGCCAGCCCGGCGCCGATGACGGCCCAGCTTGCCGTGGCGCTGAAGCCGCTGCATGACCGCGCCCGCATCCGCCGGGTGGTCGTGGCGACCTATCAATCGACCATGACCGCCGGCAAGGCGGGGATGGATGAATTGTGGAACCAGACCAAGGGCATGTATGTGCCGGGACAAGAGGTCGAGCCGTCGGTCTTTCCCCGCCAGCTGGCCTTCAACGTCATCCCGCAGATCGGCGCCTTCATGGAAGACGGCGCCACCGATGCCGAGTGGGAGCTGAAATCCGAGATCAAGAAGCTGCTCGGCAGTTCGGTCCGCGTGGCCGTCACGGCGGTCCGGGTGCCGGTCTTTGTCGGCGACGCCGCCGCCGTCACCATCGAGTTCGAGGATTTCGTCGATGAGGACGAGGCCCGCGACCTGCTGCGCGAATCGCCCGGCCTGATGCTGATCGACAAGCGCGAGGATGGCGGCTACGTCACCCCGGTCGAGGCGGTGGGCGATTTCGCCACCTTCGTCAGCCGCGTCCGTCAGGACAGCACGGTGGAAAACGGGCTGTCGCTGTGGGTCGCCTCGGACAGCCTGCGCAAGGGCTCGGCGCTGAACATGGTCCAGATCGCGGAACTGCTGGGCCGCGACCATCTGCGCAAGGGATAGGGCTAGGGCTAGGGCGCCGCGCCCGCGTCAGGCGGACAGGCGCTTTTTCAGAAACTTCAGCACCTGCACCTCATCGGGGTGCAGGTCGGTGCGGCGCAGGTCTTCGGCGATGTCGCCTTGCAATTCCAGCTTCAGATCATCGGCCAGATAAGCGTCGATGATCTGCGGATGGACGTAACATTTGCGGCAGATCGCCGGCGTGTTCCCCAGCCGCGACGCCACCCGCGCAATGGCGTCGCGGACATTGCGCTTGGCCACGGCCTCGCTGTCGGCGGAATCGTATTCCGACAGCGCCAGCGCGGCCAGTAGCGTGCCGGTCCAGGTGCGGAAATCCTTGGCGGTGACGTCCTTGCCGGAAATCTCGCGCAGATAGTCGTTCACATCGGTGGAACTGACCTGCCGCCGCTCGCCATCCTCGTCGAGATACTGGAACAGATGCTGCCCCGGAATGTCCTGCATCCGGCGCATGATCCGCGCCACGCGGCGATCGGCGATGCCCACATCCCACTCTTTCCCCGACTTGCCGCGAAAGCGGAAGCGCACCTGCGAACCCTCCAGCTTCAGATGCCGGCTGCGCAGCGTGGTCAGCCCGTGAGAGCGGTTCTCGCGCGCGTAATCGGCGTTGCCGACGCGGATCATCGTGTGTTCCAGCAGCCAGACGGCCGTGGCCAGCACCTTTTCCTGCGTCATCTTGCGGCGCGACATGTCCTCATCCACGCGGCTGCGGATCGTCGGCAGGGCAGCGGCAAAGTCCAGCATGTGTTCGTATTTCGCGCTTTCGCGCAGCTCGCGGAAGTCGGGGTGATAGCGGTACTGCTTGCGCCCGCGCGCGTCGCGGCCGGTGGCCTGGATATGGCCGCGCGGGTCGGGGCAGATCCAGACATCGGTATAGGCGGGCGGGATCGCCAGCGCCTCGATCCGGCGGCGCAGTTTCGGGTCGCGGATGGTCTTGCCCGCGGGGTCGCGATAGCTGAAGCCGGTCCCGGCGCGGTGCCGGGTGATGCCGGGCATGTCGTCGCTGACATGGATCAGACCTGCGGTCTCGGCGGCATCCTTGGGATCGATGATCGGGCTATCCTTGGGCATGTCGCTGATCCGGCAAAAGGGGTCCTATGCGCTCAACGCGGCCGGGTCGCTCGGGTTGCCGGTCAGACCTTGGTGACGACTGCCCCGCGTCTGGCATGGGAAAAGCGCGGGATGGCCGGGGGCACCAGCAGGCGGGTGCCGGGGGCGGCATGGGCGGCGAGATGCAGCAGATCGGCGCGGGCCACGGCGATGCAGCCCGCCGTGGCAAATCCGGGCCGCCGCCATTGATGCAGAAAGATGGCCGAGCCCCGCCCCGCAAGCGGTTTTGGCCAGTTCCAGTCGATCACCAGCAGCACGTCATACAGCGGATCGGGCCGGCGCAGCGCCTCGTGGCTGGCCCGCAGCGGCGCGCGGCGGTGCAGGTTATAGCCCGGATCGGCGGGATCGTCGCACCACAGATCGCCCGGCCCGATGGGCCGCGCCCAGGGCGCGGGCGCGGGCAGACGGTCGGGGCGATACCAGCACTGCGCGATCCGGTGCAGCCCGGCGGGTGTCGCGCCGTCGCCCTCGCGTTTCTGCGCCGTCACGCCGCCCCGGCCGACGGTGCAGGGCATCGTCCGGCCCCGGAACCGCAATCCCTGCGGGGTCAGCACCAGATCGCCGGCCGCCGGCGTCACAGCAGATGCCCGGATTTCGCCGCCTTGGTCGCCAGATAGGCGCTGTTGAAGCGGCCCGGCGGCAGGATCAGGGGCACGCGCTCGACCACCTCGATGCCGTGGCTGCGCAGCATGTCCATCTTGCGCGGGTTGTTGGTCATCAGCCGGACCCGGTCGAAGCCCATCTGGCGCAGGATGCCGGCGCCGATGCGGAAATCGCGCTCGTCATCCTCGAACCCCAGCCGGTGGTTGGCATCGACCGTGTCGAAGCCCTGATTCTGCAACGCATAGGCGCGCATCTTGTTGGCCAGCCCGATGCCGCGCCCTTCCTGGTTCAGATACAGCAGCACGCCCGACTTTGCCGCCCCCATCGCCGCCAGCGCGGCATGAAGCTGCGGGCCGCAATCGCATTTCAGGCTGCCCAGCACGTCGCCGGTGAAGCAGGCCGAGTGCAGACGCACCAGCGGCGCGAGGTTGCGGTCGGGCGCGCCGATCTCGACGGCGTAATGCTCGGTCCCGCCATCCTCGGGGCGAAAGACGTGCAGCCGCGATTCCTCGGCCGCGAGCAGCGGCAGGCGGGCGGCGGCGGCGGGATGCAGCAGCGATTCCTGCGCCAGCGCGGCCAGACAGGCGGCGGGCGAAAGCTGCGCCAGACCGGCGGGGGCCTTGGCACGGACCATCACGACCGCCGGCAGAAGCTGCGCCGATTTGGCCAGCGCAATGGCGGCCAGATGGGCCTCGGTCTCGCCGCCGCGGTCGGTCCGGAAGGGGCCTTTCAGCGGCGTCATCAGATCGGCCGAAGGGTCGGCCACCGCCCGCAGCCAGCCCAGTTCGGCGTCGCGCGGCACGATAATCCGCGACAGCGTGCCGTCATAGACCGGGATCTTCAGCGTCTCGGCCCGGCGCGCGGTGATCGCCATGACGGCGTCGCCCAGTTCCAGCAGCGCGGCCAGCCGGTCGGGCCGCAGCGTCTCGACCGCGGCGGCCGTGTAATCGCCCATGCCCACCGCCAGACCCATCCGCAGGTCGGCGCGTGCCCGCGAAATCTGTTCGGTCAGGGTCGGTAGCAGGGTCATCTTGAAACAAACTGAAACATCTTGCGCCCCTGCGACAATCCCGCGTGAGCCGGGGGCAACATCGCTGGACGCGGCCCGCAGCGCAAGCCAGCTTATCACCAAATCTCACGAATAACGGAGGGTTGGCATGGCCGGTCTGAAAAAGATACTGCTGGTGGACGACGAGGACGACCTGCGCGAGGCCCTGGCCGAGCAGATGATCGCGACCGAGGATTTCGACGTCCACGAGGCCGCCACCGGCGCCGAAGCGGTCGAGAAATGCAAGGGCGCGCTGTTCGATCTGGTGGTGCTGGATGTGGGCCTGCCCGACACCGACGGGCGCGAGCTGTGCAAGCGGCTGCGCAAGCAGGGCGTCAAATGCCCCATCGTCATGCTGACCGGCCACGACACCGATGCCGACACGATCCTGGGCCTCGATTCCGGCGCCAACGACTATATCACCAAGCCGTTCAAGTTCCCGGTCCTGCTGGCCCGGCTGCGCGCGCAGCTGCGGACCCATGAACAGTCCGAGGACGCGGTCTTCCGCCTTGGCCCCTATACCTTCAAGCCGTCGATGAAGATGCTGATCGACGACAAGGACCGCAAGATCCGCCTGACCGAGAAGGAAACCAACATCCTGAAATACCTGTATCGGGCGCAGGATGCGGTGGTGGCGCGCGATGTGCTGCTGCACGAGGTCTGGGGCTATAACGCCGGCGTCACGACGCACACGCTGGAAACCCACATCTATCGCCTGCGCCAGAAGATCGAGCCCGACCCCTCGAACGCGCGCCTGCTGGTCACCGAAAGCGGCGGTTATCGGCTGGTCACCTGACGATGTGACATTGCGGGGAACCTTGCCCGGCGACCGGTGTTGTCCCCGCGAAGCCCAGGTGCCGGGGATGCGGCGCCACCTCTCTCTCTCGAAGGGCCCCGGCATCGCCGGGGTCTTTTGCGTTTCCGGGGTCGGCCACCCCCCAGATCGGCAGTTTCCCGCGCATCGCAATTTCGCCGAAATGGCCCCGGAACCGGGGGGCGGGATCGGGGTTATGCCCTCGAAGCCCAGTGACCGGGGACGCGGTCACACCCTCCCTGTCTCGACTGGCCCCGGCGCAAGCCGGGGCTTTCTTTTTCTGCGGGCCCCGCGGTCAGCCCAGGGCCTTGTCGCGGGTCTCGGTCCGGACCAGCAGCAGCGCCAGCGCCGCGATGGCCAGCAGCGCCGCGAAGACGCCGATGGCGAAACCAAAGCTGCGGGCAAAGGCAAATGTCAGCAGGGACGGCGCCAGCACCCCGCCCAGCCGCGCCACCGCCGAGGCCGTGCCCATGCCGGTGCCGCGCAGGTTGGTCGGGTAAAGCTCGGGCGTGAAGGCATACAGCGCGCCCCATGTCCCCAGCAGCGCAAAGCTCATCACGATCAGCGAGGCGGCGACCAGCGTCGGGTTCAGCGACAGCGTGAACAGGAAACACGCCAGCGCGGACAGCAGCAGAAAGCCCATCAGCGTGGGCCGGCGGCCCCACCGCTCGACCCCGTAAGCGGCCAGCGCATAGCCCGGCACCTGCGCCAGCGCGAGGATCACGAGGAAGCCATAGCCGCGCACCCAGCCCATGCCCTCGCTGGCCAGCCAACCGGGCACCCAGACAAAGACGCCGTAATAGGACAGCGAGACCAGGAACCACACCACCAGCACGCCGATGGTGGGCATCCGCAGGCTGCCGGCGAATATCGAGCGCGGCGCACCGGGCGGCGGCGGGGCCAGCCGCAGCGTCACCTCGGGCCCCAGCGGCGCGGCGCCGTTGCGGGCCAGCACCCGGTTCACCACCTGTCGCGCCTGATCTGGGCGCCCGGCCTTCAGCAGATACATGGGCGATTCCGGCACCCACAGGCGCAGGAAGATCCCGATCAGCGCCGGCAGCGCCGCGACCACAAAGATCCAGCGCCACGGCGCGGTGGCGCCCTGCGTGGCCGCGATCCATGCGGTCAGCGCCACGATGATGGTGCCCACGGCCCAGAACCCTTCCAGCAGCACCAGCCAGCGGCCCCGGTTCTTGGGCGGCAGGAACTCGGCCATCATCGCGTAATCCACGGGCAACGTGCCGCCGACCGCGACCCCGGTCAGGAACCGCAGCACCAGAAGCGAGCCGAAGCCCGGCGCAAAGGCCGAGGCGAGGCCAAAGATCGCATCCGCCGTCACCGTCGCCAGCAGCACGTTGCGCCGCCCCCAGCGATCCGCGACCCGGCCAAAGACGAAGGCGCCCAGGAACATGCCCAGAAAGAACAGTGTCCCGATCTGCAGCGCCGCCGCCCGTTCCAGCCCGAAACTGGCCGCGACCGAGGGCGCGGCAAAGCCCACCGCGATGACCTGCATGGCATCCGCCGCCCAGACCAGCCCAAAGATCCCCAGCAGCCGGATCTGGAACGGTCCCGCCCCACCCCGCGCCAGCGCGTCGTCGATTGTCATTCGCCCATCCCCCACCTTGTCTGGCCCGTGGTTTTAACGCCCGAAGCGCCCCCGGCAAGGGGTTTTGCCGCGATCTCGACAGTTGGGGAATGTATCGCTAGTCTGCGCGCCCTGACAGAAAGGCCGCCCATGTTCAGCATTGCCACCTGGAATATCAACTCGGTCCGGTTGCGCGCCGGGCTGGTCGAGCGTCTGCTGCGCGACGAGGCGCCGGATGTGCTGTGCCTGCAGGAGATCAAGTCTCCGGTCGACAAGGTGCCGCTGGAGGGCTTTGCCGCGGCGGGCTATCGCTACATGGTCGCGCGCGGGCAAAAGGGCTATAACGGCGTGGCGATCCTGTCGCGGCTGCCGCTGCAGGATGCGGGCGACCGCGACTATGCCGGGCTGGGCCACGCCCGCCAGGTCGCGGCGCGGCTGGAGAACGGCGTCACCATCCACAACTTCTACGTCCCCGCCGGCGGCGATATCGCCGACCGCGAGCAGAACGTGAAATTCGGGCAAAAGCTGGATTTCCTGACCGAGATGCGCGACGTCTTCCACGCCGAGCGGCCGCAGAAATCCATCCTCGTCGGCGATCTGAACATCGCCCCGCGCGAGGATGACGTGTGGTCGCACAAGCAACTGCTCAAGGTCGTCAGCCACACCCCGGTCGAGGTCGAGCATCTGGGCGCCGCGCAGGACGCCGGCGGCTGGGTGGACATCACCCGGCAGGACATTCCGCAGGGGCAGCTTTACTCCTGGTGGTCCTATCGCGCCCGCGACTGGGACGCGGCGGATCGCGGGCGGCGGCTGGATCACATCTGGGCCACGCCCGATATCAGCAATGCCGGCCATGGCAGCCGCATCCTGCGCCCGGTGCGCGGGTGGGACCAGCCCTCGGACCATGTCCCGGTCTTTGCCAGCTTCGATCTGTAACCGCCCCTTTCGCCTGTCGCCCGGACGCCCCATATTGGCGCAAACACAGATGCAGAGGTTCTCATGCTGATTGGACAAGCCAGCGACGCCCCGCAGACCGGCGCCTATATCAAGGACGTGACCGAGGCCGATTTCATGGCCGAAGTGATCGAGAAGTCGATGGAGGTGCCGGTCATCGTCGATTTCTGGGCGCCGTGGTGCGGCCCCTGCAAGACGCTCGGCCCCCTGCTGGAAGCCGAGGTGACGCGGGCCAAGGGCCGGGTCGTCATGGCCAAGGTCAATGTCGATGAAAACCAGATGATCGCCGGGCAGCTGCGCGTGCAGTCGATCCCGACCGTCTTCGCCTTTTACAAGGGCCAGCCGGTCGATGCGTTCCAGGGCGCGCTGCCGCAGGGCCAGATCAAGCAGTTCGTGGACAAGCTGACGGCGCTGTCCGGCGATGATGGCGGACTGGCCGAGGCGCTGGAAGCGGCGGAGGCGATGCTGGCCGAGGGCGCGCATGACGACGCGGCCGAGACCTTTCAGGCCATCGTCGGCGAGGAGCCCGAGAATGCCGAGGCCTGGGGCGGGCTGATCCGCGCACGGCTGGCGGGTGGCGACGCCGATGCCGCCGATCAGGCGCTGTCGCAGGTGCCCGCAGCCATCGCCAAATCCGCCCCGGTCGAGGCCGCTCGCGCGCAGATCCAGCTCGCCCGTCAGGCCGCCAGCGCCGGGCCGCTGGATGACCTGCGCGCCAAGGTCGAGGCCGACCCCGCCGACCAGCAGGCGCGGTTCGACTATGCCACCGCGCTGCACGCGGCCGGTCAGGTGGAAGAGGCCATCGACCAGCTGCTCGACGCGTTCCGCCGCGACCGCGAGTGGAATGACGGCGCGGCCAAGGCGCAGCTCATCACCATCTTCGATTCGCTCAAGCCAACCGACCCCATCGCCCAGAAGGGCCGCAGGCGGCTGTCCAGCCTGATCTTCTCATGAGGGCGCGGTCCTTCGACCTGCCCGAAACCCTGCCGCTGTTCGTGCTGCCGGGCGCGGTGCTGATGCCGCGCAGCCGCCTGCCGCTGAACATCTTCGAGCCGCGCTACCTGCAGATGGTCGAGGACGCGCTGCGCAGCCCGCACCGGATGATCGGCATGATCCAGCCGCTGGACGAAAGCGGCGAGACGCTGGCGCGGATCGGCTCGGCCGGGCGGATCGTGGCGTTTTCGGAACAGGATGACGGGCGCTACATGATCTCGCTGGGGCAGGTGTCGCGGTTCCGGCTCGAATCGGTGCAGGACGGTTTTGCGCCCTATCCGCAGGGCAGCGCCGACTGGTCGGATTTCGACAGCGATCTGGGCGGGCCGGAAAGCGATCCGGAGTGGAACGGGCCGCTGTTTCTGGACCTGCTGCAGCGCTACATGACCGCCTATGACCTGTCCACGAACTGGGAGGCCGCGCGCGAGGCCGAACCGGAACTGCTGGTCAACTCGCTGGCGATGATGCTGCCGCTGGATGTGCAGGACAAGCAGGCCCTGCTCGAGGCCGAGACCCTGGGCCAGCGCCGCGAATTGCTGCAGGGGCTGCTGGAATACGAGCTGCGCGGCGGCGAAAGTGACGAGGTGATGCAATGACCGACCGGCCCGAAACGCCGCAATTCGACCGCCACATGCTCGAGGCGCTGGTCTGCCCGGTGACCCATGCGACGCTGCATTACGACGCCGCGCGGCAGGAACTGGTGTCGCCCACCGCCGGCCTCGCCTTCCCGATCCGCGCCGGCATCCCGATCATGCTGATCGACGAGGCCCGGCAGATCAAGGCCACCGACCCCGAGCCGCCGACGCTGCCGACTGGTGAGTCGCAGGGCGAGTGACGCTGCCGCCGGGCGTTTGCGCCCGGCAATGCTCTGACGGTCATGGTGGTGCGGCAAAGGCGCGAGCCGCCGGCCCGCAGCCGTCTACAGCGGCCGCCCCGCCAGCAGGCGCGGCATCGGCTGCTGGGTCAGCCCGGCGGCCTGCCGCATAAAGCGGCGGCGCAGGCCGGGCAGCGCATTGACCGCCCCCATGCCCAAGCCCCGCGCCAGTCGCAGCGCCGGGTTGGCGTTGGTGAACAGCGCGTTCACCCCGTCCATCCCCAGCGCCAGCGCGGTCGCGTCAAAGCGCCGCCAGCCCTGATAGTGCTGCAGCGTCGTGGCGAAGCCGATATCCTCGCCCCGCCGCGCCGCCTCGACCAGCGTCTCGGCCAGCGCGGCCACATCGCGCAGCCCCAGGTTCAGCCCCTGCCCGGCAATCGGATGGACACCATGCGCGGCATCCCCGATCAGCGCCACGCGGTCGGCGATATAATCCTGCGCCAGCGTCAGCCCCAGCGGATAGGAAAAGCGCGGCCCGGCCAGCGAGATCGCGCCGGTCAAAGGCTCAGTCTGCTCGGCCACCACGCCCAGAAAATCCTGATCCCCCAGCGCCGCGATGGCTTTTGCGCGCGGGCGGGTCAGCGACCAGACGATCGACACCTTGTCGCCGCGCAGCGGCAGCACGGCCAGCGGGCCGGTGGGCAGAAACACCTGCCAGGCGGTGCCCTCATGCGGCTTGGTGATCGACAGCGCGGCGACCAGCGCTGTCTGGCCGTAATCATGACCGACGCGCTTGATCCCGGCCCGCTCGGCCACGCCCGACCGGCGCCCATCGGCCCCGACCAGCAGCCGGGCGCGCAGGTCTTGCCCGTCCGACAGCGTCACGGTGACGCCGGCGGCATCGACCGACTGGCCGGTGACGCTGGTCTGCGGCAGATGGGTCAGCCGCGCCTCCATCGCCGCCAGCAGGGCGCGATACAGGAAGCGGTCCTCGACCATGTGGCCCAGCACGCCCTCCTCGATCTCGGCGCTGTCGAAGAACAGGCCCAGCGGATCGACTTTGGCGCCCGACGCGCCCGCCTGCCGCGCCACCACCTTGCGGATCGGCTGCGAATCCGCCGCCAGATCGTCCCAGATCCCGATCCCCTGCAACAGCCGCACCGAGGCCAGCGCCAGCGCATAGGCGCGCCCGTCAAAGGCATCATCGGCGCGCTGCCGCGAGGGCGCGGCATCGACCACGGCCACGCGCAGCCCGGCATCGGCCAGCGCCAGCCCCAGCGCCGGGCCGTTCAGCCCGCCGCCCGCGATCACGACATCATAATCCTTGCTCATGACCCCTGTTCTAAGCCCGGCTTTCGGCTGCGTCCATGCGGGAAAAGATCATGGACGCAGGCGGCGGGGCGGATTAGCGTCCTGAAGGGGCTGGAACATGGCGATCAGGGGGCGCGGCGGCGATGGAATGGCTGACAGCGACGGCATGCGAACAGGGGCGGGCGATCATGGCGGGGCTGGTTTCGCCCATCGACTTGACCGACGCCTATCTGGACGCAGCGGACCGCCACCCCGACCGTGACCTGATCTATGCCCGGCTGACGCCGGAGCGCGCGCGCTCGGCCGCCATTGCCGCCCATGACCGCGCCCGTCACGGGGTCCGGCGCGGGCTGCTGGACGGGGTCGCGATCAGCCTCAAGGACAATATCGACACCGCCGGCACGCTGACCGAGGCCGGCTCGGCGCTGCTGGCGGACCGGGTGCCCGACGCCGATGCGGCGCTGGTCAGGAACGCCGGGCTGGCCGGGATGGGCTGTCTGGGCAAGACCCACATGACGGAACTGGCCTTCAGCGGGCTGGGGCTGAACCCGATCACCGCGACCTCGCCCAACGCACTCGATCCCGCGCTGGCGCCGGGGGGGTCCAGTTCCGGCTCTGCCGTGTCGGTGGCGCTGGGGCTGGCGGCGGCGAGCATCGGCACCGATACCGGCGGCTCGATCCGCTTGCCGGCGGCGTGGAACGGGCTGGTCGGCTTCAAGCCGACGCCGGGGGCGGTGCCGATGGCGGGGGTGGTGCCGCTATGCGCGCGCTTCGACGTGGCTGGCCCCTTGGCCCGCAGCGTCGAGGACTGCGCCGAGATCTTCGCCGCCCTGACCGCCAGCCGCGCGCCCGACCTGACCGAGGCCCGCCCCGCCGGGCTGCGCCTGCTGGTTCTGGACGGCGTGCCCTTTGACGATGCGCGCGAGGGGCCGGTGGCGGCATTCGAAGAGGCGGTCGAGATGCTGTCCCGCGCCGGCGCCCTGATCAGCCGCGCAAACCTGCCCAGCGTGGCCGAGGCGATGGCCCTGTCCCCGACCCTGTTCGCGCCCGAGGCTTACGGAACCTGGGCCGCCCATATCGAGGCCGCGCCCGAGGCGATGTATCCGCCAATCCTGACCCGCTTCCGCGCCGGGGAAAAGGTCAGCGCCCCCGATTACGTCGCCGGCTGGATCACGCTGAACCGGCTGCGCGCCGATTGGGCCGCCAGCGTCGCGGGTTTCGACGCGGTGATCCTGCCCAGTGCCGCCAACCTGCCGCCCGACCGCCAGTCGCTGCTGGACGATGCCGATTTCTTCGCGGCCGAGAACCTGCTGACGCTGCGCAACACCCGGATCGGCAACCTGCTGGGCCTGCCCGCCATCTCGATCCCGACCCAGCGCCCGGCCTGCGGGCTGATGGCCATGGGTCCGGCGGGCGGCGACCGGCACCTGCTGCGGACCGCGCGCGGGATCGAGGCGGCGCTGTCGGCCTGATGCGGCTGGACGCGAGCGCCGCTCTTGTTGTAACCTTGGGTCAAAACAGGGCGCAACGACCCTGATCGAGAGGCAGTCATGGCACAACCCGAGCGGTTTTCGAACCTGCCGGAATACGCATTCCCGCGCCTGCGCAACCTGCTGAACGGGGTCGGACCCGGCGGCGAGCCCGTCATCATGACCATCGGCGAGCCGCGCCACCCGATGCCCGATTTCGTGGCGCCGATCATCACCGAGACGCTGCACCTGTTCGGCAAATACCCCCCGAACGAGGGCACGCCAGAGCTGCTGGACGCCATCGCGGGCTGGGTGCAGCGCCGTTACGGCGTCGATCTGTCGCCCAGCCGCATCACAGCGCTGAACGGCACGCGCGAGGGGCTGTTCAACGCCGCCTTGGCGCTGTGTCCCGAACAGAAGGCCGGCGACCGGCCCGCGATCCTGATCCCGAACCCGTTCTATCAGGTCTATGCCGTCGCCGCCGCCGCGGTCAGCGCCCAGCCGGTCTTTGTCCCGGCCACCGAACAGACCGGATTCCTGCCCGATTACGCCGCGCTCGACCCGTCGCTGCTGGACCGGACCGTGATCGCCTATATCTGCTCGCCCGCCAATCCGCAGGGCAGCGTGGCCTCGGACGCCTATCTGGAACGGCTGCTGGAACTGGCGGACCGGCATGATTTCCTGGTCTTTTCGGACGAATGTTACTCTGAAATCTACCGCGACACCCCGCCGCCGGGGGCGCTGGCGGTGGCTGACCGGATGGGGCTGGCCGACCGGGTGGTGATCTTCAACTCGCTGTCGAAGCGGTCGAACCTGCCCGGCCTGCGCTCTGGCTTCGCCGCCGGAAGCGAGGCGAACATCGCCGCGCTGCGCCGGCTGCGCAGCTATTCCGGCGCGCCGGTGCCGCTGCCCGCGCAGGCGGTCAGCGCCGCCGCCTGGGCGGACGAGGCGCATGTGGACGCCAATCGCGCGCTGTATCAGCGCAAATACGACCTCGCCGACCGGTTGCTGGGCAATGTTCCCGGCTATCGCGGCCCCGAGGCCGGGTTCTTCCTGTGGCTGCCGGTCGAGGATGGCGAGGCAGCGGCGGTGACGCTGTGGCGCGAGGCGGGGATTCAGGTCCTGCCCGGCGCCTATCTGGCGCGTCAGGTCGGGGACGAAAATCCGGGGCAAGGCTATATCCGCGTGGCCCTGGTCGCGGACGAGGACACCACCGCAAGGGCGCTTGGCCTGTTGCGGCAGACGATCTATCGGGGGGCTTGAACATGGCAAGCTGGCAGGCAAAGGGGCGCGACCCCCTGTTCGACCAGAACACGCAGGCGGCGCTGGAACGTCGCGGCAAGGAACTGATCGGCGCCGGGCTGGTGGTGCTGGCGGCGGTGCTGGCCTTGGTGCTGTATAGCTGGTCGCCCGACGATCCCAGCTTTCTGGCCGCCACCGATCAGCCGCCGGTGAACCTGCTGGGCCGCTTTGGCGCCTATCTGGCCGCGCCGCTGATGATGATCGCGGGCTATGGCGCCTGGGGCCTGGCGCTTGGCGCGCTGGTCTGGGGCCTGCGGCTGATGATCCATCGCGGCGAGGAACGGCTGATGCGCGCCGGCTTCCTGCCCATCGCCGTGGCCATCGGGTCGATCTATTGCGCCTCGCTGGTGCCGCCCCCGGGGTGGGAGGAGAATTTCGGCCTTGGCGGGCATTTCGGCGACATGATGATGGGCGGGGTGATGACGCTGCTGCCCTTTGGCCCCGCCGCCTCGCTGAAGGTCGGCGCGGTGATGATGGCCTTCGCCTCAGTGGTGTTTTACGGCTTTGTGCTGGGTTTCGACATGGCCGAGGCGCGGCGTCTGCTGCGCTGGCTGCTGGTCGGGCTGCTGACCGCCTTCGATCTGATGCTGCGCCTGCTGGGCCGCGGCGCGACCGGCGCGGTGGGCGCGGCGCAGGGCATCGCCAAGCGCGGCCGCAGCCGTGGCGAGACCCGCAGCGAGGCCGAGCCCCCGATCCACCGCCGCCGCATGGCGGAACCCGAGGCCGAGTGGGCGGCGGATTCCGAACTGGTCGAGCCGCTGGCCCATGACGCGCAGGCCCCGTCCTCGGACGAGGTGTCGGCGCGGATCACCGATGTCATCTCGCGGCGCGGCAGCAACCTGCTCAGCTCGGTCACGCAGCGGCTGAACGCGCGCCGCGCCTCTGGCGAGCTGCCCGACCCGCTGCCCCCGCCCGAACCGCCGGTGACGCCGCACCCCTTTGGCGCGGAGACCCCGCGCGTCGTGACCCCGGCGCAGAAACCCGCCGCGCCCTCGCGTCAGGCCCGCGCCGAGGCGCAGCCGGCGCTGCGCTTCGACGACAGCGCCAGCGATTTCGAATGTCCGCCCCTGTCGCTGCTGACCGCGCCCACCACCATCGAACGCCACCAGCTGTCCGACGAGGCCTTGGGCGAGAATGCCCGGATGCTGGAAGCGGTGCTGGACGATTACGGCGTCAAGGGCCAGATCACCGCCGTCCATCCCGGCCCTGTGGTGACGCTGTATGAACTGGAACCGGCCCCGGGGCTGAAGGCCTCGCGCGTGATCGGGCTGTCGGACGACATCGCACGGTCTATGTCGGCGCTGTCGGCGCGGGTCAGCACCGTGCCCGGCCGCACCGTGATCGGCATCGAACTGCCCAATGCCCGCCGCGAAAAGGTGCTGCTGCGCGAGATCCTGTCGGCCAAGGCCTACGGCGACACCGGCTTTCCGCTGCCGCTGGCGCTGGGCAAGGATATCGGCGGCGGCCCGGTGGTGTCCAACCTCGCCAAGATGCCGCATCTGCTGATTGCCGGGACCACCGGCAGCGGCAAGTCGGTCGCCATCAACACCATGATCCTGTCGCTGCTTTACAAGCTGACGCCCGAGGAATGCCGGCTGATCATGATCGACCCCAAGATGCTGGAACTGTCGGTCTATGACGGGATTCCGCATCTGCTCTCGCCCGTGGTGACGGACCCGAAAAAGGCGGTGGTGGCGCTGAAATGGGTCGTGGCCGAGATGGAGGAGCGTTACCGCAAGATGTCCAAGATGGGCGTCCGCAACATCGAGGGCTATAACGGCCGCGTCCGCGAGGCGCTGGCCAAGGACGAGATGTTCCGCCGCACCGTCCAGACCGGCTTTGACGAGGACACCGGCGAACCCGTCTTCGAGACCGAGGAATTCCAGCCCGAAACCTTCCCCTATATCGTCGTCATCGTGGACGAGATGGCCGACCTGATGATGGTCGCCGGCAAGGAAATCGAGGCCTGCATCCAGCGTCTGGCGCAGATGGCGCGGGCCAGCGGCATCCACCTGATCATGGCCACGCAGCGCCCCTCGGTCGATGTCATCACCGGCACGATCAAGGCGAACTTCCCGACCCGGATCTCGTTCCAGGTCACCTCCAAGATCGACAGCCGCACCATTCTGGGCGAGCAGGGGGCCGAGCAATTGCTGGGTCAGGGCGACATGCTCTACATGGCCGGCGGCAGCCGCATCACCCGCGTCCACGGCCCCTTCGTCAGTGATGAAGAGGTCGAAGAGGTCGTCAACCACCTGAAATCCTTTGGCCCGCCCTCGTATAAATCCGGCGTGGTGGACGGCCCTGAAGACGACGTTGCCAGCGACATCAACGCCGTTCTGGGCCTTGGCAACTCGGCCGATGGCGATGACGTGCTGTATGATCAGGCGGTGATGATCGTGGCGCGCGACCGCAAATGCTCGACCAGCTATATTCAGCGCAAGCTGGCGATCGGCTATAACAAGGCCGCACGCATCGTCGAGATGATGGAGGAACAGGGCGTGGTCAGCAGCGCAAACCATGTCGGCAAGCGCGAGGTTCTGGTCCCCGAGGTCTGATCCGGCCCCGCCCGCCCCACGCCATGGTCTATCACCTGCATTTCCTGAACGCGCGGAACGCGCTGATCGGGCTTCTGTCCGAGGCCCGCGCCGCCACGCGCGAGGCCGTGGCGCGGTCATGCGAACATGCCGACCTGCCGCCCTTCGATCTGGTGATTTGCAGCGGTGACGAGGTGATGACCGGCTGGGGGATCGGCGGCTATGCGCCCGCGCCGGGCCAGATTCAGATCACCATCGACCCGGCGCGCTTCTCGGCCGAGATCTTCATCCGGACGCTGGTGCATGAATTCCACCACCTGATCCGCTGGGACGGGCCGGGTTATGGCAAATCGCTGGGCGAGGCCCTGGTCAGCGAGGGGCTGGCGGGGCATTTCGTCCGGCAGGTGCTGGGCGGCGCCGCCGACCCCTGGGACGCGGTGAATCCGTCCGACGGGCTGGCCCGCCGCGCCGCGCAGGAATGGTCGCGGCGCGATTACGACCACGCGGAATGGTTCTTTGGCAGCGGCAAGATCCGCCGCTGGTCGGGCTATGGTCTGGGCCACCGCCTGATCGCCGAACACCTCGCCCGCCACCCCGAGGCGAACGCCGTCACCCTCGCCCACACCCCCGCCGACAGCTTCCGCGCCGCGCTGCGCAAGCTGAACGCGAGCGAGGCCGAGGAGACGCCTCCCGCTGACGCGGAGTAAGGGCGGCGGGCGTCTGAGGACCCCTCGCGCGACCCCTAGCGCCCCGCGTTGAGCAGCGCCATGATCGAGGCAGGGGTCACGTTCGGCCGATAGCGCGCGGACACCGCCGCCTCGACCAGCTCGACCCCGAAGGTCTCGCGCACCCAATCGACATGCGCCTGCCCGTCCTGACGCACCTTCGCCAGAGTCGGCTCGGGCAGGGTGAACTTGCTGTCGGTCAGCTCAAACACCAGATGGCGCGGAAAGGGCGGGCGGCCGTTTTCCTGCGTCATGCGGCGGTGCAGGTCGCACAGGATCGCCGCGTCCATGGTCAGCCCCTCATTCGCCCGCTCGACCGTCAGTGCGTCGGTCAGCTCCGGCCGGCCAAGGATCGACATGAGGTTGCGTAACAGCCCCTGCGACGCGGCCGCCGAGAAATCGACCACGCGCAGGTTCGCGACCCCGAAAACCGCCGAAAACGCCCCAAGGATGCTGCGGATCGGCGGCACGGGGGGTGCGGCAATCACCTCGGCAAGGCTGCGGTCATTCATCTTGATCATCTGCTGCGCCAGCGAGATCGCCGCATTGACCGGGTGCCGCAGGTAGCAGACGACGACCGGCGAAAACCCCATCGCGGCCAGTCGGTCCCGCAGCCTTTCCGCCCCCGCCCTGCCGAGGCCCGCGAAATACTCGCTGGACAGGATCACGTCGCCGCTGGCCGCAGCGGCCTCGTCCCAAAGACGCTGCGCCCGCGCGTGCGGGTCGCCATCGTCATAGACCTTGAAATAGTGATGCGCCGCCCCCTGCGGGTGGAGGGTCGCCAGAAGCTCCGCGTGATCCGATCCATGCCCCGGATAGCACAGCCCCGCCGCCCCCAGCCAGTCGCGCGACCGGGCAAGGCTGCGCTGGATCGAGGTGGTGCCGGTCTTCGACAGGCCGATATGGACGAAAGCGGTGCGGCTCATGCTGCGTCCTGACCTTGCGGAAACGGCGGGACCGGCGGCGAGGCCGTCACGCCGCCGATTCGTCGTCCACCTGATCCTTGCGGCCCAGCAGGCGGCGCATCAGCACATAGAAGAGCGGCGCGAACAGGATGCCCAGCACCGTCGCCAGCAGCGTCCCGCCCAGCACCGTGGCGCCGATGGCGTTGCGACCATTGGCCCCCGCGCCGGTGGACAGCGCCAGCGGCAGCACGCCCAGCGAGAACGCGATCGAGGTCATGATGATCGGGCGGAAGCGCTGCCGCGCGGCCTCGACCACGGCGCGATACAGCGGCACCCCGGCCTCGGACTGTTCGCGGGCGAACTCGACGATCAGGATGGCGTTCTTGCCGGTCAGGCCAATCACGGTCAGCAGGCCGACCTGAAAGAACACCCCGTTGTCGAAGCCGCCCAGGACCGCCCCCAGCAGCGCGCCCAGCACGCCGATGGGCATGACCAGCATTACCGCCAGCGGGATCGACCAGCTTTCATACAGCGCCGCGAGGCACAGGAACACGGCCAGCAGCGACAGCGCATACAGCAGCGTGGTCTGGTCGCCGCTTTCGCGCTCTTCCAGCGACAGCCCGGTCCAGGCGACGCTGAAGCCGTCGGGCAGCTGGCTGGCCAGACGCTCGATCTCGGCCATCGCGTCGCCCGAACTGACGCCGGGCATGGTCGAGCCCTGGATCTGCATCGCCGGCGCGCCGTTATAGCGGCTGAGACCCTGCGGCCCGAAGGTCCATTCCCCCTCCGCAAAGTTGGAAAACGGCACCAGCCCGCCGGTCGCGTTGCGCACCCGCCACTTGTCCAGATCGGTCGGCACGGCGCGGCTGGATGCCTCGCCCTGCACATAGACCTTCTTGATCCGGCCCCGGTCGATGAAGTCGTTCACATAGGCGCCGGTCCAGGCGACCTGCAGCACATTGGCCACATCGGTCGCGGTAATGCCCATGGCACCGGCCTTGCGCCAGTCGATGTTCAGCCGGTATTGCGCCGCATCCTCCAGCCCGGTGGGGCGGGTCTGGGTCACCAGCTCGCTTTGCGCGGCCATGCCCAGCAACTGGTTGCGCGCGTCCAGCAACTGCTCGTGCGTCTGACCGCCGCGGGCCTGCAGGTAGAAGTCGAAGCCAGAGGCGTTGCCAAGCTCGATCACGGCAGGCGGCACGATGGGGAAGACCATCGCGTCGCGGATGCCCGACAGCGCCGGGAAGGCGCGGCCCGCCACGGCCTGCACCGATTGCGAGGGGTCGGGACGCTCGGACCAGTCCTTCAGCCGCACGAAGGCCATGCCGACGTTCTGCCCCTGACCGGCAAAGCTGAAGCCGGTGACGCCGAACATGGAATCGACCACCTCGGCCTCTTGCGTCAGGAAATAATCCTCGACCTGCTGGACGACAGCCTGCGTCCGCTCGACCGTGGAGCCGGTCGGTCCCTGGATCAGCACGAACATGATGCCCTGATCCTCGTCGGGCAGAAAGCTTTGCGGGGTGCGGATGAACAGCGTCACCATCAAGGCGACCAGCAAGGCAAAGACCACCAGCACCCGCAGCGGCCGCCGCACCATCCAGCCCACCGCGCCGGTATAGCCGCGCGTGGTGGCGTCGAAGCCGCGGTTGAAGATCCCGAACAGCCCGCGTTTTTTCGCGTGGCCCGGCTTCAGCAGCGAGGCACACAGCGCCGGCGTCAGCGTCAGCGCGACCACCACCGACAGCCCCATGGCCGAGACGATGGTGATGGCGAATTGCTGATAGATGACCCCGGTCGAGCCGCCGAAAAACGCCATGGGCACGAACACCGCCGACAGCACCAGCGCGATGCCGATCAGCGCCCCGGTGATCTGGTCCATGGATTTTCGCGTCGCCTCGCGTGGGGGCAGCCCCTCTTCCTCCATGATCCGCTCGACGTTCTCGACCACCACGATGGCGTCGTCGACCAGCAGGCCGATGGCCAGCACCATGGCCAGCATGGTCAGCGTGTTGATGGTGAACCCCAGCACCGCCATGATCCCGAACGTCCCCAGCAGCACGATGGGCACCGCCAGCGTGGGGATCAGCGTCGCCCGCAGGCTTTGCAGGAAGACGAACATGACGATGAAGACCAGGACCACGGCCTCGATCAGCGTCTTGACCACCTCCTCGATGGAAATCGCGACAAAGGGCGTGGTGTCGAAGGGCACGACATATTCGACGCCCTCGGGGAAAAAGCGGGCGAATTCGACCATCCGCTCCTTGACCCGCTCGGCGGTGTCCAGCGCGTTGGCGCCGGGCGCCAGCGACAGCGCCATCCCGGCCGAGGGGCGGCCGTTATAGCTGGCATTGGCGACATAGGACTGGGCGCCGATCTCGATATCGGCCACGTCCTGCAACAGCACCAGCCCGCCGTTTTCCTCGGCCCGCAAGACGATCTGGCCGAATTCTGCCGGGGTGGACAGCAGCGATTGCGCGGTGACGGTGGCGTTGAGCTGCTGGCCCTCGACCGTGGGCAGACCGCCGAAGGAACCCGCCGAGATCTGCGTGTTCTGGGCCGACACCGCGCCGACCACATCGGCGGGCGCGATTTCATAGGCGGCCATGCGCTCGGGGTCGAGCCAGATCCGCATGGCGTATTGCGCGCCAAAGACCTGCACCCGGCCGATCCCCTCGATCCGGCTGAGGTCGTCGACGAGGTTGGTGACCAGATAGTCGGACAGGTCGGTTTCGTCGTAATTCTCGTCCCCGATCAGGCCGATGACCATCAGAAAGCCGGTGGTGGCCTTTTCGACGGTGACGCCCTGGCGCTGCACCGGCTGCGGCAGCAGCGGCAGGGCCTGGCTCAGCTTGTTCTGGACCTGCACCTGCGCGATATCGACATCGGTCCCGGTCTCGAAGGTCAGCACCGTGGACGACGTCCCGGCCGAGGTCGAACTGGACGAGATATAGCGCAGCCCGTCCAGCCCGGTCATCTGCTGTTCGATGACCTGCGTGACGGCGTTGGCGACCGTATCGGCCGAGGCGCCGGGATAGTTGGCGCTGACCGTCACCGAGGGCGGCGCGATCTGCGGATATTGCGCGACCGGCAGGGCGCGCACCGCCAGGATCCCGATGCCCATGATGATGATCGAAATCACCCAGGCAAAGACCGGACGATCAATGAAGAAACGGGCCATGTCGCTTGCTTTCCAATCGGCTGTCTGACGCCGGCCTTATGGCTCGGTCGCCGGGGTGTCTGCCGGGGTCTCTGCCGGAGTGTCTGTCGCGCTGTCGCTGGCGGCTTCGGCGGCCGCTTCGGTCGCGCCCTCCGTCGCCGGGGCGGCACCCTCTGCGTCGGCATCGCCGGTCGCGGCGTCGGGCGCGGTGGCCGCGTCTGCCTCGGCTTCGGCCTCGGTGGGCGGCTCGATCGGCGGTGCGGCGGCGGCGGGCGGGGCTGCGTCAGGCGCGGCGCGTTCCTCGGGCGTCACCGTGACGCCGGGTCCGATGCGCTGCAACCCGGCGACGACCAGACGGTCGCCCGCCGACAGCCCCTCGCGCACGACCCACTGGTTGCCGTGATCCTGCACGATCTCCAGCGGGCGTTCCTCGACCACGTTCTCGGCGTTGACGACATAGGCGATGGGACGGCCGCGCCGGTCGCGGGTCACGCCCTCTTGCGGGGCCAGCACGACATCGGTCAGCAGCGCCTGCGGGATATCCGCCAGCACATACATGCCCGGCAGCAGCAGCCCGTCGGGATTGGCGAATTCCATCCGCAGGGTGACGACGCCGGTGGTTTCATCGACATGCGGCTCTGCCCCGGTCAGCGACCCGGTATGTTCATAGATGCTGCCATCGGCCAGACGCAGCGAGACGTGATGCCCGGCGCCCTTGGGCAGCGAGGCCGCGGCCCCCTGCCGCTGCCAGCGCACGATATCGGCGGCCGATTGCGTCACGTCCACCAGCACCGGGTCGATGCGGCGGATCACGGCCATGGGCATCTGCTGCCCGGCGGTCACCAACTGCCCCTGCGAGGCCTGCGCCAGACCGATCACCCCGTCCAGCGGCGCCGAGACGGTGGTGCGTTCCAGATCCAGCTTGGCCACATCCAGCGCCGCCTGCGCGGCCTTGACCGCTGCCGCCGCCGCGTCGCGGGCGGAGATGGCGCTGTCCTCGGCCTGCTGGGTGGCGACGCTGCGGTCGCGCAGCGTGCCGATGCGCTTGGCGTCGCGCTCGGCCGCGTCGGATTGCGCCTGCGCCTGCGCCAGCGAGGCCTCGGCCTGCGCCACGGCGGCCTCATAGGTGCGGGGGTCGATACGATACAGCGGATCGCCCTGCTCGACGACCCGGCCCTCGTCGAACAGACGCTCGATGATGATGCCATTGACCTGCGGCCGCAGTTCCGCCTCGGCCGAGGCGGTGACGCGGCCCGGCAGCGACGAGGTCAGCGTGACGTCATCGGCCTGCAGCGTGACCACCGTCACCTGCGGCGGCGGCGGCGCACCACCCGGTGCCTGCGCCTGTGCGGCGCCCGCAAGCCCCGCCCATCCTGCCAAGATCACGATGCCGGCGCGCAATCCCGCCTGTAATGCGTTCGTCATGTCAGAACCGCCTGATGATAGCTTCATGGCGCGCACACGCCCGGGAAGGCGAGAAAACACGGCCCTCGCGGTTTCTATGCCCCTTCGGACCCAAGGGCAATGCCCGCTTGACGCGCAATGCTGCCCTTGCGGCAACCGGGGCGCGGGCGGGATCGGGGTCAGATTTCGGTCCAGCTCTGCTCGACCACGGCCTCCATCGCGACGAAACTGGTGGTGGCGTGGACATGCGGCAGGCCCGAGATGCGGTCGGCCATGATCTGCCGGAAATGCGCCATGTCGCGCGACCGGACCTTCAGCAGATAGTCGAACCCGCCCGCGATCATGTAACATTCCTCGACCTCGTGGATGGTGCGGACGGCGTCGTTGAACTGTTCCAGCGCCTTTTGCCGCGTATCGCTCAGCCGCGCCTCGACATAGGTGACATGGGTCAGACCCAGCGACAGCGGCGACAGGATCGCGCGATAGCCCTGGATCAGCCCGATCTCCTCCATCTGGCGGATGCGCTGCGCGACCGGGGTCTTGGACAGCCCGACCCGCCGCGCCAGTTCGGTCATCGGGATCCGGGCATTGGCGACCAGTTCCGCCAGAATGCGCCGGTTGATGCTGTCCAGCTCTTGCATGACCTTAAAAACCCGTCCGATTCAGTCGTTCCGGCTGATATTCTGCGCCAGATTGGCCGCATCGTCCATGCGCGATACGCTATCACCCTGTCCGACATGATGGAGAAGCCGATGCCTGCCCCCGATCTCGACCGCTTCAGTGCTGATGCCAAGTTCCGCCCCGCCGGTCCGCTGCTGGCCGAGATGGTGGCCGCGGCCGACCTGTCCGCCGACCGCCGCGCCCGGATCAGCGCGCAGGCGGCCGAGCTGGTGCGCCGCATCCGGGGCGAGGACAAGCCCACGCTGATGGAGCATTTTCTGGCCGAATACGGGCTGTCCACCCGCGAAGGCGTGGCCCTGATGTGCCTGGCCGAGGCGATGCTGCGCGTCCCCGACCGCATCACCATCGACGCGCTGATCGAGGACAAGATCGCGCCCTCGGACTGGGGCAAGCATCTGGGCGAGGCGTCGTCCTCGCTGGTCAACGCCTCGACCTGGGCCTTGATGCTGACCGGCAAGGTCCTGGATGACGACCAGCCAGGCGTCGTCGGCACGCTGCGCGGCGCCATCCGCCGGCTGGGCGAGCCGGTGATCCGCACCGCCGTCGGCCGCGTCATGCGCGAGATGGGCCGGCAATTCGTGCTGGGCCAGACCATCGAACAGGCGCTCGACCGTGCCCGGACGCTGGAGGCCAAGGGCTTCAGCTACAGCTATGACATGCTGGGCGAGGCCGCGATGACCGCCGCCGACGCCGCCCGCTATGCCCGCGAATATGCGGCCGCGATCAAGGCCATCGCGAAATCCTGCGACAAGGGCTCGGTTCAGGCCAATCCGGGCATCTCGATCAAGCTGTCGGCGCTGCATCCCCGATACGAGGTCGCCCAGCAGGACCGGGTTCTGGCGGAACTGGTGCCGGTGGTGCGCGATCTGGCGCGGCAGGCGCGGGCGGCGAATATGGGCATGAACATCGACGCCGAGGAGCAGGACCGGCTGGTGCTGTCGCTGCGCGTCATCCGCGAGGTGCTGGCCGACCCGGAACTGGCCGGCTGGGACGGCTTTGGCGTGGTGGTGCAGGCCTATGGCAAGCGCGCCGGGATGGTCATCGACTGGCTGCACGAGCTGGCGCAACGGCTGGACCGCAAGATCATGTTGCGGCTGGTCAAGGGCGCCTATTGGGATACCGAGATGAAGCGCGCGCAGGTCGAGGGGCTGCCCGATTTCACCCTGTTCACCAGCAAGGTCGAAACCGATGTCAGCTATATCGCCCATGCCCGCAAGCTGATCGGCTATGCCGACCGCATCTATCCGCAATTCGCCACCCATAACGCCCACACCGTCGCGGCGATTCTGGATCTGGCCAAGGGCGTCGATTACGAATTCCAGCGCCTGCACGGAATGGGCGAGCGGCTGCATGACATCGTCATGGCCGATCACGGCACCCGCTGCCGCATCTATGCCCCGGTCGGCGCGCATCGCGACCTGCTGGCCTATCTGGTCCGCCGCCTGCTGGAAAACGGCGCGAACTCGTCTTTTGTCCATCAGATCATGGACGAGGATGTCCCGGCGACCGAGATCGCCGCTGACCCCTTTGCCGCGCTGGACCATGCCCACGCCCCCGCCGCGCTGCTGGCGCCCGAGGCGCTGTTTCAGGGGCGGCCGAACTCTCGCGGCTTCGATCTGACCGACGACGACACGCTGGCGCGGATCGACGAGGCCCGCCGCGCCGCCCGCATCGCCCCCGATCAGGGGCCGCTGACGGTGTCGGACCCCACGGGCGAGAAACGCGCCATCGCCAACCCGGCGACGGGCGAGGTTCTGGCGCAGGTGCTGATGGCCGATGCCGACACTGCCCGCCGCGCCGTGGCCGATGCGCAGCCTTGGGATGCGCCCCCCAGCGAGCGTGCCCGCGTGCTGCACCGGGCGGCGGATCTGTATGAAGACGAATTCGGCGCGATCTTTGCCCTGCTGGCGCAAGAGGCCGGCAAGACCCTGCCCGACGCGGTGGGCGAACTGCGCGAGGCGGTCGACTTCCTGCATTATTACGCCAGCGAGGGCGAGGCCCGGACCGAGAGCCCGCGCGGCGTCATCGCGGCGATCAGCCCGTGGAACTTTCCGCTGGCGATCTTCACCGGCCAGATCGCGGCGGCGCTGATGGCCGGCAACGCGGTGCTGGCCAAACCGGCCGAGCAGACGCCGCTGATCGCGGGCCTTGCCGTCTCGCTGCTGCACAAGGCGGGCGTGCCGCGCACGGCGCTGCAATTCCTGCCCGGCGATGGCGGCACGGTGGGGGCGGCGCTGACCTCTGACCCCGGTGTGAACGGGGTGGTCTTCACCGGCTCGACCGAGACGGCGCGTCTGATCGCGCAGTCCATGGCGCAGCATCTGGCGCCCGGCGCGCCGCTGATCGCGGAGACCGGCGGGCTGAACGCGATGATCGTCGATTCGACCGCGCTGCCCGAACAGGCGGTGCGCGATATCGTCGCCTCCAGCTTCCGCTCGGCCGGTCAGCGCTGCTCGGCGCTGCGTTGCCTTTATCTGCAGCACGACGTGGCCCCGCAGGTGATCGAGATGCTGACCGGCGCGATGGACGAACTGACGGTGGGCGACCCCTGGCCGCTGTCCACCGATGTCGGCCCGGTCATCGACGCCGAGGCGCAGCAGGGCATCGACAGCTACCTCGACGCCCGCGCCAACCGCATCCTGCACCGCCTCGACCGGCCCGAGGGCGGGCATTTCGTCGCCCCGACGCTGGTGCAGGTGGACGGGATCGCCGATCTCGACCGCGAGGTGTTCGGCCCGGTCCTGCATGTCGCCACCTATCGCGCCCGCGATTTCGATCAGGTGATCACGGATGTGAACGCGCGCGGCTATGGGCTGACCTTCGGGCTGCACACCCGCATCGACAGCCGCGTGCAGGAGGTCGCGGACCGCATCTGCGTCGGCAATACCTATGTGAACCGCAACCAGATCGGCGCCATCGTCGGCAGCCAACCCTTTGGCGGCGAGGCGCTGTCGGGCACCGGCCCCAAGGCGGGCGGGCCGAACTATCTGCCCCGCTTCCTGGCGCCGCAGCCGGCCCCCCAGCCTGCATCGCAGCAGGATGGGCAGCCGTGCGGCCAGCCCGAGGGCAAGGCCGATGAAGCCGCCATTCAGGCCGCGCTGTCACGCCTTGGTTCGGGCGAGGCCCTTGGCCGCCGCATCATGCCCGGCCCGACGGGCGAGCTGAACCAGCTGACCGCCGTCACCCGCGCGCCGCTGCTGGCGCTTGGCCCCGGGGCCGAGGCGGTGGCCGCCCAGATCGCCGCCGTCGAGGCGCTCGGTGGTCGCGCGGTGGCGGTCCAGGGCGCGCTGCCGCCCGAGGCGCTGAACCGGCTGACCGGCTATTCCGGGGTGATCTGGTGGGGCGATGCCGACCATGCCCGCGCCTTGGCCTGCCTGCTGGCCGACCAGTCCGGCCCGATCCGCCCGCTGATCACCGCCATGCCCGACCTCGCCCATGTCTCGCACGAGCGGCATCTGTGCGTCGATACCACCGCCGCCGGCGGCAATGCGGCGCTGATGGCGGGGTGAGCCTGTCGTCCGGCGTGGGCAAGCGCCGGACGGACCTTGCCGGACAGACCACGTGACCCTGACCGCCAGCACAAACGGAAACGGCGCCGCCCCGACCGGGCGGCGCCGCTGCATCACGCATCAGCCCTCGATCAGGCCGCGTATTTCTGGACCGCGCCGCCCTGCTTGCACCAGTCGGCATACCAGCTGTCGAACAGCCGCAACTGCGCCTCGGCAAAGTTGCGCTGGCTGTCGGACAGGGCGTCGGTCTCGATGAAATGGGTGGCGAATTCCTTGTGGCCGCGCATCACCATCAGATGCTTGTAATACAGCACCAGATTCGGCCCCTCGTCAAAGGTGGACAGCACCTTCAGCGCGTCGTCCAGCTCGCGGGCGCGGGCGCGGGCGTCGGCATCGCCGGCGGCGGCGGCCTTGCACAGCGCCACCAGATGCAGCACCTCGCGCGGCAGCACACAGCCGATCCCGGTGATCGAGCCGGTCGCGCCGCAGTTGACGAAGCCGTGATAGACGCAGGTGTCGACACCGACCATCAGCGTCACATCCTCGTCGCGGCTGGTGATGGTCTCGGCGGCATAGCTCATGTCGGCGGCGCCGCCGAATTCCTTGAAGCCGATCAGGTTCGGATGCTCGGCGCGCAGTTCGAAGAACAGGTCGGCGCGGGTCGCAAAGCCGTAATGCGGGCTGTTATAGATCACCGCCGGCAGGTCGGGCGCGGCGGACAGGATCGCCTTGAAATGGTCGCGCTGCGCCGCGATGGACCCGCCCCGCGACAGCACACGCGGGATCAGCATCAGCCCCTGTGCGCCGACCTTGGCGGCATGGGCGGCATGGGCCACGGCCATGCGGGTGTTGACCGCGCCGGTCCCGACCATGACCGGGACGCCGGCCTTGACCAGACGCTCGACGCCTTCCATCCGCTCGTCATCGGTCAGCAGCGGCCAGTCACCCATCGAGCCGCAATAGACGACGCCGGACATGCCGGCCTCCATCAGCATCTGCGCCTCGCGCACCAGACCGTCGAAATCCGGGGTCCGGTCGGGGTTGCAGGGCGTCATCAGCGCCGGGATCGTGCCCGAAAAGATGGTGGCGTTCATCAGATCTCTCCTGTCGGTGGCGGGCCGCGCGATGCGCCCGAATCATAGGCTCAGGACAGATAATACATCGTGCATTTTATTTGTCGACAGATTTAAGGCCGGCCCTAGAGCGGCATCGGCCGCCGCCGGTCCTCGGCGATCAGGCGCTGGATCTTGCGCACGATCTGGTCGGCATGCTGGCTGGACAGCGCGTCGGCGCGGTCGATATCGCGGGCCTCGATGGCGGCGATGATGTCGTCATGTTCGGTGACATAGACCTGCGGCAGACGATCCTCGAAGGACGAATAATAGATCCGCAGGATGCGCCGCCCCTCGTCCAGCAACCGGCTGAAGAGGCCCGCGTAATAGGGGTTGCGCGCGGCGTCGCCGATGGCGGCGTGAAAGTCGCGGTTGGTGGCGATCATCGCCAGCGCGTCCTGCGCCTCGACCGCCGCCGCGAAGTCGCGCTGATGGGCGCGGATGGCGGCCAGATCGGCCTCGGTCCGGTATTCCGCCGCCAGCCGGCCGGTCACCCGATACATCAGCGTCAGCGCGTCGAAAAAGCTGTGCAGGTTCAGAAAGTCGATGTTCGACACCACGGTCGAGCGGTTGGGCAGGGTCGTGACCAGCCCCTCGCCCGCCAGCCGGACCAGCGCCTCGCGGATGGGCGTGCGCGACATCGACAGGCGCTCGGCCAGCTGGATCTCGTCGATGGGGCTGCCGGGGGGCAGGGTCAGGTCGATGATCTCGTCGCGCAGGATCTCGTAGACATAGCGGACGCCTTCGCCCCGCTTGCGCTCGGGCAGGGTCTGATCGGGTTTGGTCATGGCGGTCTCTTGCGATTTAGGGAAGGGGCGGGGCGTCAGCGCGCGCCCCAGCTATCGGAAAGCCGATAGCCTTGCGGCCAGGGGTCGTCGGGGTCAAGCATGTGCTGGTGGATGCCGGTGATCCAGCCCCGGCCCGAGATTTCGGGCAGGATCGCCGCGCGCTCGCCCAGCGTCGTCGTGCCCACGATCCGCCCGCCAAAGCTGGACCCGATCAGCGAGGTGGCGGTCAGGTGGTCGGCCGCCGTCATCTCGCCCCGCGCATGCAGCAGCGCCATCCGCGCCGACAGCGCCGTGCCGGTGGGCGAGCGATCGACCTTGCCGGGCTGGATGGCGACGGCGGCGGTCGTCTGCAGATCAAGACCGCCCTCATGCGTCTCGCGCTGCGTGATCGGCCCGGCGAACAGGCAAAAGCTGAAATGCCGCCAGTCGGGCAGCGTCGGGTGGCGGAACTGCAGCTGCGCATTGGCGGCATTGGTGATCCGCACGCCCAACCGGGCGATGTCATGCGCCTCGTCCGGGGTCATGGCGAAGCCCATCGCGGCGGCGTCCACGACCACGAAGCTGTCGCCGCCAAAGGCGGTGTCCACGGTCAGCGAACCCACGCCCTCGACCTCGATCCGCTGATCCAGATCGCCGGCAAAGCTGGGCAGGTTCTGCACAAAGATGCGCCGCGCCTTGCCGTTGTCGCATTCGGCCCGCACCCGCACCAGCCCGCCGGGGGCTTCCAGCACCAGATGCGTTTCGGGCTCCTGCATCGGGATCAGCCCGCCATCCAGCAGCACCGTCGCCACGCAGATCGAGTTCGAGCCGGACATCGGCGGCGTGTCCTCGGGTTCCATGATGATGAAGGCGGCATCGGCCTGCGGGTCTTTCGGCGGCACCAGCAGGTTGACATGGCGAAAGACGCCGCCGCGCGGTTCGTTCAGGACAAAGTTGCGCAGGCGCTGATCGCTGGCGATGTGGCGGCTTTGCTCCCAGATGGTCGCGCCGGGGGGCGGCAGGACGCCGCCCACGATGACGTCGCCGACCTCGCCCTCGGCATGGGCCGAGATGACATGGATGGTCTTGCTGCTGCGCATCAGGCGGTCCTTTCATCGGCGCGAAGCCATTCCGGCAGGTCGGCGGCGCGCTCGGTCAGCGCGGCCTGCGCGCAGTCGCGCAGACTGCCGAAGCGCAGCTTGCGGCCCGACAGGCCCGGCCCATAATGAGCGTATTTGCCCGAATTGGTCATCACGGCGGTGGTGTCGGGCGGAAACACCGGCTCGGTCATGGAACACCAGCAGAGATCGGGCAGCAGCTGCACGCCCGCCTTGTGCAGCGCCTCGGCGGTGCCATCGGCCAGCTCTGCGATCACGCCGCGCCCGGTGGTCACGATGGTCGGCACCTGCACGCGCTGCCCGTCCAGCAGCGCGGCGAGGCGGCGACATTCGCGGGCCGAGGCGTGGGGGCTGCCGATGGCGACGAGATCGACCCGGCCGGGGCCGTGGTTCAGAGACTGCCAGGCGCGGGCCAGATCGTCGCGGCTGACGGCGTGGTGCGGCGCCTCGGGCAGCGGCGGCAGATGCGCCTCGGGCGTCACCCCGGCCACATGCAGCATCGGCGCGGCCGAGGTGGTGCCGAAGGCCGCGCAGATCGCGCGCAGATCGTCGGTTGAGGGCTTCAGCCCCTCCAGCCCGCGCAGCAGCGGCACCGCGTCCGGCGACAGCAGCCCCGCCAGATGCCCGACCAGCGGCCACAGCGCGTCATCGGCGGCGTCCGGCGCGGCGATCTGCAAGACGCAGCCGGGCCGCCGCGCCGCGTCCAGATAGACCCCGGCCAGCGGCGCGCGCCCGGTCAGCGCGATGCAGAGGTCGAGATAGTCGGGATGCTTGGGCGTCCGTGCGCCCAGCACGGTATTGGCATAGACGACGGCGTTCGATTCCGCCCAGGCGATCATCTCGCCCGCTTTCGGCAGGTCATCCAGCTGATAGGGCGCGCAGGTAAAGCTGGGGCGGCAGCCCATCGCGGTATAGGCATCGGCCAGCCGCGCCGCCTGTCCGCCGAAGACCGGCGGCACGCCTTGCTGCTGCCAGTTCTGGCGGTCGACCGAGATCGCGTTGATGGTCGTGGGAATCCGCACCTGCGCCCCCATCGCCGCCAGCTTTTCGGCAAAGATCAGATTGGCCTGATTGGCGAGGATGGTGCCGTCGACATGGCCGCGGGTCACGTCGATCAGCCGCGACGCCCCCTGCAGGCGCGCCATGCGCAGGATCACCTGCATGGCCAGCGCCGCAGCCGGCCCGGCCTCGCCCGCCAGCACGGCGCGGTCGGTGGGGGACAGCGCGGGTTCGGGCTGCGCCGGCTCGGTCAGGGGCAGCGTCACGGGGTCGGCGCCATGGCCGATGATCGCGTCCTCGGTGATCTCGATGCTGTCGCAGCGGGACAGGCGCGTGAACGCCTTGGGCCCGGCCCGCAGCACCGGGACCGGGCGGTCAAAGACCAGCGCCGCGACCAGGGCGCCCAGCGTCGCCACGTCCTCGTGCTCGGCAAAGATCAGCGCGGCGGGGGCGCAGCCGTTCAGCGCCAGTTCCAGCATCGTCCCCGACCCGGAGCACGACCCCCGGCTGTTCGGCATCAGCACCACCCGCCCCGCCATCGCCTCGCCACAGGCCGGGTGCTGGGCGTCGATCACCCGCCCGCTGTCAGGATCGACCCCGCCCCAGAAGCTGAGGCCGGTCTGCATCGCCAGAACCGGCCCCCGGCCGGTGCCGGGCAGGATGCGGGACGCGGTCATGACACGACGAAGCCATGCGCAAACGGGTCGCGGTCGTCGATGAAGATGGTGTTGTAACCCGTCATCCGCGCCCAGCCCGCGATCGAGGGGATGATCGCGGGGCGTCCCGCGACGGTGGTTTCAGCCTCGACCCGGCCCTTGAAGATGCTGCCGATGATGGATTCGTGCCAGAACTCGTCCCCCGGCTTCAGCGTGCCGCGCGCCGCCAGCTGCGCCATGCGGGCCGAGGTGCCGGTGCCGCAGGGGCTGCGGTCGATGGCCTTGTCGCCGTAAAAGACGGCGTTGCGGGCATGGGCGCCCGGAACCGTCGGCGCGCCGGTCCACAGGATATGGGATAGCCCGTTGATCGCCGGATGCTCGGGGTGGGTGAATTCGTATTTCTCGTTCAGCGCGGCGCGCAGGCGGGGCGACAGCCCGACCAGCTGAGTGGCGGTGAAATCGGCCATGTCGCGAAAGCTGTTCTGCGGCTCGACAATGGCGTAGAAATTGCCGCCGTAAGCCACGTCCACGACGACCTCGCCCAGACCTTCAACCTGCGCGGTCAGCCCCTCGGCGTAAAGAAAGCCGGGGACGTTGGTCAGCCGCACCTCTTCGACAAAGCGGCCGTCCTGGCGATAGGCGATGTCGACGCGCCCGGCGGGGGTCTCGATCGCCAGCCGGCCGGGGCTGCGCGGGTGGATCAGCCCGTTCTCGATCCCCATGGTTATGGTGCCGATGGTGCCGTGGCCGCACATCGGCAGGCAGCCCGAGGTCTCGATGAACAGCACCGCGATGTCGCAATCCTCGCGCGTCGGCGGATAGAGGATGCTGCCCGACATCATGTCATGGCCGCGCGGCTCGAACATCAGCCCGGTGCGGATCCAGTCGTAGTCGCGCAGGAAATGGGCCCGCTTTTCCAGCATGTCGGCCCCGCGCAAAGGCGGCGCACCGCCCGCGACAAGGCGGACCGGGTTGCCGCAGGTGTGGCCGTCGATGCAGGAGAAGGTGTGTGTCGCCATGGGATCAGAACCGCGATGCAGCAAAGGGTGAAATGTCGATGGCGGGCGGCTGGCCGGTAACCAGATCGCCGACCAGCCGGGCCATGGCGGCGGATTGGGTCAGCCCCAGATGGCCGTTGCCAAAGGCATAGATGACGCGGTCGCCCGCGCGCGAGGGGCCGATGACCGGCAGCGTGTCGGGCAGGGTCGGGCGGAAACCCATCCATTGTCGCCCGTTCGAGGTGTCGAGTTCGGGCAGGAACGCCTTGGCCTTGTCCAGCATCGCCTGCGCGCGGCGATAGTTCGGCGGCGCCTCTAGCCCGCCCAGTTCGACCGCGCCGCCGACGCGGATGCCGTCATCCAGCCGCGTGACCATGAAGCCATGCCCGCCAAAGGTCAGCTGCACCCGCAGATCGACCGCGTCCACCGGCAGGGTGGTGTTATAGCCGCGCTCGGTCTCCAGCGGGATGCGGTCGCCCAGACTGCGGGCGATGCGGTGGGAATGGGCGCCTGCCGCCAGCACCACGCGCGGGGCGGCGGGCTGGCCGTCGATATGAACCATCTCGCCAACGACCCCCAGCTGGCTGACCGCCGCCTGTTCCAGCCGCCCGCCCTGCCCGACAAAGCGTTCGGCCAGCGCCAGCGTGTAATCCTTGGGGTCCGAAATCGACCAATAGGAGGGCGTAAAGGTGCCGCTGATGAAGCGCGGGGCAAGGCCGGGCTGGATATCGTCCATCTCGGCCCGGGTCAGGTGGCGAAAGCCGATGCCGTGGCGTTCGCGCGCCTCCCATGCGGGCAGGTTGGCGCGGAACTCGCGCTCGGATTCGTAGGGCTGCAGGTTGCCGTATTTGCGCAGCAGGTTGCTGTGGCCATTGGCCTGCAGGAACGGTTCCAGCTCGGTCCGGGCCAGATCCATCAGGGCGGTCTGCGCCTCGGTCGAGTGGCGCATCCGGCCCGGCAGCGAGGCCATGGCGAAACGCATCATCCACGGCGCGATCCGCGCCGCATAGCGCGGCGGCACGGTCAGCGGCCCCAGCGGGTCCAGCAGCCAGCGCGGCGCCTTCATCAGCGTCGCGGGCGAGGCCAGCGGCATGATCTCGGAAAAGGCAAAGCAGCTTGCGTTCCCGGCCGAGGCACCGGCCGCCGGCCCCTCGCGGTCGATCACCGTCACCGACAGCCCGCGCCCCTGCAGGCCCAGCGCCGCCGACAGACCGACGACGCCAGCGCCGATCACGATCACATCCGGTTGTGACATGGCGAACCCCTAATGCGTCGCGGCCAGGAACTTTTGCAGCTCGGGATGGGCCGGGCTGCCGAAAAGCTCGGCCGGGGGGGCGATTTCGGCCATCACGCCCTGATGGAAGAAGGCCACCCGGTCGGACACCTCGCGGGCGAATTTCATCTCATGCGTGACGCAGATCATGGTCATGCCCTCGGCCGCCAGCAGGCGCAGCGTGTCCAGCACCTCGCCCACAAGCTGCGGGTCCAGCGCCGACGTCACCTCGTCGAACAGCATGTAATCGGGCGACATGGCCAGCGCGCGGGCGATCGCCATGCGCTGCTGCTGCCCGCCCGACAGCCGGCCCGGATAGACGTCCAGCTTGTCGGCGAGGCCGACATGCGTCAGCTGCTTGACCGCCATCTCTCGCGCTTCTTCCTTGGACTGGCCCAGCACCTTGCGGGGGCCCAGCATGACGTTCTCGATCACGCTCAGATGCGGAAAGGCGTTCCATTGCTGGAAGACGATGCCGATCTTGCGGCGCAGCTTGTTGAGGTCGGTGGACTTGGCGTGAACCTCGGTCCCGTCGACCAAGATGCGGCCGGAATCGATGGGCTCCAGCCCGTTGATGCAGGTCAGCAGCGTCGATTTGCCCGATCCCGAGCCGCCGATCACGGTCAGCACCTCGCCGTTCTGCACGGTCAGGTCGATGCCCTTCAACACCTCGAGCGTGCCGAAAGATTTGCGGACGTTTTCGATCTCAATCATTGGACCACCGTCTTTCGAGATAGCCGCCGAACCGCGCGACGGGGAAACTGATGATGAAATAGAACGCGCCGCAGATGGCCAGCAGCAGCAGCGGTTCCTGAAGCCGGGTGATCAGGATCTGGGTCGATTTCAGCAGCTCGGTCACCTGCACGACATAGACCAGCGCCGAATCCTTCATCACCCCCAGCGCCAGCCCGATCCAGCTTGGCAGCGCCACCCGCGTCGCCAGCGGCATGACGATGTAACGCATGTCCTGCCCCCAGCTCAGCCCGATGGACCGGGACGCGCGGCGCAGGGTCAGCGGCACCGATTCGATCCCGCCGCGCACGATCTCGGCGCAATAGGCCGAGCAATACATGGTCAGCACCATGCAGGCGACGGTCAGCCCCGACAGCCCCAGCTTCAGCACCATGCCGAGGAAGGCATAGGTCAGCACAAGCTGGATCAGCAGCGGGATCGACCGGAAGATGTCCAGCACAAAGGTCAGCGGCGCGGCCCAGACCGGGCCGATCTGATAGCGGATCACCCCGAACAGGATGCCCAGCACGGTGCCGAAAAAGACCGAGATCACGGTGACGAAGATCGTCATTCCGGCGCCCTTGGCCAGAAAGATCAGGTCGTTCGCGTTGATGGCGGTATCGAACATCGCGGCCCCCTTAATACCGGAACAGGCGCCGCGCGAGCAGGCGCGCACCGATCTGGATGATCTTGACGATGAAATAGAAGATGACTGCGGCCAGCGCGAACAGCTCGAAGGTGCGGAAGGTCAGCGCGTTCAGATCCTGCGTGACGCCGTACAGATCCTTGTTCAGCCCCACCGTGACCCCGAGCGAGGTCATCAGCACGGCCCAGACCATCTGATTGGTGATGGTCGGAAACGAGATCCGCAGCATCTGCGGCACGACGATGTAACGGAACGCCTGAATCCGCGTCATGCCCAGCGACCAGCCGGCGCGGGCCTGCGTGTCGGGAATGCCCTTCAGCGCGCCGCGGAAGTTCTCGGCCAGATAACCGGCATTGTTGAAGGTGATGCCCAGCAGCAGCGAACTGTAGGGGCTAAGATGCAGGCCCAGCCCGGCCAGCCCGAAATGCGCCATATAGATCTGGAACAGCGCCGGCGTGTTGCGCGCGACCTCGACCCAGGTGGTGGCGATGCCCTTCAGGACGCGGCTGTTGGATTGCCGGAACAGGGTCAACGTGATGGCCAGCAGGATCCCGATGACCATGGACAGGATCGCGATCTGCATGGTGACAAGCGCACCATCCAGCATCTGCGGAAGCTTGGCGTAGGCCTGCTTCCACTGGAAGGTATAATTGAACATGACGGCCCCAAGGCGTTCGCGTGTCAGTGGTGCCGGGCGGCGGCGCGCGGGGCGCGCACGCCGCCCGGGTCAGCCCGTCAGCGATAGACGCCCTTGATGGTCAGGTCGGCAGGTTCGCCCTCGCCCACCCACTTTTCATACAGCTCGGCATAGCGGCCGGTGCGGACCTGCTGGTGGATGAACAGGTTCAGATAGTTCAGCAGCCCCTGTTCGTTGCGCAGCGTGATCAGGGCCACATAGTCGGGCACCATCGGCGCCTTGTCGACGACGCGGATGCCGGGGAAGTTGCCGGATTTCACATTCGCCTCGGCCACTTCGACGGTCGAGACGGTGGCGTCCAGCTGGCCCTGCGACAGCGCCAGGAACACGTCGGCCTGGTTCTGATAGGGCCGGAACTCGCCCTCGCCCCACTCCTTGATCTTGCCTTCCAGCCAGATCGCCTCATAGGTGCCGGCGGTGGCGCCGACGGTCTTGCCCTTCATGCCTTCCCAGTCGGTCATCTCTACGCCTTCATTGGCGACGACGGCGTTTTCAAAGGCGTAATAGGGGATGGTGAAGCCGACCGTCTTGGCCCGTTCCAGCGTGTCCGAGGTCGAGGCGACGCCCACATCGACCTGACCCGAGACCAGCGCCGGGATGCGTTCAGGGAAGGTCGTCTCGACGATTTCCGCCGTCACGCCCAGCGCGGCGGCCAGATCGTTGCAGTAATCGACGTCGAAGCCCTGCGGATTGTTGTCGGCATCGCGCGAGCCCATCGGCGGAAAGTCCAGCACCACCGCGCAGCGCAGCGTGCCCGAGGCGATGATGTCGTCCAGCTTGTCGGCCATGGCCGGACCCGCCAAGGCGGTCGCGGCGAAGGTCACAGCAGTAATGACTGCCTTTTTCATTATTGATTCCTCCCTTTCGGTGATCGGGTCGAGATCGACCGATTCCACCCCGTTTTTATCACGTCTGCCGATCCGGAAATCAAACAAAAAATACAACGTGTATGCAGATTGGCCGGACATCAGGACGGGCCGCGAGGCCAGCATCGCCGAGGCGGACGTCAGGCCGCGCGGATCGGCCGGGCAGGCGGGGAAAGCCTCGACTGCCCGGCCGTATGGGTCAAGCCAGATCTTCGGGCAGGATCGAGGCGGGGATGTTCTGATAGCAGACCGGGCGCAGGAAGCGCCGGATGGACAGCGTGCCGACCGAGGTCGCGCCGAAATTGGTGCTGGCCGGATAGGGGCCGCCATGGACCATGCTGTCGGCCACCTCGACCCCGGTGGGGAAGCCGTTGGCCAGCACGCGCCCGGCCTTGCGTTCCAGGATCGGCAGCAGGCGGCGGGCGTCATCCGCGTCCGCGTCGTCCATGTGGATGGTGGCGGTCAACTGCCCCTCCAACCCGCGGGCCAGGCTCTCCATCTCGTCCGCGCCGCTGACGCGGATCACCAGACCCAGCGGGCCGAACACCTCTTCGCCCAGCGCGTGATCCTGAAGATAGGTCGCGGCGTCGGTTTCATACAGGTTCGGCCGCGCCTCGCGCCCGCTGCTGTCGGTGGTCAGCACCGGCGTCACCGCGTTGCGGGTGTCGAAGCGCGCCTTGCCCTCGCGATAGGCCTTGGCAATGCCGTCGGTCAGCATGACCTGCGCGTCGGTCTGCTGCAGCGCCTGACCCGCGGCGGCGACAAAGGCGTCGCCCTCGGCCCCCTGACCGATCACGGCGATGCCGGGATTGGTGCAGAACTGACCCGCGCCCATGGTCAGCGACCCGGCCCAGCCCTGCCCGATCTCTGTCCCGCGCGCGGCGGCGGCGTGGGGCAGAACGAACATCGGGTTCACGCTACCCAGCTCGCCGAAAAAGGGGATCGGCTCGGGCCGCGCGGCGCACAGGTCGAACAGCGCCCGCCCGCCGGCGAGGCTGCCGGTAAAGCCCACGGCCTTGATCAGCGGATGCTGGACCAGCGCCTGTCCGACCTCGCGGTCGCCGCCCTGGATCAGGCTGAAGACGCCCGCGGGCATCCCCGTGCGCTCGATGGCGGCCTTAATCGCCTCGGCCACGATCTCGCCGGTGCCGGGATGGGCCGAGTGGCCCTTGACCACCACCGGGCAACCCGCCGCCAGCGCCGCCGCGGTGTCGCCACCGGCGGTCGAGAAGGCGAGCGGAAAGTTCGACGCCCCGAACACCGCGACCGGGCCGATGGGCCGCTGCACCATCCGCAATTCGGGACGCGGCAGGGGCTGGCGGTCGGGCAGGGCCGCGTCGATGCGGCGGTCGAGATAGTCGCCCTTGCGGATATGATCGGCGAACAGCCGAAGCTGGCCGGTGGTGCGGCCGCGCTCGCCCTGCAGCCGCGCCTCGGGCAGGCCGGATTCCTGACTGCCGATCTGGGTGATCGCCTCGGCGCGGGCCTCGATCTCGTCGGCGATGGCGTCAAGGAAATCGGCACGCGCGGCCCGGCTGGTCTGGGCATAGTCCCAGAACGCGGCCTCGGCCGCCTGACAGGCGCGGTCAACCAGCTTGGGCGAGCCAACGGAAAAATCATGTGCGGGGCCATGCGCGGGCTCGGACCGGAACTGCGAGGCCCCCGCCACCCATTCGCCAGCAATCAGGTGTTTGCCATGAGGGTCAAAGCTCATCTTCGGTCTCCATTTTTTCGGATCTGGGGCAGGGTCGAGTTGCCCGACCTGCATACATGACGTATACATGCCTCGCAACCAGCAGAGCGAAGGCCGTCCCATGCCGGATACGACCCTGACCATTGACGAGTTGACCCAGCTTGTCACCCGCATCTTTCTGAACGCCGGGGTGACGCCTGCACAGGCCGGGCCGGTGGCGCAGGTGATCGTCGCGGGTGAACGTGACGGCTGCAAATCCCACGGCGTCTATCGGATCGAGGGGTGTCTGCGGACGCTGGCGGCGGGCAAGGTGCAGGGGCAGGCGCAACCGGTGCTGCAACAGGATGAGGGCGCGATCATCCGCGTCGATGCCGGCGGCGGGTTTTCCCCCGGCGCCTTCGATCTGGGCGCGCCGCTGCTGGCCCGGCGGGCGCAGGATCTGGGCATCGCCGCGCTGGTCATCAACAATTGCACGCATTTCTCGGCCCTCTGGCCGGAGATTGAGGCGCTGTGCGATCATGGCGTCGCGGCGCTGGCGATGTGCCCCAGCTATTCCACCGTCGCGCCCTCTGGCGGAAACGCGCCGCTGCTGGGCACGAACCCCTTTGCCTTCGGCTGGCCCCGGCCCGACAAGCTGCCCTATGTCTTCGACTTCGCCACCTCGGTCGCCGCGCGTGGCGAGATCGAGCTGCACCGCCGCGCCGGCACGCCTCTGCCCGAAGGCTGGGCGATCGACCGCGACGGCCAGCCCACCACCGACCCGCAAGAGGCGCTGGACGGGGCGATGCTGCCCTTTGGCGGGCACAAGGGCTCGGCCATCTCGACCATGATCGAGCTGCTGGGCGGGGCGATGATCGGCGATCTGACCAGCCGCGAGACGCTGGATTACCTTGGCACCACCGACTACCTGCCCCATCACGGCGAGCTTCTGATCGCGCTGAGCCCCGAACGCTTCTCGGCCGGGCGCCCCGGCGATCCCTTCGCGCGGGCCGAGACGCTGTTCAAGGCGATCTCGGGCCAAGGCGCCCGCCTGCCCTCGCAACGCCGCTTTGCCGCGCGCGAGGTCTCGCAGCGCGACGGCATCACCCTGAGCGGCGAGGAAATGGCGCGGCTGACCCGCCTGCTGGACGATCCGCGCGTCTAGCCGCCGCTATTGTCAGGCTGACCAACGCAAAAGGCCGGCGCTGAACGCCGGCCTTTCCTGTTGTCACGGTCGCTCGCTTACATCAGCAGCGGCTTGGCGTTCTGCGCGTGACGAACCGCCAGCTTGCGGCCCATCCGCCCCGACACCAGCATCCGCGCCGACACCGCCTCGGCGTGGTTCTGGGCCAGTTCCGGGAAGATCGCCATGATCTCGGCCAGTGCCTGCGGCCCGACCGAGCGCAGCGCCTCTTCGCCGGTGAACATCGATTCGGTCTCGGCGCCGTTCGACAGCACGATCTGGTGGCGGTCGAACAGGAAGTGGACATAGGTCACGCTGTCCAGATCCGTCGCGATGTCGATCCCGTCCAGCTGCACCAGCTGCTTGGCCGCGACCAGCACCTCGGCCGCGCCGAACATCTTCATCGCGATGCGCGAGCGCACGAGGATCCGGTGCTGCGGCGAAACGATCAGGTCGCTATGCGGCAGGCCATCGCCCAGCGCCCCGGCCCGGATACGGATCGGACGCAGGTTCGGATAGGCGGCCAGCGTATCGGCATCCAGATGCCGCTTGCCGATCCAGCGGATCGCCTGCAGCCCGTCATCGCGCGTCTCGACCAGATCACCGACCTGCAGATCGCCCGCGGCAACCTCGTCACCGTCAGCCATGATCAGCGCATCGGCACCGAAGCAGACGACGTTGGTGTTGTCCCAGGTCAGATCCTCACCGTCGACGGCGTTCCCGCCGTTCTGGATCCGCATGTCGCCGATGACGTTCAGCACGCCGTCTTCCTGATCGGCACGCAGCCAGCCCAGGGGGTTGCCGTAGGTATTTTCCGGGTTCGCCGCGTTCCATTCCGCGAGGGTCTGCTCGTTATACCACTTGCTCAGGTCAACGAAGTCGTTGTTGTCCTGCCCCGTCCCCAAGACGATGTCGCCGTCTTCGATATTGCCGCCGGTGGCGACGTTGAAGTCCTTGATCAGGACACCGTCGCCCGCCACGAAGGTATCGAAACCGTCGCCGCCTGTCAGCGTGTCCTTGCCCTCGCCGCCATCGAGGAAGTCATTCCCCTTGCCGCCATCGAGCAGGTCGTTACCCGCGCCGCCATACAAGACGTCGTTGCCCTCCCCGCCCTTCAGCGTGTCGTTCCCGGACTCGCCATACAGCGTGTCGTTGCCGGCGCCGCCAAACAGAAGGTCGTTCCCGGTTCCGCCATACAGGACGTCGTTGCCGGTGCCGCCATCCAGAAGGTCGTCTCCGGTGCCGCCATACAGGACGTCGTTGCCGTCTTCGCCGTAGAGGCTGTCGTCACCGCCCTGGCCATAGATGGTGTCGTTGCCGGTGCCGCCATACAGAACATCGGCGGCGTTATCGTCGGGTCCGACCACATTTTCAGGGCCGTGGCCATAGATCAGATCATTACCAGCCCCGCCTTCGACGGTGTCAGCGGCGAGACCGGCATAAACGGTGTCGTTACCGGCGCCGGCGCGGATATGGTCCATATTTCCGGTGTGACCGGGCAGGATCGCGTCGTTCGAATCGACGCGGTCGCCGCGGGCATCGACATAGCCGGGCACCATCAGATCGTCATCCGCCGTGCCATCGACAAAGCCGTCACGGAACAGCAGCGGCACGCGATCCGTCGAGACCTGGGCAAAATTGGTGACGAAGCTGGGCTCGTTCTTGAATTTGATCGAGCGGATCGGATGCGAGACCAGTTCCCCCTGCCCCTCGTCATCGCCACCCGACAGTGGCGCCAGCAGGAACATGTCGCCATTCGTCATCTGCAGGACGCGTGCGGTGATGGTGATGGTCTGGGTCTGACCGCCGCCCAGTTCCTGCACGACCGTCACACCGGTGACGACGACACCGGCATCAGCCTCGCTGGTATAGTTCTGGCCAGCGCGGGTATAGGTGATGTTGTCTCGGGGAGCGGGGTTGTTGTGGTCGAAGGAGACGCCGTTTCCGCCGTTATTGTCGTTCAGCGACAGGTTCGTGCTCTGCGCGAACAACGGGCTGCCTTGCGTCCCGATGGTCTTGCCGCCGAGGACGTTATTGACCGCACCCTGACCGACGATCCCGTCGTTGCTGCCGCCGTTGAAGGTGTCCATCCGGGTCGCATTGCCCAGATAGAGTGACTGATACTCAGTTGACGCCATGACAAACCCTTATCCCTGTGGCGATACACGATCCGCGACAGCGCAATAAGAGTTTGGAAAGGCCAGCCAAAAACCGCCGGCAACTCGCAACTACATACCACAGACTACTCGCCACGAACGTGACCGAATCGATGGGGCAACGCCCCGGTAACACTGACTTTGTTACAGCCGGCCTTTCCGGCGAGCAACTGTTTTCATTGCCCTTTTACCTGTCCTTTTAGACAGTCTTTAATCAAGATGCCGCGGGACCGCCCATTGGTCGGACAAACCCACCACTCGGCCCGCCTCTGGCCCTTGCGAAACGCGGCGCGGGGTGAAACCTTGCGGCCAGTTCACTCGCGCCAAAAGCCGCCCCGGAAGGAACCTGACATGACCCATATCCTGCATCGCAGCATCGGCCCGGATCTGCCGCGCGCCGTTTCCGGTGAGGGCGTCTGGATCGCCGACGCGCAGGGGAAGCGCTACCTCGACGGATCGGGCGGGGCGGCGGTGACCGCTCTCGGCCACGGCAATGCCGAGGTGCTGGACGCGATGCGGCGGCAGATGGACGCCATCGCCTATGCCCACACCTCGTTCTTTACCACCGATGCCGCCGAATCGCTGGCGGATCGGCTGGTCGGGCTGGCGCCGGGGGGGCTCGAGCATGTGTATCTCGTCTCGGGCGGGTCCGAGGCGGTCGAGGCGGCGCTGAAGATGGCGCGGCAGTACTTCGTCGAGATCGGCCAGCCGCAGCGCCGCCACATCATCGCGCGCCGGCAAAGCTATCACGGCAACACCATCGGCGCGCTGGCCACCGGCGGGAATGAATGGCGGCGGCGGCAGTTCCAGCCGATCCTGCCGGAAACGCATCACGTCTCGCCCTGCTACGCCTATCGCGACATGGCGGCGGGCGAATCGCCCGAGGAATACGGCGCGCGGCTGGCGGTCGAGCTGGACGAGACGATCCGGCGTCTGGGCGCGGATGAGGTCATCGCCTTCGTGGCCGAGCCGGTCGTCGGCGCCACCCTGGGCGCGGTGACGGCGGTCCCCGGCTATTTCCGCGCCATCCGCGAGGTCTGCGACCGCCACGGCGTGCTGCTGATCCTGGACGAGGTGATGTGCGGGATGGGCCGCACCGGCACCATCTTCGCCCATGAACAGGAAGGCATCGCCCCCGATCTGGTCACCATCGCCAAAGGTCTGGGCGGCGGCTATCAGCCCATCGGGGCGGTGATGCTGTCCGACCGGATCTATCGCGCCTTCGCCGAGGGCTCGGGCCTGTTCCAGCACGGCCACACCTATATCGGCCACCCGATTGCCGCCGCCGCCGCCGACAAGGTGGTCGAGATCATGGCCCGCCCCGGCATGATGGAAAACGTGCAGGCGATGGGCGAGCGTCTGCAATCGGGGCTGGAATCGCGGCTGGGGCAGCACCCCAATGTCGGCGACATTCGCGGGCGCGGGCTGTTCCGGGGGGTCGAACTGGTCGCCGACCGCGACAGCAAGACGCCGCTCGATCCGGCGCTGAAGACCCATGCCAAGATCAAGAAAGAGGCGATGGCCCGCGGGCTGATGTGCTATCCGATGGGCGGCACCATCGACGGGGTGCGCGGCGATCACGTCCTGCTCGCCCCGCCCTATATCATCGCCCCGGAGGAGGTCGACATCCTCGTCGACCGCCTCGGCGACGCGATCGAGGCGGTGCTGGCCTAGCGGCGGCGGGTGATGCCCTCGATCGGGGGCAGCGGCACCGGCTGGCTGACCCGAATGGCGGGGCGCTTTTCGTAGAACGCGTTGCCGCCGGTGGTCACGACATAATGCATGTTGTCATAGCCGAAGCGATGCGTCGCGGCGTGGAAATACTGGGCGTTGCCGGTCAGCGGGTGACGCTCGCCGCGCAGGACGGACCGCGCGGCCTCGCGCACCAGCGGCAGCGAGCGGTCGTTCATCTTCCGCGTCATGATGCCGGGCGCGAACTGGTTCTTTTGCCCGACCACGCCGCAGACGCTGCGCGGGAAATCGGGCGATCTGACCCGGTTCATCACCACGCTGCCGACCGCGATCATCCCGTCCCGGCTCGAGCGGTTCGATTCGAAATACATCGCCCGTTCCATGCAATCCTGCGGCGAATGGCGGCGGCCAAAGCCGCAGCCGGCCAGCACCGCCGTCCCCAGCAGCAGACACACCGTCAGCCGCCGTCCCGATAGCCATGACATCACGTTCCTGCCCCTTGTGCTTTCTTGCCCGTCGCGGCCCTTTTTCACCGGGCCTTGCCGGCACGCTAGCAGCCGGAATGGTTCGCGTCCAATCACGCCACGCGGTTTCAGGCGGCTGTCGCGGCTTTCCGCCGCAATCCGAAACGCCGTCGCCGGGCCGCGCAGGGCGCCGGAATGTCCGCCCTTTCCCGATCCCCCCGCCGCGACGTGCCTTGCCTTTCCCCGCCCATCCGGGCTAGGCCGCGCTGCCCGCAGGCTTTCGCCGGCGGGGCTTTTCCGTTTCCGTTCAACGCCTGACAGATCGAGACCATGTCCACCTCTCCGCAAACCGGCGCAGCCATCCGCTTCGAGAAGGTGGGAAAATCCTTCGAGACCGCCTCGGGCCGGGTGGCGGCGCTGCAGGATGTCAGCCTCGACGTGGCGCCGGGCAGCATTTGCGGGATCATCGGCCGGTCCGGCGCGGGCAAATCGACGCTGCTGCGGATGGTCAACGGCCTTGAACGCCCGACCGAGGGCAGCGTGCTGGTCGCCGGTCGCGATGTCGGACGCGCCAAGGGGCCGGCCCTGCGCGCGATCCGGCGCGAGGTCGGGATGATCTTTCAGCATTTCAACCTGCTCGCCTCGCGCACCGTCTATGGCAACATCGCGCTGCCGCTGGAAATCGCCGGCGTCCCGGCCAGCCGCATCCGGCCCCGCGTCATGGACCTGATCGCGCGGGTGGGCCTGCAGGCGCAGGCGGACCGCTATCCCGCCGCGCTGTCCGGCGGGCAGAAGCAGCGCGTCGGCATCGCCCGCGCGCTGGCGACCGAACCCAAGGTGCTGCTGTCGGACGAGGCGACCTCGGCGCTCGACCCCGAGACCACGCAGACGGTGCTGGCGCTGCTGCGCGACATCAACCGCGATCTGGGGCTGACCATCCTGCTGATCACCCATGAAATGGCCGTGCTGCGCGACATCGCCAGCCACATGGCGGTGATCGAGGCCGGACGCATCGTCGAGGCAGGCGAAACCTATGACGTCTTTGTCCGGCCCAACCACCCGACGACGCGCAGCTTCCTGTCCGGCGTCACCGGCATCACCCTGCCCGCCTTCATCGCCGGCAAGCTGGAAACCGCGCGGCCGGGCGGTGCCTCGGCCGAGGTGATTCGCGTCACCTTCGCCGGGCATCACGCCACCGACCCGATGCTGGCCCGGCTGACCTCGGAACTGGGCGTGGCGGTGAACATCCTTGCCGGCGCCATCGAGGAAATCGGCGCCCGCCCCTTCGGCAACCTGCTGATCTCGGTCGAGGCGGCGCAGGGGGCCGAGGCCCGCGCCTATCTGGAACGTCACGGGCTGCTGACAGAGGTGCTTGGCTATGTCCGCTAACCTGATCGCGCTGCTCTACAGCGCCACATTGCAGACGCTTTACATGGTCGCGGCCTCGGCGGTGCTGGGCACGCTGGGCGGGCTGCCGCTTGGCGTGTTCCTGGCCACCTCGCAGCGGGGCGAGCTGCTGTCGGCGCCGGCGCTGAACCGGGGGCTGGGGCTGGTGGTGAACGCCGCGCGCTCGGTCCCCTTCATCATTTTGGTGGTGGCGATCATCCCCTTCACCCGCTGGGTCGCCGGCACCTCGATCGGGACCACCGCCGCCATTGTGCCGCTGACCATCGCCGCCATCCCCTTCATCGCGCGGCTGGTCGAGAACGCCATCCGCGAGGTCGATGCCGGCCTGATCGAGGCCGCCCGCGCCATGGGCGCCACGCCCTATCAGATCATCCGCAAGGTGCTCGTCCCCGAGGCGCTGCCCGGCATCACCCTGGGCCTGACGCTGGCCGTGGTCAGCCTGATCGGCTATTCCGCCATGGTCGGCGCCGTCGGCGGCGAGGGTCTGGGCGATCTGGGCATCCGCTATGGCTATCAGCGCTTCATGCCCGATGTGATGCTGGCCGTGGTGGTGATCCTGATCGTCATGGTCCAGCTTGTCCAATCGGCCGGCGAATGGCTGGCCGCCCGCGTCGACCGGCGCGCCCCGCGCAATCGCGGCCACTGATGTCCCGTCACCTGATCCCTGTAACAAGAGGTTTCCCATGCTCCGCCTGACCACGCTGATTTCCGCCCTTGCCCTCGGCGCCACCGCCGCCATGGCCGACGACATCAAGGTCGGCGTCTCGCCCGGCGAACATGCCGAGATCATGGAAGAGGTCGCCCGCATCGCCGCCCCCAAGGGCCTGAACATCAAGGTCATCGAGTTCTCGGACTATGTCGTTCCGAACCAGGCGCTGGCCGATGGCGATCTTGAAGCCAACAGCTTCCAGCACCGCCCCTATCTGGAAAACCAGATCAAGGATCGCGGCTTTGAACTGGTCGAGATCGGCACCACCATCACCACCCCGATGGGCATCTATTCCGACAAGCTGACCGACATCGCCGAGCTGCCGCAGGGCGGCAAGGTAGCGATCCCGAACGACCCCACCAATGGCGGCCGCGCCCTGCTGCTGCTGCAGGATCTGGGCATCATCAAGCTGGCCGAGGGCACCGGGCTGGTCCCCAGCCCGCTCGACGTGACCGAAAACGCCAAGGAGCTGCGTTTTCTGGAACTCGACGCCGCTCAACTGCCGCGCGCGCTGGCCGATGCGGATGTGGCGATCATCAACACCAACTATGCGCTCGCCTCGGGCCTGAACCCCAAGACCGACGCTATCGCGATGGAAAAGCCCGACAGCCCCTATGTGAACATCATCGTGACCCGCAAGGGTGACGAGGACGCGCCTTGGGTCGCCCCCCTGCTGGACGCCTACCACTCGCCCGAGCTGAAGGCGTTCATCGAGGAGAAATACGAAGGTTCGGTCCTGACCAGCTGGTGATCTGACACGCGCGCCCGGCGGCACTGTCCGCCGGGTGGCTGATAGGCTTCGCGTCGCGCCGTGTCACGGCAGCGGGTCGCGCGGGCGGCAATAGGACAGCGGGCGGCGGTGAGGCGCGCAACGGACCGCCCGGCCACTCCCGCGCCCCCTCACAACTCTCAATCTTCCCTGCCTCGGCGGCAGGCAACGGCGCCCGGCCGCCACCGCGTCTATGCCTCGCTGACCCGCCCAAAGACCTCATCTGCCGACACCTCTGCCCCCTCGGGCAGCTCATGGTGCAGGACGCCTGCGAGGGACGCGGTCTGCGGCATCTCCATCTTCATCGCCTCGATCACCGCGACCTGCTGGCCGCTGGTGACGCGCTGCCCATTCCCCACGAGCCAGCGCGCCAGCACGCCCGCCACCGGGGCCTGCAAGCCCCCCCGATCCAGCGTCGCGTCACGCGGCGCTTTCGGCGGGGTCGCGGCTGGGGTTGCGCCGAGATGCTGCGCCAGCCGTGTCAGGGCCGCGGCGGAAAACCCGATGTCGCGGCGCTGGCCGTCGATCTCGACCGGCAGGCGCAGCAGCATGTCCTCGGCCTGCGGGACGCGCAGCGCGGCGGCCAGGCTGTCGGCAAACTCCTGCTCGATCCAGCCGGTATGGACGGCGAAGGTGTCCTGCCCGTTGAAGGCAGGCGCGTCCAGCACCGCGCGGGCAAAGGGCAGCGTCGTGGCCACGCCCTCAATCCGGAACTCGGCCAGCGCGCGACGGGCGCGGGACAGGGCCTCGGCGCGGGTCGGGCCGGTGACGATCAGCTTTGCGATCAGCGAATCGAACGCCGCCGGGACGGTTTCTCCGGCGCGCATCGCACTGTCCACGCGCACCCCCGGACCTGCGGGCGGGTCGAACCGCGTCACCCGCCCCGGCGTCGGCAGAAAGCCCCGGCCGGGGTCTTCGGCGTTGATGCGGAACTCGATGGCATAACCGCGCGGGGCGGGCATGTCGGGGATGTCCAGCGGGCGGCCCTCGGCGATCAGGAACTGCGCGGCGACGATGTCGATGCCGGTCACCTCTTCGGTGACGGGGTGTTCGACCTGCAGCCGGGTATTAACCTCAAGAAAGCTCAGCACGCCATCCTCGCCCAGCAGAAACTCGACCGTCCCGGCCCCGCGATAGCCGGCATGGCGGCAGATATCGCAGGCGGCCCCGGCGATGCGCTGCGCCAGATCGTCGGGCATGAACGGGGCGGGGGCTTCCTCGACCAGCTTCTGGTGGCGGCGCTGCAGCGAGCAGTCGCGCAGACCCAGCACCGCGACCCGGCCGTGATGGTCGGCCAGCACCTGCGCCTCGATATGGCGGGGACGGTCGAGGAAACGCTCGACGAAACAGGCGGGGTTGCCGAACGCCGCCTGCGCCTCGCGCGATGCGGCGGCGAGGGCGGGGGCAAGCTCTGCCATCTCGCGCACCACCCGCATCCCGCGCCCGCCGCCGCCGGCCGCTGCCTTGATGATGACCGGCATTCCGTGGCGGGAGGCGAAATCGTGCAGCGCCTGCGAGTCCGGCAGCGCCCCCTCGCTGCCGGGCAGCAGCGGCGCGCCGACCTCGGCCGCGATCCGGCGGGCGGCCAGCTTGTCGCCCAGCGCCGCGATGGTGTCGGCATCGGGGCCGATCCAGACCAGCCCGGCCTTGGTCACGGCGCGGGCAAAATCAGGGTTCTCGGACAGGAAACCATAGCCCGGATGAACGGCATCCGCGCCGGCGCGGCGGGCGATGTCGATCAGCGCGGGGATGTTCAGATAGGTCTCTGCCGGGGTCGCGCCGGGCAGGGCAAAGGCCGCATCCGCCAGCCGCAGCCAGTCCGCGCCGGCATCGGCATCGGCATAGACGGCGATCCCCTGCCGGCCGGTGTCGTGGCAGGCGCGCAGCACGCGCAGCGCGATCTCGCCGCGATTGGCGATCAGGATGCGGCTCAGGCGGGGCTGGCTCATCGGTCGGGGCTCCGGGGGCTGGGGGTGATGGGGGCAAAGCCGCTGCGGGCGTGAAAGCGCAGCGTGGTGCCGGGCGCGGCCTGCGCCACGCGGTCCAGCACGGCGTCGGCGATGACGGCGATGACGGGATAGCCGCCGGTGACGGGGTGATCGGCCAGAAACAGCACCGGCAGGCCGGAATGGGGGATCTGGATCGCGCCGCGCGGGGTCGCCTCGCTGGCGAGTTCGCTCTGGTCGCGCCGCGTCAGCGGTTCGCCCGACAGCTGCGTGCCGATCCGGCTGATCCGGGGCGAGACCTGCCAGTCCTGCGCCAGAAAGCGGGCGAGCGTCTCGGCGTCGAACCAGTCCGCGCGCGGCCCCAGCGTCACCGGCACGTCGATGACGCCCGACTGGGTAGGCGCAGGCGCAAGGGAGGGCAGCCCGACCGCATCCGCGTGACCCGCGCCCAGCCCGACCCGGTCGCCCGCCACCAGCGGCGCGGGGCCGATCCCGGCCAGCGTGTCGCGCGCGGCGCTGCCCAGCACCGGGGCCACGTCGAAGCCCTTGCGCGCGGCGAGATAGGTGTAGACGCCGCCTTCGGGCATGATCCGCAGCTCATCACCGGCATCGAGCGCGAAGGCCTGCCCCGCCGGCAGCGCGGTGCGGTCGTTCAGCAGCAGCCGTGCAGCCCAGCTGACCGCCAGCACGGCGGCACATTCGGCGCGCAGATGCAGCGGCGCGGTGATCTCGATGGCCGGACTGCCGGGCGGGTTGCCGACCAGCCGGTTCGCCTCGCGCAGCGCGGCGCGATCCGCGGCACCGGACCGGCCGATACCCTGCGCGGCAAGGCCGGGCCGGCCGAGATCCTGAAACAGCGCCGGCAGACCCGCCGCCAGCACCAGAAGGCCGGGCCCGTGCGGCTGCGCCTGCCGCGCCGGGGGCGGCGGCGGTTCGGGCAAGGTCTCGCAAGGCACGAACTGCACCTCGTCCCCCGGCTGCACGGCGGCAGGGGTATCGCGCCCGAGGTCCCACATCGGCAGCGAGGTCCGGCCAATCAGCTGCCAGCCGCCGGGGCTGGCCTGCGGATAGACGCCGGAAAAGGCACCGGCGAGGCCCACCGACCCCACCGCCACCGCGCGGCGCGGCGTGCTGCGGCGCGGCACGTCCAGCGCCGGATCGCCGCCGGTCAGATAGCAGAAGCCGGGGGCGAAGCCGCCGAAGGCGGCCCGCCAAGGGGTGCCGGAGTGGCGGGCGATGACCTCATCGCAGCTCATCCCGGTCAGGGCCGCGACCTCGTCCAGATCCGGCCCGTCATAGCAGACCGGGATCGAGACGCGGCGTCCGGCCCGCTTAGGCACCGGCGCGGTTTCGGCATCCAGCACGGCGCGCGCCAGCCCGGCGGCACCGGTCAGCGCCGGATCGAAGCGCAGGAACAGCGTGCGGGCGGCGGGGATCATCTCGCGCAGGCCGGGGGGCGGGCGGCGGTCACCCTCGCATGCAGGGCCAGAACCTGCGGCAGGTCGTCCATCTCTACCAGCATCGCCTGCTCGCCTGCGGACAGAAACCGCATCAGGCGGCGCCGGCAAACGGGGCCAGCGCGACGCCATGGGCGTCAAACAGCCGCCGGATCGCCTGCGCGGCCGCGACGGCGGCGGGGCTGTCGCCATGCAGGCAGATCGAGTCGCCCTGCAGGCGCAGCGCAGATCCGTCCTCGGCGGCAATCTGCCCCGTCTCGACAAAGCGCAGCATCCGTTTGGCGATCTGGTCGGGGTCGTGCAGGACCGCGCCGGGCCGGTCGCGCGGCATCAGGCGGCCATCGGGCAGATAGGCGCGGTCGGCAAAGATCTCGGCCACCGGCCGCAGCCCGGCGCGTTCGACCATGGCCAGCACCGGCGCACCGGCCAGCGCCAGCAGCGGCAGCGCCGGATCGACGGCGCGGATGCCGGCGATCACCGCCTCGGCCTGCGGCCCGCCCCAGGCGATGGTGTTATACAGCGCGCCATGCGGCTTGACATAGGCCACCCGCGTCCCCGCCGCCTGCGCCAGCGCCGACAGCGCGCCAATCTGATAGATCGTCTCGGCGGTCAGGTCGCGCGGCGCCACATCCATCTGCCGCCGACCGAAACCGGCGAGGTCGTGATAGCCGACATGCGCACCCACGGCGACGCCCCGCGCCGCCGCCAGCCGCAGCGTGTCCAACAGCCCGGCCGGGTCGCCGGCGTGAAAACCGCAGGCGATATTGGCCGAGGTCACGACGGCCAGCATCGCGGCATCGTCGCCCATCTTCCAGGCGCCGAAGCCCTCGCCCATGTCGCAGTTCAGATCCACCCGCGCCTCCTGCCCGCCTGCGAGGTCAGACTGGCCGCTTTGGCGCGGAAATGCCAGTCTTTGCGCAGCACGCGCCAGACGGCTAGGGGCGGTGATTCGGCAGACAGGACGGCAGGATGGGCAACGACACAGGGGCAGGGGGCTGAATGCGGCAGGGGGAACCGAACCCGATCTCGATCTCGCGGCACAAGGCGCCGAGACTGCCGGCGCGGCTGCGGCCGATGCTGTCGCTGGCCGATTTCGAACGGCGCGCGGAACGCCACCTGCCCAAGTCGATCTTCGGCTATGTCAGCGGCGGCGTGCAGGACGATCTGAGCCTGAACGACAACATTGCCGCCTTTCGCCGCATCACGCTGCGCCCGCGCATCCTGCGCAACGTCGCCCAGCGCAGCCTGCAAACGACGCTGTTCGGCCAGACCCTTGAGCTGCCCTTCGGCATCGCGCCGATGGGATTCTCGGCGCTTGTGGCCTATGATGGCGACGTGGTGCTGGGGCGCGGGGCCCGAGCGGCGGGCAGCATCGCCATCTGCTCGGCCGCCTCGCTGACCCCGCTGGAGCGTGTCGCCGCCGAGGCCGAAAGCCGCTGGTTTCAGGCCTATATTCCCGGCGACCGGGCGCGGATCAGCGGGCTGCTGGATCGGCTGCGCCGCGCGGGGTTCGATCATCTGGTGGTGACGGGCGACGTGCCGGTGGCCGGGAACCGCGAAAACAACGCCCGCAACGGCTTTGACGCGCCGCTGCGCTTTACCCCGCGCCTGATCTGGCAGGGGGTGACGCATCCGCGTTGGGTGCTGGGCACGCTGGCCCGCGAGATGGCGCGGCGCGGGATGCCGCATTTCGAGAATATGGAGTCGGTGCAAGGCCCGCCGCTGTTTTCCCGCGACCTCGTCCGCTCGAAGATCGGGCGGGAAGAGCTCGACTGGGACGATCTGCGCTATATCCGCGACATCTGGCCGGGGCGGCTGGTGGTCAAGGGAGTGCTGCATCCCGATGACGCCCGGCTTGCGCAGGATTGCGGCTGCGACGGGATCATCGTGTCGAACCATGGTGGGCGGCAGTTGGACGGCGCGATTACTGCCATCGACGCCTTGCCCCAGATCCGCGCCGCCGTGCCCGACATGACGGTGATGCTGGACGGCGGCATCCGCCGGGGCAGCGATGTGCTGAAGGCGATGATGCTGGGCGCGGATTTCACCTTTGTCGGGCGGCCCTTTCTGTTCGCCGCCGCCTGTTTCGGCGAGGCGGGCGTGGCGCACGCCTTCGCCCTGCTGCGTGACGAGATCGACCGCGACATGGCGCTGCTGGGGATCACCACGCCGATGCAGATGCGCGAGGTGGCGGGCCCAGATTAGGGCGGCCAGAGGCCCCGGACCGCCTGTTCGACCTGCGCCGCGACCGGCAGCGCCAGATCGACGAAGACGCAATCCTCATCCGGCCCCGGCAGTTCCAGCGTGGCCAGTTGCGAATCCAGCAGTTCGGGCGCAAAGAAATGCCCGCGCCGCGTGGCCAGCCGCTGGATCAGCAGCGCGCGCGGCCCGTGGACCATGACCAGCCGCAGCCGCCCCGCACCCCCGCGTAGAACCTCGCGATAGCTGCGTTTCAGCGCCGAACAGGCCAGCACGATCTGGCGCCCCTCATGGTCCGCGCGGCGCAGCTCTGCCGCCAGCGCCGCCAGCCACGGCGCGCGGTCGGCATCGGTCAGCGGGATGCCCGCCGCAATCTTTCGGATATTCGCGGGCGGGTGAAAGGCGTCGCCCTCGATGAACTCACGCCCCAGCTTTGCAGCCAAGGCGCGGCCGGTGGTGGATTTCCCCGCGCCCGAGACGCCCATCACCACGATCTGCGCCAAGGGTGCCGCGCCTGCCATGCCGCCTCGCCTTCCCGCGCCCGACCGCCCCGGCCTGCGCCACCCCATTAACCCCGCCCCCAGCCGCCACCGCAAGCGCGCATGGCTTGAGATCACCCGCCCATCTGATCTATACGCGCGAGGTCGGGCCAGCCGCCTCGCGCATGTCCCCGCCATGGGGCGGCCCAGCAGGCGGCGGGATCGCGCAGATATCTGGCCAATGGGACGTCCGGCATGAACCCGAAAGCGATCTTGCAGAAACTGGCGGCCAAGCGACGTGAGCGCGCCCAGATCGGCCAGATCGCGCCGCTGATCGACCGCGACTATTACCTGACCCAGAACCCCGATGTCGCGGCGGCGGGAATCGACCCGGTGCTGCATTACCTGCGCGAGGGCTGGCGCGAGGGCCGCGACCCCGCGCCCGAATTCTCGACCGCCGCCTATCTCGCCGCCCATCCCGAGGCCGAGGCGCAGAACCTCAACCCGCTGCTGCACAAGCTGGCGCAGGCGGCGGCGCTGCCCGCCTATGAACCCACGGCAGACGAGATCGCCCTGGCGCGGGACGCCTTTGACGCCGATTTCTATCTTGCGCAGAACCCCGACATCGCCCGCGCCGGGCTGGACCCGTTGCTGCATTACCTGCGCACCGGCTGGCGCGAGGGCAGCGACCCGCATCCGGATTTCTCGACCGACGGCTATCTGTCGATCAACCGCGACGTCGCGCAGGGCGGCCAGCATCCGCTGCTGCATTACCTGCAATATGGCCGGGCCGAGGGGCGGCTGCTGCCCACCCCGCTTGAACACCGCGCCGGGACCATGCCCGGCATCGCCGCCATCCGCGAGGAATTCGACGCTGCGTTCTACCTGAGCCAGTATCCCGATGTGCGCGAGTCAGGCGCCGATCCGGTCGAGCATTACTGGCTGACCGGCTGGCGCGAGGGGCGCGATCCCACGCCCGAATTCTCGACCCGGCATTATCTGGAGAGCAACCCCGACCTGCTGACCGCGGCGCTGCCGATGAACCCGTTCTGGCATTATCTGGTCAGCGGCCGGGCCGAGGGCCGCGCCCCCCGCCATCCCGGCGGCGAGAGGGTCGAGCGGCTGCGCCACATGCTGCCGCTTGAAGACGAGATCGCCGCCCGCCCGGCCAAGCCCGCCCCCGACGCGCTGCTGAGCGGGGCCGAGATCGCGGCGCTGATCCTGAAACCCGGCGCGGCCCCGGATCGGCTGATCTTTGCGCTTGGTCATGACAACTACCTGCGCGTCAGCGGCGGCGTGCAGTTCTGCATCCACCGCGAGCAGCAGGTCGCCAACGATCAGGGCGCGGCCTATCTGAACCTGCACCCGTGGCGCCCGCTGCCCCGGCTGGCGCATGATCCCGATCCGCTGATGGGTCTGGTGCTGAACGGGGCCGAGATCGGCGTCGCCCCGGTTTCGGCCGTGGTCATGGCGGCGCGGCTGATCGCGCCGCGTCTGGATGATCTGCGCGTGGTGATCCACCAGCTTCTGGGGCATCTGCCGGAGCAGGTGACACGGCTGATCGCCGCCACCGGGCGGGGCGAGGCGTGGCTGTGGCTGCACGACTACATCACGCTCTGCCCCAGCCCGGCGCTGCTGCGCAACGGCGTCAGCTTTTGCGGCGCGCCGCCCGTCACCTCGACCGAGTGCGGCCTGTGCCGCTTTGGTGCCGAGCGGATCAGCCATCTGGACCGCATCCGGGCGCTGTTTCAGGCGGCGCGCATCCATGTCGTCGCCCCCTCGCAGGTGGCGCTGGATCTGTGGCGGCGGGCGGGCGATCTGCCTGCGGCCTCGGAAACCGTGCTGCCGCACGCGACACTGGCCGGCCCCGATCCGGTGGACGCGCCCGAGGACGCGGGCGACCCCCACCCGATCACTCTGGGGTTTGCAGGCATCCCGCTGCCGCACAAGGGCTGGCCGCTGTTCGAAAACCTGCTGATCCGCCATCGCCGCGACCCGCGCTTTCGCTTCGTCTATTTCGGCGTCGGCGAGCCGTCCCTGTTCGCGGCCGAGCGCGTGCCGGTCCATGTCACCGCCGACGCGCCCGATGCCATGATCGACGCCATCGCTGCGTCGGGTTGCGACCTGATCCTGCATTGGGCCAGCTGTCACGAGACGTTCTCGCTGTCGACATACGAGGCCATGGTCGGCGGCGCCTTCGTCGTCACCAATGCCGGTTCGGGCAATGTCGCCGCGGTCGTCCGCCGGACCGGACGCGGTGTCGTGCTGGCGGATCAGGACGATCTGACAGCCTTCCTGAATGACGGCCGCGCCGCGCGACTGGCCGCCGCCAGCCGGGCGAGCCGCGCCGCCGGTCTGCCGCAGCGCCGGATGGGGGCGATGATCCATGACCTGTGGCAGCGCGCCGACCCTGCCGCCCGCGAGGCCCGCAGATGAGCATCCACGCCTTCACAAGCTGCTCTTACAGCTATCTCAACCGCGCCCGCGTGCTGGCGAAAACGCTGAAACAGCAGCATCCGGACTGGGTGTTGTGGCTGGTGATGACCGACAAGCCGCCGCCCGGCTTCGACCCTGACCCCAAGGCCTTCGGCTTCGACGCCATGCTGACCGCCGAGGATCTGTTCGGCGACGAGACCGAAAGCTGGCTGTTCGGCCACGACATTGTCGAGGCCTGCACCGCCGTCAAGGGCCGCGCCTGCGTGCATCTGCTGGATCAGCCCGGCTGCGAAAAGCTGTTCTATTTCGACCCCGACATCGCCGTGCTGAACCCGATGGACGAGGTGGTGGCGCTGCTGGACGACCACGCGATCGTGCTGACCCCGCATCAGGTCGAGGCCGAGCCCGCCTCGCGCCCCCTCGCCATCCGCGACAACGAGATCGAGTCGCTGCAATACGGCGTCTTCAACCTGGGCTTCATCGCGCTTGCCAATGATGCCGAGGGCCGCCGCTTTGCCGCCTGGTGGGACGACCGGCTGCATGACTGGTGCCATGACGACCTGCAACTGGGCATCTTCGTGGACCAGAAATGGTGCAATCTGGTGCCATGCTTCTTCGACCGGGTGAAGGTGCTGCGCGATCCGGGCTATAACGTGGCAAGCTGGAACCTCAGCCAGCGGCGCATGTCCTATGACGATCAGGGCCGGGCGCTGATCAATGGCCGGTCGCTGCGCTTCTATCACTTCACCAAGCTGGGCGCGGTGGGCGACATGATGACTCAGCGCTATGCCGGCGACAATATCGAGATCTACGAGCTGTGGTGGTGGTATCGCCATCAGGTCGCCGCCGCCACCAGCGACCGCATCCCGCCCGGCTGGTGGCATTACGGCCATTTCGACAATGGCGAGACGATCCCGAAATCCGCCCGCATCCTCTATCGCCGCGACAAGCAGCTGCAGGCCGACTATCCCCGGCCGCTGACCACCGGCGCGGGCAGCTTTCACGACTGGCTGCGGCGCGAGACGACGCTTTTGTCCGAAACCCCCGACCCAGGCCGCTTTGCGCCGGTCTGAACCAGAACGAGGGCCGCGATGAGGACCACCGATTTTCTGATCAAGGGCAATGTCCACGAAACCGGCATTGCGAGCCATTTTCAGGGCCGCACCCGATACCGCGTCGACACGCCGCTGTTCCCGACCCCGCTGACGGTGCTGCTGTTCACCAATCGCTGCGGCTCGAACCTGTTCGGCGACTATCTGCGCGGCACCGGCCGCATCGCGGGCCTGACCGAATCGCTGAACCATCAAGAGGTCGTCCGCCGCGCCACCGCCAGCGGGATCGCCAACTATCCCGACTATTTCGCCAGCCAGGTCAACGAGGCGCTGCAGGACGGGCCGACCCATTACGGCGTCAAGGCCAGCGCCGGGCAATTGGCCATGCTGCAGCGCTGGAACATCACCGGCATGTTCAACGGCTTGGTGGTGCTGCGGGTGGTGCGCGAGAACCTGCTGGCGCAGGCGGTGTCGATGCTGATCGCCAGCCAGACCGGGAAATGGGCCAGCTTCGTCACCGGCGCGGACAAGGCGCCGCCGGAATATGATTTCGACGGGATCGTGAAGTGGCTGAACCGCTTCAATCAGGAAAACGGCGCCGGGCAGTTGCTGACCGCGTCCCTCGGCGTGCCGCATCTGACCGTCACCTACGAGGTGTTTCGCGATGACCCGCTGCCCTGGGTGCAGTCGGCGCTGCGCCTGCTGGGTCAGGATGTGGATGGGGTGACAGTGGCGCCGCCCTCGCTCAGCAAGCAGGCCGACGCCACCAACCACGCCTTCCGCGAGCGGTTCCGCGCCGATCTGGTCGAGCGGATGCGAGGCGGCGGGCCGGAACTGGGCCTGATCTGACGCTAGGGATGCAGCGCCAGCAGCGCCGCGCGGTCCTGATCGACGCGGCGCAGCAACTCGGCCTGTTCGGCGCGGAACCGCTCGGCAAAGGCCTGGTTCTTGTCGGTGCCGATCTTGCGGTGGCGCGAGGACAGCTTGACCGTCTGCGGCAGCGTCACGCCCAGGTTTGCGGCGAAATCGCGGGTTGCCGTCTCTGCCCCGTCGCGGGTGATCTGCTCATAGGACAGCCGCACGGGTCGCAGCGCGTGGGCGGCGATAATCGCCTCGATTCCGGCCTCGGCCTCGCGAATGCGGTTGACCCACCAGGCGATCTGCTCGGCATCATATTCATGCGCGGCGTCGCTTTCGGCAATCGTCGCGTCGTCGCTGATCGCGGAATGGCTGACGCTGGTGCGGACCATCTTGTGCATCGAGATCGCCTGCGCGACGATATCGCGCCGGATCAGAAAAAAGAACGCCGCCGCCGGAAACCGCTGCAGGAACGCCTCGGGGCTGCCGAACAGGCGGGTCATCTGGTGATAGGTGATCTCGGCCCCGAAGACATCCCCCTTGGCCTGCGAGCGGGTGACGGCGGTGACGAACTGGTCCAGATCGCGCGCCCCGCAATGGCGGCTGGCGATCAGGATATGTTCGGGGTTGAACCACTCTTTCGGGATGCCCATCGCGCCGGTCTGGGTCAGCAGGCTGTTCAGCCATGTGCTGCCGCTGCGCGGGGTGAACAGGATGAAATAGGTTTTCGCCGGGGCGGGGCGGCTGGACCAGTGGTGATAGGTGCTCTGGTCGGCCTCGGGGTCGAAAAACTGGGGCGGCATAGTTCATCCTTGGCGGGGTCGCTGCCCGTCTTTAGCCGAAGCGAAGCGGAGCCGCACTAGGCCCGGCCGATTTTCTTGTCCCGAATCCGCGTGCTAGCTGGCAGTCATCGAATCGACCATGGCCTGCAGATCGCCCGGCCCCTGCGGGATCGGCAGCACGCCGCCCTGCCCCCGCTCGGCCGCATGGCTGGCCACGCTGTCGCCCTGCGCCCCCAGATCGAAGGCCCAGACCGGCAGACCGGTGGCCAGACATTCATGGGTGGTAAAAGAAAACGTCTCGGGCACGATGGACGGGATCAGCCAGCAGGTGATGCCATAGCGGGACACGAGCGCCGGGATGTCGGCGGGCTTGTAATGTCCGTGCACCCGCGCCGAGGGCGCCAGCGGATAGGACGGATCGACGCTGCCGATCACCGCCAACTGCGCCTGCCCGCTGCGTGCCAGCAGCGCGGACAGGTCGCGCAGCACCGTCGCGCCCTTGTGCAGCCCGATATTGCCCAGCACCCCGATCACCGGCGGCGCATCCGGCGCGGGCTTGGGCAGTTCCGGCACCACATGCAGCATCCGGTGCGGCGTGACGGCGATCTTGGCCGCATGGTCGGGATAGGCCGCGGCGACGATGCCGGCGCCGTTATCGGAAAACACCTCCAGCCGATCCGCGCGCGCCATCAGCCGCCCCCACGCCGCGCGCCATTGCGCCAGCGTCACGCGCTGGCCGTCCGGCGTCACCAGCTCATGCGCGGGGTCGGTGTTGGTTTCGGCCTCGGGCACGCCGCGATAGACCTCGTCACTGTCCAGCAGCGTGTAAGAGGGGCTGAGCGGGAAGTAGTCGTGAAACAGCACCTCGAGCCGGTCGCCCGACCCCTGACACAGCGCCAGCAGGATGTCCGGCAGCGACATCGGATCGCGGTCGCCGACGCCGCAGGAATAGATCACCGTCTTCTCCGGCACGAGGTTCAGCAGATGCAGCATCAGCTCGGTGTCGTCCGTCTCGGCGCGGGTGACGCCGATGGGGGTCGCAAGCTCGATCTGCCAGCGCGACAGCCCGCCGACGCGCAGCATGACCGGCGTATCCCCCGCCTTCAGGTCCAGCCGCGCCCGGCGCGCCGCGTCATGTTCGGCCCCGCCGCCCATGTCATGGACCAGATAGACCCGCACCCGCCCGCCTTTTCCCCGTGCATCCGGCCCGCGCGTCGCCGCCCAGGCCAGACCCCAGGCCAGCCGCGAGGCCAGCAGCGGGTCGTTGCGGATAAAGCTTTGCACCTGCGCGTCGAATTGCGGGTAGCGGGTCGAGATCACGACGCTGTTCTGCCGCATCAACTGCTGCTTGGCCTCGGACCCGAACGAGACGCCGCCGCGATGTTCCACGAACAGCCCGCCCAGCCCCAGATTGCGCCCACCGCGCAGCCGCGCCCGCTGGCACCAGTCGACCTCTTCGCCATAGCCCTTGCCGAAGCTGGTGTCGAATTCCGGCAGGGCGCGCAGATATTCGACGTTCATCGCCATGCAGAAGCCGACGCCCGTCGGCGCCTCGGCGCGCTGCCCGGCGCCCAGCCGGTCGGCCAGCAGCGCGTCCATCGCGTCCAACTGACCCGGCGCCAGATCGCTGCGCTTGGTGATGACCGGCGCGTTGAAGATCTCGGCATCGTTCGACATCGGCGTGACGCTGGCGACATCGGCGGAATGGCGGATCGGCGCCAGCAGACGGCTAGCCCAGCCCTGCGGGACCAGCGCGTCGGCGTTCAGCAGCACGACATGGCCGCCATCCACCAGCGCGGTCTGGAAGCCGCGATTGACCGACTGGATGAAGCCCAGATTGCTGTCATTCTCGAGCAGCGTGACCCGGCTTTCGTCCTGCTGGCCCACCCAGTCGCGCAGCCACGGCCGGACGCGGGGATCGGGTGAGGCATCCTCGATCAGGATCAGGTGAAAGGGCAGGTCAGTGTGGCGCAGCACCCGGCCCAGAACCTCGGGCAGCAGGTCAAAGCCGTCATAGATAGGGACGATGATGCTGATCCGCCCGCCGGGCAGCCCCGGCAGCGGCCGGTCGTCGTCGGGCGCAAAGGCCTGCGCGTCGATGCGGACCGGGCGGGACTGGTCGTTCAGGCCGAGTGCGGCCTTGATCCTGACCGCACTGGCCGCGTCGCGGCGGCGCAGCCAGGCGAGCGCGGCGGGCGAGGCGCGGATCACGTCGCGGGCAAAGGGCGGGATCTGACGCAGCCGCATCAGCGCCAGCTCGCGCCGGCGGATGGCGGCGATGGGATAGACCAGCGTCTCTGCCCCGCGCCGGATCCACACGCTGGCCGGCCCGTCGGCGAGGGGCAGTTCCAGAATAAAGCCGGAATTGTCGCCCGCCATGTCGCCGAACATCGACCGCACGTCGCGCCGGCTGATCGAGGGTGCGGATTCGACCTGCTGTTCGGCGCTGCCAAGGCCCACCCGCTCGGCCACGGCCCAGCCCTTGACCCGCAACCGGCCGTCCTCGACCATGATATCGTCGACCTGCCCGATCCGTCTGCCGCTGCGGTCGAGGATCATGAAGCCGGGCTTGCGCAGCCGTCCATGCCGACGGGCATAGCGGTTGAAGACACTCAGCAGCAGTCTCGACAGCATGGGGTCCGCCCGTCTTCAGGAACGCCGCGTCACTTGACAGGGCGGTGGTCGTGCTATGACGAATCCGCCGCTGCGGTGCAACCGGGGGACAGCGGGAAATCGCCTTGCCGGCCTATGCCGCCTGCGCCAGAACCTCGCACAGATCGGCTGGCGGCAGATCGACCGGGTTGCCCTTGAACGAGGAACTCTGCCGCGCGGCCTCCGCGACCTGCTGGTGCTGCGCTGACGGCAAGCCCTGCGCCGTCAGGCCGGGCAGGCCATTGTCCCGCGCCCAGCGGGCAAGGGCGCCGGGGGCATCGCCGCCCGCCACGCCCAGCACACCGCCCAGCAGATCGCACAGCACATCTAGCCGCCGGGCCGCCTCGCCCGTCGCGCGGCGGCGGTTCATCGCGATCACCGGCCCCAGCAGCGCGCCGCAGATCGCGCCATGAGCCGCGCCCGTCACCCCGCCGATGACGCCCGCCAGCCCATGCACCGCGCCCAGCCCGCCATTCGCCAGCGCCATCCCGCCCGACAGGCTGACCCAGGCCATGACATCGCGCGCCGCCGCGTCCTCGGCCTGCATCAGCCGTTGCAGCGAGGTCAGGCCGGGCGCGATCACCGGCCATGACAGCGCGTCTGTAAAGGGCGTCGCGCGGCACGAGACGAAGGGCTCGATCACCTGCGCCAGCGCGTCGAGGCCCGATCCCAGCGTCACCGCCGCAGGCGTCCCGTCGGTCAGCGCCGGATCGACAATGGCAAGCCGGGGCAGCATCCGCGCATCGCGCAATGAGACCTTGCGGCCGTGGTCGGGCAGGCCGATGACGGCGTTGCGGGTCGCCTCGGCCCCGGTACCGGCGGTCGTCGGCAGCGCCACGAAGGGCAGCGGATCGGCGGTCAGCGGCAGCGCGCGGCCCACCACCTCGAGATGGTCGAGCGGGTCGCCCGGCGCCGGGATCAGCGCCGCCAGCGCCTTGCCCATGTCGATTGCCGCACCCCCGCCAGCGCCGCCACCCACAGCGGGTCGGCGCGGCGCGCGGTGGCCAGCGCCTCGGTCAGCATCGGCAGCGTCGGCTCTACCGCGCAGGGCAGCGCGGTGACGCAGACGCCCTGCGCGCGCAGCGCCGTCAGCAGCCATTCGGCCCGTGACGGATCGGCGCCGTGGACGATCAGCCCGCGATCGCCAAGCGCCGCGATCAGCGCCGGCGCCTGCGCCGCCTGACCCCGCCCGAACAGGATCTGCCCCGGCAGGGCGATGGAAAACGGGCCCGCCGCCAGCATCACGCTCACGTCGCGGCGATGGTGGCGGCGACGGCGCGCTGCCAGCGGGCGTATTTGGCGTCCCGCGTCTCGGCCTTCATCTGTGGGGTGAAACGCCGCTCGAGCTGCCAGCTTTCGGCAAAGCCCTCCTGATCAGGGCAGACCCCGGCGCGCATCCCGGCCAGCCAGGCGGCACCCAAGGCGGTCGTTTCGGTCACCGTCGGGCGGTCCACCGGCGCGCCCAGGATATCGGACAGAAACTGCATCCCCCAATCCGAGGCGACCATCCCGCCATCGACCCGCAGCACATCCGGCTCCGATCCGCCCGGCCAGTCCGCGCGCATCGCCTCGAGCAGGTCGCGGGTCTGGAAGCCGACGCTTTCCAGCGCCGCCCGCGCGAATTCGGCCGGGCCAGAGTTGCGGGTCAGCCCAAAGATCGCCCCCCGGCTTTCCGGCCGCCAATAGGGCGCGCCGAGCCCGGTGAAGGCCGGCACCAGCACCAGATCCTGCGTCGGATCGGCAGCCTCGGCCAAGGGCTGCGTTTCGGCGGCGTGGCGGATGATCTGCAACCCGTCGCGCAGCCATTGCACCACCGCGCCCGCGATGAAAATCGAGCCTTCAAGCCCATACGTCGTGCGCCCGTCCAGCCGCGACATGATCGTGGTCAACAGCCGGTTCGAGGACGCGACCATCTGATCGCCGGTGTTGAGCAGCGCAAAGCACCCCGTCCCATAGGTCGATTTCAGCATTCCCGGCTGGAAACACGCCTGCCCCATCGAGGCCGCCTGCTGATCGCCCGCGACGCCCAGAATCGGGATCTCGCGCCCGAACAGGTCGGGGCGGGTGGTGCCGAAATCGGCGGCGCAGTCCAGCACCTCGGGCAGCAGCGCGCGGGGGATGTCCAGCAGCGCCAGCAATTCGTCGTCCCAGCAGTTGCGGCCGATGTCGAACAGCATGGTGCGCGCGGCGTTGGTGGCGTCGGTGACATGGCGCTTGCCGCCGGTCAGGTTCCAGATCAGCCAGCTATCCACGGTGCCAAAGGCCAGCTCGCCCCGTTCGGCCCGCGTCCGCGCGTCCGGGATGTGATCGAGCAGCCATTTCACCTTGGTGCCCGAGAAATAGGGGTCGAGCAGCAGCCCGGTCCGGGCCGTGATCATCGGCTCATGCCCGTCCTGCTTCAGCGCCTCGCAGATATCGGCGGTGCGGCGGTCCTGCCAGACGATGGCGCGGTGCAGGGGCTGGCCGGTGGCGCGATCCCACAGCAGCGTCGTCTCGCGCTGGTTGGTGATGCCGATGGCGGCGATGTCGCGCGTGCCAAGCCCGGCCTTCTCGATCACCGCCCGCGCGGTCGAGGCGGTCGTCGTCCACAGATCCAGCGCGTCATGTTCCACCCAGCCCGCCTGCGGGTAATGCTGCGGAAACTCTTCTTGCGCGGTGGCGACGGGATGCAGCCGGGTGTCGAACAGGATGGCGCGGGACGAGGTCGTGCCCTGGTCGATGGCAAGGATATGGGTCATGGCGCGGGTCCGTTCGGCAGGAAAATCGGTCCGGGGCGGGCGGGTGTTGCCCGCCCCGGTGTCAGGATCGTGCCCGGCTTATTGCCAGGACTTGATCAGCTCGTCATAGGACACGGTTTCGCCCTGCGGCTTTTCGTTGTCCAGCTTGGCCACCGGTGCGCCTTCGGCATCCAGCCATTCCTGAGGGTCCTTTTCCTCATTCAGCTTCGGGCCCAGATCGCCCTGCACGCCAGCCCGTTCCAGCCGTTCCAGCACGCGTTCCTGTTCCGCGCACAGCGAATCGAGCGCCTCTTGCGGGGTCTTGGCGCCCGACAGCGCATCACCGATGTTCTGCCACCAAAGCTGCGCCAGCTTGGGATAGTCGGGGATGTTGGTGCCGGTGGGCGACCATTGGGTGCGGGCGGGCGAGCGGTAGAACTCGATCAGCCCGCCCAGCTTGGGCGCGCGTTCGGTGAAGGATTCGTCCTGCACCGTCGATTCGCGGATGAAGGTCAGCCCGACATGGGATTTCTTCACATCCACCGTCTTCGAGGTGACGAACTGCGCATACAGCCACGCCGCCTGCGCGCGATCGACCGGGGTCGATTTCATCAGCGTCCAGGACCCCACATCCTGATAGCCGATCTTGGTCCCCTCGCTCCAATAGGCGCCGTGGGGGCTGGGGGCCATGCGCCATTTCGGGGTGCCGTCCTCGTTCATGACCGGGGTGCCGTCCTTGACCATGTCGGCGGTAAAGGTGGTGTACCAGAACATCTGCTGGGCGATATCGCCCCGCGCCGGGACCGGGCCGGCCTCGCCAAAGGTCATGCCCATCGCCTCGGGCGGGGTATAGGCCTTGAGCCAGTCGATGGCCTTGGTCACCGCATAGACCGCCGCCGCGTCATTGGTCGCGCCGCCGCGCGCCACGCAGGACCCGACCGGACGCGAGTTCTCGTCCACGCGGATGCCCCATTCATCGACCGGCAGGCCGTTGGGTTCCCCCTTGTCGCCCATCCCGGCCATCGACATCCAAGCATCGGTATACCGCCAGCCGAGGCTGGGGTCCTTCTTGCCATAGTCCATGTTGCCCCAGACCTTGGTCGGGCTGCCCTCGACATAGGACATGTCGCGGCCGGTGAAGAACTCTGCGATATCCTCGTAAGCCGACCAGTTGACCGGGACGCCCAGATCGTAGCCATAGGCGGCCTTGAAGTCCGCTTTCGTCTTCTCGTCCGAGAACCAGTCATAGCGGAACCAGTAGAGGTTCGCGAACTGCTGGTCGGGCAGTTGATACAGATCGCCATCGGGCGCGGTGGTGAATTTGAGCCCGAGGAAATCGTCCAGATCCAGCGTCGGGCTGGTGAAGTCCTTGCCCTCGTTCTCCATCCAGTCGGTCAGCGAGCGGGCCTGCTGATAGCGCCAATGGGTGCCGATCAGGTCCGAATCGTTGACATAGCCGTCATAGATGTTCTCGCCCGTCTGCATCTGGGTCTGAAGCTTTTCGACGACGTCGCCCTCGCCGATCAGGTCATGCGTCACCTTGATCCCGGTGATCGCGGTAAAGGCCGGGGCCAGCACCTTGGATTCATATTCATGCGTGGTGATGGTTTCCGAGACCACCTTGATGTCCATCCCCGCCAGCGGTGCGGCGGCGTCGATGAACCACTGCATCTCCTGTTCCTGCTCGTCGCGGGTCAGCGTGGACAGGTCCCCGATCTCGGCATCCAGAAAGGCCTTTGCGGCCTCCATATCTGCCCAGACCGGCGCGCCTGTGACCATCAGCGCAAGCGCCATGGCCGTAGCCGTGTATTTCCGTGTCATTCTTCCCTCCCTTACAGATCTTCATGTGCCCGGGACGTGGTGCCGCCCCCCGGACCCTTTGGCGGTCGTCATACCCAGCGAAACACCGCCGCTGCATAGACGAGGCACAGCGTCAGCCCCCACCAGACCGGGGGACCAAAGAAGAACAGCCAGCCAAGGCAGATGAAGGCCGAGCCCAGCAGCGTGACGAACAGCCGGTCGCCGCGCGTGGTGTCGATGCCCAGAATCCCGCGGCGCGGGGTTTCGGGAAAGCGCACGCCGAGGATGGTGAAGACGATCAGCAGCGCGGCGATGCACCAGAAGAACAGCGCCACCGGGAATGTCCAGGCCATCCAGCCGCCGGGGATCATGGACCCGGTCCAGTCGCGCACGCCGTCCCGCACCGGCACCGCGCTGATCAGAAAGACCAGCGTCCCGCCCAGCAGCAGCGCGGCCCCGGCATAGATCGCGGGCCAGGTGCCGCGCGCTGGCTTGGTCGTTTCGGTTAGCGACATCGCAGCCCCCTTTGCCTAGACGCGGCCAAGGGCAAAGCCCTTGGCGATGTAGTTTCGCACGAACCAGATCACCAGCGCGCCCGGCACGATGGTCAGCACCCCGGCCGCCGCCAGCACACCCCAATCCATCCCCGAGGCGCTGACCGTGCGCGTCATGGTGGCCGCGATGGGCTTGGCATTGACCGAGGTCAGCGTCCGCGACAGCAGCAGTTCCACCCAGGAGAACATGAAGCAGAAGAACGCCGCCACCCCGATCCCGGAGGCGATCAGCGGCATGAAGATCCGCACGAAAAACCGCGGGAAGGAATAGCCGTCGATATAGGCGGTCTCGTCGATCTCGCGCGGGACGCCGCGCATGAAGCCCTCCAGAATCCACACCGCCAGCGGGACGTTGAACAGGCAATGCGCCAGCGCCACCGCGATATGGGTGTCGAACAGCCCGACCGAGGAATAAAGCTGGAAGAACGGCAGCGCGAAGACCGCCGGCGGCGCCATCCGGTTCGACAGCAGCCAGAAGAACAGGTGCTTGTCGCCCATGAAGTTGTAGCGGCTGAACGCATAGGCCGCCGGCAGCGCGACCGTGATCGAGATGACCGTGTTCAACACCACATAGATGATCGAGTTGACGTAACCCATATACCAGCTGGGGTCGGTCAGGATGGTGCGGTAATTGCCGAAGGTCAGGTTTTCGGGAAACAGCGAGAAGGTGCCGATGATCTCGGCATTGGTCTTCAGGCTCATGTTCAGCAGCCAGTAGATCGGCAGCATCAGGAACAGCAGATAGAGCGTCATGACGATGGCAGAGCCGCGGATACGCATCACACCTCCTCCGGGATGTCAGAGGGGTTGCGGTCCATGTTGGTCATGACCGTATAGAAGACCCAGCTGACCAGCAGGATGACCAGGAAATACATCAGCGAGAACGCCGCCGCCGGCCCCAGATCGAACTGCCCCACCGCCATCTTGACCAGATCGATGGACAGGAAGGTGGTCGAGTTGCCCGGCCCGCCGCCGGTGACGACAAAGGGTTCGGTATAGATCATGAAGCTGTCCATGAAGCGCAGCAGCACCGCAATCAGCAGCACACCGCGCATCTTGGGCAGCTCGATATAGCGAAACACCGCCCAGCGGCTGGCCTGATCGATCCGCGCCGCCTGATAATAGGCCTGCGGAATGGATTGCAGCCCGGCATAGCACAGCAGCGCCACAAGGCTGGTCCAGTGCCAGACATCCATGACGATGACCGTGGCCCAGGCATCGAACGGGTCGGCGGTATAGTTATAGTCGATGCCCAGCCGCGCCAGCGTGTGACCCAGCAGCCCGATATCGGTGCGCCCGAAGATCTGCCAGATGGTGCCGACGACGTTGAACGGGATCAGCAGCGGCAGCGCCATCACCACCAGCACAAAGCTGGACCAGACGCCCTTCTTGGGCATGTTCAGCGCGACCAGGATGCCCAGCGGCACCTCGATCGCCAGGATGATGGCGGAAAAGATCGCCTGCCGCCCCAACGCCCCGTGCAGACGCGACGAGTGGATCATCTCGTCGAACCATTCCAGCCCGGCCCAGAAGAACTGGTTGCTGCCAAAGGTGTCGTTGAAGGCATAGTTGACGACCGTCATCAGCGGCAGCACGGCCGAGAAGGCGACGATGACCAGCACCGGCAGCACCAGAAACCACGCCTTGTTGTTCCAGGTCTTTTCCATCACGCGACCCTTTCGCCCACCGGCGCAACGCGCCAGTCGTCCGCATAGAGATTGATCCGTTCCGGCAGAAAAGCAACGCGCACATCGGCCGGCACCGGCTGGCCTTCGGGCACGACGATGTTGAAGGGCGCGCCCGCCACCTCGCCGCGCAGCAGGCGGTGGCGCCCGGCATCCTCGACCCGGTGGACACGCAGCGCCAGCCCTCCCGTCGTCGTCAGCCGGGCATATTCGGGGCGGATGCCGATCTGCACCCGGCCCGGTGGCACGGGGTAATCCGCGCCCAGCGGCACGCGCTCGCCATTGGTCAGCACCGCCTCGGCCCCCTCGATCCGGGCGTCCAGAAAGTTCATGCCGGGCGAGCCGATGAAATAGCCGACAAAGCTGTGGGCCGGGGTCTCGAACAGATCCTGCGGCGTGCCCATCTGGACGACGCGGCCGTCATACATGACCACCACCTTGTCGGCGAAGGTCAGCGCCTCGGTCTGGTCGTGCGTGACATAGATCATCGTGTGGCCGAACTCGCGGTGCAGCTGCTTGAGCTGGGTCCGCAGCTCCCATTTCATATGCGGGTCGATGACGGTCAGAGGCTCGTCGAACAGGATCGCATTCACATCCTCGCGCACCATGCCGCGGCCAAGGCTGATCTTCTGCTTGGCATCCGCCGTCAGCCCCTGCGCGCGGCGCGACAGCATCGATTCCATGCCGATCATCTCGGCGACATGCTGGACGCGGGCGGCGATGTAGTCCGCCGCCATGCCGCGATTGCGCAGCGGAAAGGCCAGATTGTCGCGCACCGTCATGGTGTCATAGACGACCGGAAACTGGAAAACCTGGGCGATGTTACGCTCGGCGGTCGCGGCGTCGGTCACGTCGCGGTCGTCGAACAGAACCCGCCCCTGACTGGGCCGCAGCAGGCCCGAGATGATGTTCAGCAGCGTGGTCTTGCCGCAACCGCTCGACCCCAGCAGCGCATAGGCGCCGCCGTCTTCCCAGACGTGGTCCATCTGTTTGAGCGCATAGTCATCCTCGGACGACGGCTGGGGCAGGTAGCTGTGGGCGAGGTTCTGCAGCGTGATCCGGGCCATGTCAGGCAGCCCTCGCATAGGCGGCGGGCGCGGCAAGCCGGCCCGCATCGTCGAACAGATAGACATGCGCCGGGTCCAGCCACAGCGTCACCGGCTGTTTGCGGGGCAGGTCGTGCACGCCGTCGACCAGCGCCACCCAGCGGTCGTCGCCCCGGGTGACATGCAGGAATGTCTCGGACCCGGTGATCTCGGTCACGTTCAGCAGGCAATCCAGCGCGATGGCGCTTTCGGCGTGACGCGACAGACGCAGGTGATTGGCGCGAAACCCGGCGCGATAGCTGCCGTCGGGCACCCCCGCCGGCGCGCTCGCCTGCGTGGCCACCCCGTCCAGCCGCAACTGGCCCGCCTGCAGGCTGGCAGGCGCGAAATTCATCGGCGGATCGCTGAAGACCCGCGCCGTCACCGCGTCCTGCGGCTGGCGATAGACCTGCATCGTCGGGCCGAACTGGGTCACCCGGCCCTCCCACAGGGTCGCGGTATTGCCGCCCAGCAGCAGCGCCTCTTCGGGTTCGGTGGTGGCATAGACGAAGATCGCGCCCGAGGCTTCGAAGATGCGCGGGATCTCGACCCGCAGCTCTTCGCGCAGCTTGTAATCGAGGTTCGCCAGCGGCTCGTCCAGCAGCACCAGCCCCGCGCCCTTGACCAGCGCGCGGGCCAGCGCGCAACGCTGCTGCTGCCCGCCCGAAAGCTCCAGCGGCTTGCGCGGCAGCATCGGGGTCAGGCGCAGCATTTCGGCGGTGTCGCGCACCTTGCGGTCGATCTCGTCCCGCGGGCGGCCCATGATCCGCAGCGGCGAGGCGATGTTTTCATAAACCGTCAGGCCGGGATAGTTGATGAACTGCTGATAGACCATCGCGACGCCGCGATCCTGCACCCGCTGCCCGGTCACATCGACGCCGTCCCACAGGATGCGCCCGGTATCGGGCCGGTCCAGCCCGGCCATCAGGCGCATCAGGCTGGTCTTGCCCGACAGGGTCGGCCCCAGCAGGACGTTCATCGTGCCATTTTGCAGGCTGAGGCTGGTCGGGTGGATGTGAACCCGACCCGCGACCACGCGCGATACGCCCTGCAGTTGCAGCGTCATTCCCTCGCCTCCTCCCTTTGCCAGCCGCCTTAGATGGCGTCCGGCACCCGTGTCGTTACCCGGCCGCCCGCGCGGGCAGGGCCTGCGTCAGATAGTCGTCCAGCGCCGCGACCTGCGCGGGCGTCAGATGCAGCCCCAGCTTGGTCCGGCGCCACAGGATATCATTGATGCCGCGCGCATATTCGCGCGAGATCAGCCAGTCGATCTCGGCCCCGGTCAGGGTCGCGCCGAAATCGGGGCCCAGATCGGCGGGCGTCGTGGCCGTGCCCAGGATCAGCCGCGCCTCGGTCCCGTAATTGCGGACCAGCCGCGTGGCCCACGCCTCGGTCAGGAACGGATAGTCGCGCCGCAACCGGTCGATCAGGTCGGCCACCCCGTCGACCGGGAAATCGCCGCCCGGCAGGGGCACGCCCGCCGTCCACTTGCCGCCCGCCTGCGGGAAATGCGGGGCGAGCCGCGCCAGCGCGCTTTCGGCCAGCCGCCGATAGGTGGTGATCTTGCCGCCAAACACGTTCAGCAGCGGCGCGCCGCCAGCCTCGTCAATGCTGAGCACATAGTCCCGCGTCGCGGCGGTGGCCGATTTCGCGCCGTCATCATAAAGCGGCCGCACGCCCGAGAAGGTCCAGACCACATCCGCCGCCGTCACCGGTCGGGCGAAATACTGGCTGGCGAAATCGCACAGATAGTCCCGCTCTTCATCGGTGCAATAGGCCTCGGACGGGGGGCCGTCATGGTCCTGATCGGTGGTGCCGATCAGGGTGAAGTCCTGTTCGTACGGGATCGCAAAGATGATCCGCCCGTCGGTGCCCTGAAAGAAATAGCTGCGGTCATGGTCGTAAAGCCGCGGCGTCACGATATGGCTGCCGCGCACCAGCCGCACGCCCTCGCGCGTGTCGATATGGGCCACGTCATGGACCACCTGCGCGACCCAAGGCCCGCCGGCATTGACCAGCGCGCGGGCGCGATAGGTGGCGGGGCCGTTCGGGCCGTCGGTGGCGATCAGCCAGATGCCGTTGTCGCGCCGCGCCTCGATCACCTCGGTCCCGGTCAGGATGGTCGCGCCGCGGGCCTCGGCATCGCGGGCGTTCAGCACCACAAGCCGCGAATCCTGCACCCAGCAATCGCTGTATTCATAGGCCAGCCGGAAGCCCGGCTTCAGCGGCTTGCCGGCGGGGTCGGTCCGCAGGTCCAGCTTGCGCGTGCCGGGCAGGATCTTCCGCCCGCCCAGATTGTCATACATGAACAGCCCCAGCCGGATCAGCCAGGCCGGGCGGCGGCCCTTCATCCACGGCATGACCAGCGACAGCAGACGCGAGGTCGGGGTGTCGCTTTCGAACCGCATATCGGGCGAATAGGGCAGCACGAACCGCATCGGCCAGCTGATATGCGGCATGGCGGTCAGCAGGGTCTCGCGCTCTTCCAGCGCCTCGCGGACCAGCCGGAACTCGAAATACTCAAGATAACGCAGCCCGCCATGGAACAGCTTGGTCGAGGCGGACGAGGTGCCCTGCGCCAGATCGCCCTGCTCGGCCAGCACCACGGACAGCCCGCGCCCGGCGGCATCGCGCGCGATCCCGCAGCCATTGATCCCGCCGCCGATCACGAACAGGTCCGAAATTCCGCTTGCCGCCCTGTCGGTCACATTGCCCCCGTCGAACGCAGATGCCATGGCAGACAGCGTTAGCCCATTCGTCGTGCCGGTCAAGGAAAATCATTCGCAAATGTTCGTTTTTAGCACAAGCGAACATTTTGACGCTGCATCGCGGCGCATATTCGGGCGATTTATCTGATCCGCGGCATGGATTTGCGCTTGAAGGCGCGTTTCCGCTGGGTCACGATTTACGAAGACAAGGCGAGGTGGCGACATGGCGCTCAGCATCCGGCAGAACGAGATCCTGGAACTGGCCCGGGCCGATGGCCGGGTGCTGGTCGACGATCTGGCGCAGCGCTTCGACGTGACGCTGCAGACCATCCGGCGCGATCTGGGCGATCTGGCCGAGGCCGGGCTGCTGGACCGGGTCCATGGCGGCGCGGTGCCGCGCATGGGCATGGTCAATCTGGGTTACGAGGCGCGGCGGCGGCTGCATTCCGACGCCAAGACCGCCATCGCGCAGGCCTGCGCCGAGGCGATTCCCGACAATTCCAGCCTGATCCTGAACATCGGCACCACGACCGAGGCCGTGGCCCATGCGCTGCTGAAACATTCCAACATCACCGTCATCACCAACAACATGAACGTGGCCAACATCCTCGCCGCCAATCCGGGCTGCGAGATCATGGTCGCGGGGGGCGCGCTGCGCCGCTCCGATGGCGGTCTGGTGGGCGAACTGGCGACCCAGTTCATCGAGCAGTTCAAGGTCGATTACGCCATCATCGGCACCTCGGCGCTGGATCTGGACGGCGACATGCTGGATTACGATCTGGCCGAGGTGCGGGTCAGCCGCTCGATCCTGCGGCAGGCGCGGCAGAGCATCCTGGTGACGGATCATTCCAAGCTGGGCCGCTCGGCCCCGGCGCGGATCGCGAGCCTGTCCGAGATCGACCGGCTGTTCACCGACCTGCCCCTGCCCGCGCCGCTGGCCGACCGCTGCCGCGACTGGGGAACCGAGGTGACGGTCTGCCCGGTCGCCGGGGATTAGGGGCAGGTGACGGGCGGGATATGCCGCGATAGGGCGCTATCGGACAGGTCAGACGCGCCCATGACAGGTCAGCGGGACGTCAATCTGGGTCAACGCTGCTGTCAAGGTTGCTGCCAAGCGTCAACCTCACCTTGACGAACCGCCCGACACGACCCGCCGCGCCTCACCCGCGAACCGCACCCCGCCGGGGGCGCAGGGTCAGATCCTCATCCGGCGCGTCGCTTTCCAGCCGGTTCAGGATCGGGCAGTCGGGGCGGTGGTCGCCATGGCAGGCGGCGGCGAGGTCTTCCAGCGTGTCGGTCATCTCTTGCAGGCTGCGGATGCGGGCCTGCAGGGTCTCGATATGGGCGCGGGCGATGGCCTTGACCTCGGCGCTGTGGCGCGACTGATCGCCCCACAGTCCCAGCAGATCGGCGATCTCCGTGCCCGAGAAGCCCAGATCGCGCGCCCGGCGGATAAAGCGCAGCCGGTGAATGTCGGCGGCGCCATAATCGCGATACCCCGAGGCGCTGCGCGCGGCGGGCGGGATCAGCCCGGTCGATTCGTAATGGCGGATCATCTTGGCCGAGATGCCCGACGCCTCTGCGGCCTTGCCAATATTCATCGCCTGCCCCCTCTCAGCCCTGCACCGGCGCCTGAAAACCGCGCAGGCGCAAGGCGTTGCCCAGCACGAAGACGCTCGACAGCGCCATGGCCCCGGCGGCAAAGACCGGCGACAGCAGCAGGCCAAAGGCCGGATACAGCGCCCCCGCCGCGACCGGGATCAGCGCGGTGTTATAGGCGAAGGCCCAGAACAGGTTCTGCCCGATATTGGCCATGGTCGCCTTGGACAGCGCGATGGCCGCCGGCACACCCGACAGGCTGCCCGAGATCAGCACCACATCGGCGGCCTCGATGGCGATGTCGGTGCCGGTGCCGATGGCGATGCCGACATCGGCCTCGGCCAGCGCGGGGGCGTCGTTGATGCCGTCGCCGACAAAGGCGATCCGGCCATGCCCCTCGCGCAGCTCGCGCAGGGCCGAAACCTTGCCGTCCGGCAGCACCTCGGCCACCACCTCGTCGATGCCAAGGCGGTCGGCGATGGCGCGGGCGGTGCGGGCGTTATCGCCGGTGATCATCGCGACCTTCAGCCCCAGATCATGCAGCGCGGCAATGGCGTCGGGCGTGCTGTCCTTGATCGGGTCGGCGACCGCGATGATCGCCGCCAGCCGCCCGCCGATCGCGGCGTAAAGCGGCGATTTCCCCTCGGCCGCCAGCCGTTCGGCCGTCGCGGCAAAGCCCGAGACATCCAGCCCAAGCTGCACCATGAAGCGATCCGCGCCGATCTGGACCATGTCCGCCCCGATGCGTCCCGCCACGCCATGCCCGGTGATCGAGTTGAACTCGGTCACCTCGGGCAGGGTCAGCCCCCCGGCTTCGGCGGCGTCCAGCAGGGCGCGGGCGATGGGGTGTTCGGACCGCGCCTCGACCGCCGCGACGGCGGCCAGAACCGGCGCGCGGTCAAAGCCGGGGGCGAGGTCGAGGTCGGTCAGGGCGGGCCGCCCCTCGGTCAGGGTGCCGGTCTTGTCGAAGGCCACGACCTTGGCGTCGCGCAGCAGTTGCAGCGCCTCGCCCTTGCGAAACAGCACCCCCATTTCGGCCCCGCGGCCGGTCCCGACCATGATCGAGGTCGGCGTCGCCAGCCCCATCGCGCAGGGGCAGGCGATGATCAGCACCGCGACCGCATTGACCAACGCGAACCCCAGCGCCGGGGTCGGGCCGAACAGCATCCAGACGGCGAATGTCAGCGCCGCCGCCGCCATGACCGCGGGCACGAACCACATCGTCACCCTATCGACCAGCGCTTGGATGGGCAGCTTGGCGCCCTGGGCGGCCTCGACCATGCGGATGATCTGGGCCAGAACCGTGGCGCCGCCGACGGCGGTGGCGCGAAAGACAAAGGCGCCGGTCTGGTTCACCGTCCCGCCGGTGACGATGGCGCCGGCGGATTTGGCGACCGGCAGCGGCTCGCCCGAGATCATGGATTCATCAACATAGCTCTCGCCCTCGATCACCTCGCCATCGACGGGGATGCGCTCGCCGGGGCGGATCTCGATCAGATCGCCGGTGCGGACGCTGTCGATACCGGCCTCGATGCTCTCGCCGTCGCGGCGGATGCGGGCGGTGCGGGGCTGCAGCCCGACCAGATGCCGGATCGCCTGCGAGGTGCGGCCCTTGGCGCGCGATTCCAGCAGGCGGCCAAGCAGGATCAGCGTCACGATGACAGCGGCGGGTTCGTAATAGACGTTGACGGTGCCGGCGGGCAGCAGCCCCGGCGCGAAGGTCGCAACCAGCGAATAGCCATAAGCCGCCAGCGTCCCCACCGCGACCAGAGAGTTCATGTCCGGCGCCCCGCGCAGCAGCGCCGGCAGCCCGGCGCGCAGGAACCGCATCCCCGGCCCGAACAGTACCGCCGTGGTCAGCACCAGTTGCAGATACCAGCTTGTCTGGGTGCCGATGGTCCGGGCGATCAGGTGATGCAGCGGCGGGTAGATGTGGGCGCCCATTTCCAGCAGAAACACCGGCAGCGTCAGCACGGCAGCGATGGTCAGGTCGCGGCGCAGGGCGGCGGCCTCGGCCTCGCGGCGGCGATCGGCATCGTCGCGGGTGTCGGCGCCGCTGACGACCGGGGTGGCGGGATAGCCCGCGCGTTCCGCCGCAGCGATCAGCGCGGCGGGGTCTGCGATGCCCTCGACCGTGGCGCGTTCGGTGGCGAGGTTGACGCGCGCCGAGGTCACGCCCGGCACCGCCTGCAACGCCCGCTCGACCCGGCCCACGCAGGACGCACAGGTCATGCCTTCGACCGAAAGCTGCACCTCGGCGGCGGGGACGGCATAGCCGCTGCGCTCGACCGCGGCGATCAGTTGGGCGGGGTCCAGCGCGCTGTCCGGCGTCACATGTGCGCTTTCGGTTGCGAGGTTCACCGCCACCTCGCCCACGCCCGGCACCGCCCGCAGCGCCTTTTCGACGCGCCCGACGCAGGACGCGCAGCTCATCCCGCGAATCGGCAGGGTCAGCGGGGCCGCAGGGCTGGCAGAGGCCGCAGTTGAGGGGGTTTTCGGATGGGCGGGGGCGTTCATTGCCGTCTCCTTGAGATGCGCGACAGTGGGGTCGGCCTCTCACATAAGGTTTCCAACCGTTGTAAGGTCAAGACCCTGTCGGCCTTTCCCTGTCCGCCCGCTAACCCTCCGCTGCGGGCTTCGGCTCGCCCCCGATGGCGAGGCTGAGTTCCGTGGCCGCCGCGATCACCGCCCGGCTCAGCCGCTCGATCTGGTCCGGCGTCACCCGGCTGGTCGGCCCCGAGACCGACAGCCCGGCCACCATCTCGGCCTGGCTGTCAGGCACCGGGGCGGCGATGCAGCGCATGCCGATATTGCGTTCCTCGTCATCGACGGCATAGCCGCGCTGCCGCACCAGATCCAGCTCGGCCTCCAGCGCGGCGGGGTCGGTCAGGGTGCGCGGGGTGAAGCGTTCCAGCCCCATCTGGCTCAGCAGCCGCTGGCGGCGGTCGGGCGCCATCCAGGCCAGCAGCGCCTTGCCGATCCCCGAGGCATGGGGCGGCGACAGCGTGCCGGGCGGAAAAAAGGCTCGGATGCTGGCATGGGTCTCGACCTGCGCGATGAACAGCACGCCGCCTTCATGCGCGATGCCCAGATTGGCGGTCTCGCCGGTTTCCTCCATCAGCGCGCGCAGGATCGGACGGGCGCGTTCGGCAAGGCTGGTCCGGCGCAGAAAGCGCGACCCGATGACAAAGGCCCGTGCGCCAATCTGCCAAAGCTGGCCGGCGGGGTCGAACTCGACCAGCCCGCGCCCTTCCAGCGTCAGCAGGATGCGATAGAGCGTCGCGGGCGACTGTCCGGTTTCGGCCGCCAGCGCGCCGAGGCTGCGGCCCGGCCCCTCGCTCAGCGTTTCGAACACCGCCATGGCGCGGTCGAGCGACTTGATACGGTTCTGCGCCACGCTGTCGCCCCAGCCACGCGGCCGTCCGCGCGGGCGCCGTTCGGGGCTGGGGGTGGGGTCGGTGTCGGTCATCGGCGCGGTCCTGCAGTGGTCGGGCGCAGTATAGTGCCGCGGCGCGGTCGGGCAAAGCCGCTTCGGGCGCGCGGCTTGTCGGCGGCCCGGCGCGCCGATACTGCTGGGGTCCGGACGCCCTGCCGCCGCCCCATCTGGACGGAGTTGACCATGCCCCGCAATCTTCTGTCCCGTCTGCTCCGCCCCAGGCCCGCGCCGCCCTTCGCCTCCAGCGGGCATATCGACCGTCTCCTTGGGGGCCAGGTGCAGGGCTGGGTCAAGGCGCGGCAGGGCGACGGGCCGGTGACGGTCGATCTGCTGATCGACGGCGTGCTGGCGGTGGCGGGCATCCACGCCGGGCTGTTCCGCCGCGACCTGCTGCAGGCCGGGATCGGCGGCGGGCGCCACGGCTTTGCCTGCGATCTGCCGGCGGAGGCCGCGCGCGATCTGGCCGGGCGCACCGTCCTGCTGCGGCAGACCAACACGGGAGAGGTGCTGGTCCGCCAGCCCATCACCCCGCAGATGCTCGCGCCCCCGGCGCACCCCGCCCCGCCCCCGGACACCAGCGGCTATCCCGATATTCAGGCCGCTCTGGACGACCTTACCCCCCACCTTCTCAGCGGCTGGGCGCTGGATCGCGCCGCGCCGGATCGCCGCTTTCAGATCCAGATCTGGCTGGACGGCCTGCCGCTCGCCACCATCCGCAACGATCTGCCCGGCCCGCCCGACGCTTACGGCCAGCCGCGCCCGCATGGCGGCTTTGCCTGTCCGCTGCTGCTCGACTGGCTGGAACCCGGCGAACACGCGCTGACCGCCAGCTTCCCCGACGGCACCCATCTGACCCGCAGCATCACCGCCGGCGGCAACCGCCCGCCCCGCCACCGGACCGCGCCGGTCCCGACCTCCGAGGCCGCGATCATCGTCCCCGTCTTCAACGCCTATGACGACGTCACCCGCTGCATCGCGCGCCTGCAGCGCCACACCCCGCCCGAGATCGAGATCCTGCTGATTGACGATGCCTCGACCGACCCGCGCATCGCGCCGCGTCTCGCCCAGGCGGCGGCCGATCCCCGCATCCGCGTGCTGACCAATCCCCGCAATCTGGGCTTTACCCGCACCGTCAATCGCGGGCTGGAGGCGGTGGGGCGCAAGCATCCGATCCTGCTCAACAGCGATGCCCGCGTCACGCCGGGCTGGGCGCATGGGCTGCTGCGCGCCGCCACCTCCCACCCCCGGATCGCCACCGTCACGCCCATGTCCGACCGCGCCGGGGCGTTCTCGGCCCCGCGCAAGGGGGACCAGAACGACCTGCCGCCGGGCGTGGACGAGATCACCTTTGCCCGCGCCTTCCGCGCCCGCTCGCTGGGGCTTTACCCGCTGGTCCCGACCGGGAACGGGTTCTGCATGTTCATCAACCGCGCCTGTCTGGACCAGATCGGCGGCTTCGACGCCGAAGCCTTCCCGCGCGGCTATGGCGAGGAGAACGACTTTTCCATGCGCGCCGGACGGGCCGGCTGGCGGCATGTGATCGACGACCGCAGCTATGTCTTCCACGCCGGATCGAAGAGCTTTGGCGACAGCAAGGCGGCGCTGATGCAGGCCGGGCGCGAGACGCTGGCGGCGCGCTATCCCGACTATGGGCAGGCGGTGCGGGTGTTCTCGCACGGGGCCGAGATCGCGATCGCCCGCCACCGCGCCGCGCTGGCGCTGCGGGATTGCAATGACGCGCGGGCCGGGCGGCCGAGGGTATTGTTTCACGTGAAGGGTGGGGTATCGGATCGGCTGGCGCAGACGCTGGAGGACGCTATGGAGCCGTGGGTTCTGGCGCAGGAACCGGAACGGATCGCGCTGCACAGGTGGCAGGGCGGGCGGTGGATCGAGACGCATAGCTGGATGGCCGAGGCAGGCTCGGCCGCGCAGCGCGACGCCGCGCTGCAGGACTGGCTTGAGGAGATCCTGCCCGACATCCTGCACCTGCTCGATCCCACCGTGGACAGCCTGCCCTTGCAGCACTTTGCCCGCGAACGCGGTGTCACGGTCGTTCTGTCGGTGGAGGGTCCAACAGGTTCCGGCGCGGAACAACTGGCCCGCGCCAGCGATGCGGTCCTGACCGCCGCGCCCGTGCCGTGGTCGCTGACGGTGCCGGTGTTCACGGTTCCTGAACCGTTGGCAGAAGTCTTGCCGCACGCCAACTCAGCCCCGCAGCAAGACCACCGTCTCGGCCTGCTCGCCTCGGCCTGGCGCGAAGTCTATCGCCACCTGGGCGGCAATCGCGATCCCCGACCGCTGCTCGCCGTCGTTACCGACGCTGGCCCCGACGCGCAGGACTCGCCCCTCGCCATGCGGACGGTCAACGCCGATCACCGGCCCTGCCTGTTTCTGCACATGACCGCGAGTGATCTGGTCCAAGCCCTGCGGGATGACCTGATCGACGGCGTGATCACGGACGGCGCGGCGGCAGGGGCGCTGCCGCTGATGCAACAGCGCGGCATCCGCTATCTGCTGCATGTCGAGGATGCGCCGTCTCCGCATCCCCTGATCGACACCGCCGCCACCCTCACCACCGCCAGCGCGGCGGCGCTGCCCTCGCTGCGCGCGCGGAACGCCAACGCAACGCTGCTGCCCGACCGGCTGGACGACAGCGCCTGGCGCGGAACGCTGCCGGCGCGGGAGCGGGACGGGATGGTGCGGGCGCTGTGTCTGGGAAGGGGTCTCGCTTCGATTGCGACGGCCGTGGCCGAGGTCGCGCGGCATGATCCTGCCTTCCGGGTGGGCGTGATTTCGCCCGACACCGAACCGCTGCCGGATTGGGCCGAGCGGCTGGAGCCCGCTGCCGAGGCGCCGGTCCTGATCCCATGGCTGCGGCGGCAGGCGGCCTCATTCGACCTGATGCTGGTGCCGGAGGACGGCAGAGCGGGCGAAGCACGCTGGGCGGTGCTGGCGGGGGCGGCGATGGGGCTGCCGGTGCTCGCGGCGGCAGGGGTTGCCGATGATATGGCGGCTGATCATGTGCCAGGCCTGCGGCGGGTCGAGCAGCGGCCCGGCGCATGGGCCGATGCTCTGGCGCTGGCCGTTGACGATGTGCGGCGCGGGGCGTTCGACCGTGACGCGATCAGGGGTGAGGCCCTGTCGCGGCTGGGGCTGCGCCAGACGCTGCCCGAATTCGACGCGCTGCTGCTGGCTCTGGCGCGCCCGCCGGGCAGAGGGCTGGCGGTGCTCGCTCCCGCTGCGGATGAAAGGTGAATCCAGCCGAGGCGGAGCGCAGACAGGGCGCGGACCTGGATGAGACTGGCAAGGGTCGCGCGGGGGCAAGCAAGCCCATTCGCTTGGGCATCTGTCTGGCCCGTTCCACCAAGCGGTGCGGCTTCCGGTGGACGCGGCGGCATCAATCGACCGCGCCACTCACCCGAATCTCACACGCCACCACGACAAAGCCGCTTCTCGACGTCAGCGAATTACCCACCCCACCACGGGCCGCGCGCCCCCGCGCCACGGCCCGCCTTCGCTCAATGCGCGTCGCCGGGGATCAGCGTCACCTCCTTGCCCTCGGCGTCGAAGATCTTGCCGTCCAGCATATAGTCGCCGTCCCGCAATTCAGCGATGTCGGCATAGCGCAGCATCCGCTCGGTCGCCGCGCCGAAGACCGAGGGCTGGTCCGGGTTGCCCGCCGCCCATTCGTTGAACAGCAGGTTCAGCACGATCGCCATCAGCGCCGACGAGCTGATCCCGGAATGGAAGATCGTCTCGAACCACACCGGGAACTGGTGGTAGAAGGTCGGCAGCACGATCGGAATGGTCCCGAACCCGATCGAGGTGCCGACGATGATCAGGTTCATGTTGTTCTTGTAGCTGACCTTGGACAGGGTGCGGATGCCGCTGGCCGCGACGGTGCCGAACAGCACCACCCCCGCGCCGCCCAGAACCGGGGTCGGGATCGCCGCAACCACGCGCCCCAGCACCGGCAGCAGCCCCAGAATGACCAGGATCAACCCGCCCGTCGCCACGACGAAGCGGCTTTTGACGCCGGTGATGGCGACCAGGCCGACATTCTGCGCAAACGCGCTCTGGCTGAACGAGCCGACGACGGGGGCCAGCATGCTCGACAGCATGTCGGCGCGCAGGCCGTCGCCCAGACGACGCGAATCGACCTTGCTGCCGACGATCTCGCCCACCGCGAAGATATCCGCCGAGGTCTCGACCAGGATCACCACGATGACGATGAACATCGAGATCGTCGCCGCGATGCTGAAGGTCGGCCAGCCGAAGTGGAAGATATCGGGCAGCGCCATGATCGGCCCCTGCGCCACGCGCGAGAAATCCGCGGCCCCGGTCACATAGGCGATCAGCGTCCCCGCCACCAGCGCCAGCAGGATCGACAGGCGCGAGATGGTGGCGTTGCCGACCTTGCTCAGCAGCAGCACGATGGCCAGCGTGACGCCGGCCAGCATGATGTTCGCCGGGCTGCCGAAATCGGGCGCGTCGGGACGGCCGCCCATGGCCCAGCGGCCGGCGACCGGCATCAGCGTGATGCCGATGGTGGTGATGACGATGCCCGCCACCAGCGGCGGGAAATAGCGGGTGACCTTGGCGAAGACCGGCGTGATCAGCAGCCCCAGAAACGAGGCCGCCATGACCGCGCCGAACACCGCCTGAATGCCGCCATTGCCGGAGATGGTGATCATCGTGGCGACGCTGGCGAAGGACACGCCCTGCACCAGCGGCAGCTTGCAGCCGAAGAACGGCAGACCGATGGTCTGCAGGATCGTGGCCACGCCGCCGGCGAAAAGCGAGGCGGTGATGAGCAGGCCGATATCGTCGGCGTTCAGCCCGGCCGCCTGCCCGATGATCAGCGGCACGGCGATGATCCCGCCATACATGGTCAGAATATGTTGCAGCCCGTAAACGACGTTGGCGGCAAGGCCCAGCCGCTCATCCTCGGGCCGAATCGGCGCGTCGATGTAAGAATTTGAAACCAACTATTTTCTCCCCCTTAGTGCCCGGACCGCGCAAAAGCGGCCCGGAGCCAGAGGTTAACGCGCCGCTGGGTGTTGCGAGAAACCGGAAAGACTTGAAGCTTTCTATGATTTTTCCGGAAAATACTGGGGTTCAGGTGAGGCCGCGGGCGGTCGGCGCGTGGCGCCGTCGGTGAAGATTAAGCGGCTGGTCCCGAGGGTTACCGGCCCCTCAACGCCGGGCGCAGCGACGGTCAGCCATTCCTGGCCTGCCCACCACGATCACTCCGCCGTCCAGCCCCCGTCGATCATCAGCGCGGTGCCGGTGATCAGCGCCGAGGCGTCCGAGGCGAGATAGACGATGCCGCCCATGATATCCTCGACCTCGCCCACCCGACCCAGCTTGATCTTGCTTTCGATCCAGGCGCGCCGTTCGGGGTTCTGCAGGGTCTGCGCGCCCATCGGCGTGTTGATGAAGGTCGGGCACAGCGTGTTGATGCGGATGCGGCGCGGGCCCCATTCGACGGCCATCGCCTTCACCATACCTTCCAGCCCGTGTTTCGTGGCGCAATACAGCGCCCGGTCGATGCCGCCGACATGGCCCATCTGGCTGCCGATATGGATGATCGAGCCGGGCTGTCCCGCCGCGATCATCTCTTTCGCCGCCAGTGTGGACAGGAAATAGGCCGAGCGCAGGTTGACGCCCATCACCGCGTCGAAATCCTCGGGCGTGGTCTCGGTCGCCGCCGTGTGGCGCGCCAGCCCGGCCGAGTTCACCACCACGTCGAAGCGCCGCCTCTGCAGCGCGTTCTGCAGCGCCGACAGGTCGGTCTGGTCCAGCGCCAGCGCCTCGGCCGACAGCCCTTTGGCCTGCAGCGCCTGGACCATCCGGTTCAGCGGGTCCAGCCGCCGTGCGGCGCAGACGACATGGGCGCCCGCCTCGGCCAGCGCCACGGCGGCGGCCTGCCCGATGCCGGACGAGGCGCCGGTGACAATTGCGGCGCGCCCGTCCAGACGAAAGGACGGGGTGCGGGGCAAGCTGATGGGCTGCTGTGGAGTCATGCGGCGGCTCCTGCGGGTCGGGCTGGGATATGGGTGTGCAGCGCGCAGGTGGGATCGTCCAGCCCTTGTCCAAAGCTGGCGTCAAGGCCGCTTCGGCCCGGAACCCTGCGATCCACCATCACTCCGCCGCCCCGCCATAGGGCACGTCCTGCCCGCCATAGCGTCGGACGCGGATGTTGCACTGCTCGGCATGGCCGACAAAGCCCTCCAGCAGGCACAGCCGCGAGCCATAGGCGCCGATCATCGCCGCCGCCTCGTCCGTGGTGATGCGCTGATAGCTGTGCGTCTTCAGGAACTTGCCGACCCATAGCCCGCCGGTATAGCGCCCGGCCTTTTTCGTCGGCAGCGTGTGGTTGGTGCCGATGACCTTGTCGCCATTGGCGACATTGGTGCGCGGCCCGAGGAACAGCGCGCCGTAAGAGTGCATGTTCTGCAGATACCAGTCATCGCGGTCCGTCATCACCTGCACATGCTCTGGCGCGATGTCGTTGGCCACGTCCAGCATCTCTTGATGCGTGTCGCAGAGGATCACCTCGCCGTAATCCTGCCACGACACCCCGGCGGTGCCGGCGGTGGGCAGGATCGTCAGCAGACGCTCGATCTCGGCCAGCGTGCCCTCGGCGAGGCGGCGGGAGTTGGTGACCAGCACGGCGGGCGAGTTATAGCCATGCTCGGCCTGACCCAGCAGATCGGTGGCGCAAAGCTCGGGATCGGCGGCGGTGTCGTCGGCGATCACCATGGTCTCGGTCGGCCCGGCGAACAGGTCGATGCCGACTCGCCCGAAAAGCTGCCGCTTGGCCTCGGCGACAAAGGCGTTGCCGGGGCCGACCAGCATATGCACCGGCTCGATGGTCTCGATCCCCAGCGCCATGGCGCCGATGGCCTGGATGCCGCCGAGGACATAGATCTCATCCGCGCCGCCCAGATGCATGGCGGCGATCACGCCCGGATTGGGCCGGCCCTGAAAGGGCGGCGTGCAGGCGACGATGCGGGGCACGCCCGCGACCTTGGCCGTCGCCACCGACATATGGGCCGAGGCGACCATGGGAAACTTGCCGCCCGGCACATAGCAGCCAACCGACTGCACGGGAATGTTCCGGTGCCCAAGGATGACGCCGGGCAGGGTCTCGACCTCGATATCCTGCATCGAGTCGCGCTGCGCTTGCGCGAAGCGGACCACCTGTTCCTGCGCGAACTTGATATCGGCGAGCTCGCGCGGGGACAGCTCGGCGATCAGCGCGTCGATCTCGGGCTGCGACAGGCGGAAGGCGGCGGGGGCGTAATTGTCGAACTTCTCGCTCAGCTCGCGAACGGCGGCATCGCCCCGCGCCTCGATATCGGCCAGCGTGGTGGCGACGACGGCGCTGGTGCGGGCGTCCTCCTCCTGCCGCTCGGTCTCGGGCTTGCCACGCTTGAGATAGGTGATGGTCATGGTCTGGTCCTGACGGGTTGGCCGATGGGCGCGGGTGACGCGGCTGCGTCAGGTCCGGGCGCCGGTGTCGGGCGGTGGCTGCGTTGGGTCGAGAGTAGGCGGCGCGTTCCGGTCGTGGCAAGACGCGTTGACGCTGGGGCCGGCGACCCTGCCGGAAAACCGGCGACCGGCGGTTTTTGCTCTGGGCGGCGGCGCGGAGTCTGCATATCCTGCCGCGAAACAGGCGGTTGCACCCCCCAACCGCCGAACCGCCAGAGGTGACGCCATCGACAGACAGCCCAGTTTCCTGCACGCCGCCCTGACCTTCGGCGCCATCGTCATGGTGATCGGCGTCGGCCTGTTCGGGCTGAACGCCAGCCTTCACGGCCTGATGCTGATCTGCCTGACCATCGCCGCGCTCAGCGCCTGGTTGCTGTATCGCGAGGGCTTCGGGCCGATCCGGGCGGCGATGAATACCGGCATCGCGGGGGCGCTGCCGGCGATCTACATCTTCATCCTGATCGGGGTGCTGATCGCGGCTTTCATTCAGGCCGGAACGGTGGGCGCGCTGATCTATTACGGGCTGCAGATGATCTCGCCCGCCGTGTTCCTGCCCACTGCGACCATCCTGTGCGTGTTCATGTCGATCGCCACCGGCACAAGCTGGGGCACGGTCGGCACCGCCGGCATCGTGCTGATCGGCATCGGCGAGGCCATCGGCATCCCGCTGCCCATCGTCGCCGGGGCCATCGTCTCGGGCGCGGCCTTCGGCGACAAGATGTCGCCGGTCTCGGACACGACCAACCTCGCCGCGATGTCGGCGCGGGTCGATCTGTATGGCCACATCCGGTCGATGACCTATACGACGATCCCGACGCTGATCCTCGTGCTGGTGGTCTTCGCGCTGATCAACACAAGATACGCCGATAACACCCTGCCGCCCGAGAGGCTGGCGGCGCTGATGCAGGCGTTGCAGGGGCTGTATCACATCAACTTGCTGTGCCTGCTGCCCTTTGCGGTGATGATCGTCCTGATCGCGCTGAAGGTGGCGGCAGAGCCCGCGATGATCGCCGCCGCCGCCATGGCCGCGCTGCTGGCGATCTTCATGCAGGGGGCCGATCCGGTCGCGGTGCTGAACGCCCTTTACGGCGGCGGCAGCGGCGAGACCGGGATCGAGTCGCTCGACAATCTGCTCAGCCGGGGCGGCATCGTCTCGATGATGTGGACGCTGTCGCTGGCGCTGATGGCGCTGGCGCTTGGCGGGATCCTCAGCGTCTTTGGCTTCCTGCAGGTGCTGATCGGCGCCATCGTCCGCCGCGTCCGCTCGGCCTTCGGGCTGGTCACGGCGACCATCGCGGGCTGTCTGGTCGGCAACATGACCATGGGCGAGGCCTACATGTCGATCATCCTCGGCGGGCAGCTGTTCGGCCCGGCTTATGATGACTGCGGTGTGGACCGGCGGGTGCTGTCGCGCTCGCTGGAAGAGGGGGCGACCCTGACCACCGGCCTGATCCCCTGGACCACCGGCGGCGCCTTTTTCGCCACCACGCTGGGGGTGAGCGTGGTGGACTATGCGCCTTGGGCGCTGCTGAACTGGATGAACCCGCTGGTGGCGATCCTGTTCTCGCTGCTGGGCATCGGGCTGTTCCGGCGCCACGCGGCGCCGGATCGTGCTGCAGCACTCGCGACCTCGGACTGACCCGCCGGCGGCCAGCGGGCTGCGGCGGCTGGACATTTCCGCGCGTTCAGGCTTCGCTGCGGCCGAAGCAAAACAGGAGGGCCGGATGGATCTGGGCATCAAGGACAAACGCGCCATCGTCTGCGCGGCATCGAAAGGTCTGGGCCGGGGCTGCGCCGAGGCGCTCGCCGCCGAGGGCGTGTCGCTGGTCATCAACGCGCGCGGCGAAGAGGCCCTGCACCAGACCGCCAGGGACATCGCCGACCGCTGGAACGTCGAGGTCATCCCCGTCGCTGGCGACATCACGACCGAGGCCGGGCGTGAAAAACTGCTGGCCGCCGCCGGTTCGGTCGACATTCTGGTGAACAACGCCGGCGGCCCCCCGCCCGGCCACTGGACCGACTGGACGCGCGACGACTTCATCCGCGCCATCGACGCCAATCTGCTGTCGGCGGTGGCGATGATGCAGGCCTGCGTACCGGGAATGATCGAGCAGGGCTGGGGCCGCGTGGTCAACATCACCTCGGCTGCCGTCCGCTCGCCCATCGCGATCCTCGGCCTGTCGAATACGGCCCGCACCGGCCTGACCGGCTTTGTCGCCGGCATGTCGCGGGACGTGGCGCCGCAGGGAGTGGTCGTGAACAACCTCCTCCCCGGCCTGCACGCGACCGACCGCGCCGCCAGCCTCGATTCCGGCATTGCGTCCCGCGACGGCATCTCGATCGAAGAGGCCCGCGCCCGGCGTCAGTCGACCATCCCCGCCGGAACCTATGGCGACCCGTCCGACTTCGGCGCCGCCTGCGCGTTCCTCTGCAGCCAGCAGGCCCGGTTCATCATCGGCCAGAACCTGATGCTGGACGGCGGCGCGCTGAACGTGACGATCTGATCTCCGAGGAAGGAGGAGCGGCGGCTGATGGCGGCGGTGTTTCTCACCCCTTCGCCTATGCTTTGACCACCATTCATGACCACGTCTTCGAGCATCTGCTGCATCTGAACCCCATCAGACAGTTCTTGGTGCGGCTGTGACGCTGGTCAGACTTCTAGCTCTCGGTCATAGCCCCAAGGCTCCATCGGGCGGGCGAGGGTGCGCCGTTAACCTGCTTTACTGAAGCAGCCCCTTCATCTCGTTAACCAGGTCACCTCTGCACCGACATTCGCGATCCATTGCGCAGCGCCGCTGCTCATCTACCGCCGCTCACCGCAACGAACTTAACCCGTCACCTTGCAAACCTGACTCAGCTCACGCGCCGATAACTCCTGTTGATCACAGTCAATTCACCACGAGCTCCGCATGCAGCGCACCCGCCGCGTTAATTGCTTTCAGAATATCGATCAGATCGCGCGGCGACACCCCCAAGGCGTTGAGCCCCGCCACCACATCCGACAGCGACGAACCTCCCTGAACCTCGGCAAATCCAATCCCTGCCTCTTCGGTAATCTGGGCCGCGCTCTCCGTAATGGTCACCGTTTCTCCGTCCGCAAACGGATTGGGCTGCGACACGACCGGCGTCTCTTGGACGCGCAGGGTCAAGTTGCCTTGAGAGACGGCAACGCGAGACACGCGTACATCTTCGCCCATGACGATCGTCCCGGAGCGATGATCAACGACAACCCGCGCTCGTCCGTCAGTCTCGATCAGGATATTCTCGATCTGGCTCAGCAGCCGCGCCGGATTGTCGTCGCGACCGGCGAGATCTAGCGCCACCGTCCCTGCATCGACCATTGCCGCAATGCGACCGACACCGCTCGCGTTAACAGCTCGTTCGATCCGGGCGGCCGTCGTAAAATCAGGCTGCTTCAGCGCCAGCCTGATATTGCGCAGTGTCGAGAAATCGAAATTCACCTCGCGCTCAATTCGCGCACCCGACGGGATCGAACCCGCCGTCGGGACGCCCTGCACAACCGAGGCATTCTCAGCGCGAGCGGCCACCCCACCGGCGATGACCGAACCCTGCGCGACCGCATAGACATCCCCATCGGCCGCGCTCAGCGGCGTCATCACCAGCGTTCCTCCCATCAGGCTCTGCGCGTCGCCAATGGCCGACACCGTCACGTCGATCTGGCCCCCGGCCCGCGCGAAAGGCGGCAGGACCGCCGTGACCATGACAGCCGCCACGTTTTTCGGACGGAACTGGTCAGAGCTGACATTGACGCCCAGCCGCTCCAGCAGGGTGACCATCATGTCTTCGGTATAGGGCGCGTTGCGCAGGCTGTCGCCGCTGCCGTTCAGGCCCACCACCAGACCATAGCCCACCAGATCGTTGCCGCGCACCCCGTCGAAGGCCACGACATCCTTCAGGCGCACGGTCGCGGCATTCACGCTACCCAGCGCCGATCCCAGCATCAGGATCAGGATGACCACCAGCCTCACAGGAACTTCGCCAGGCTGAGGTTCGACAGGCGCGAGGTGAGTGCGAACAGCGCCTCGAGCTGCGTCTGCGCCTGGACCAGATGACTTCCTGCCTCATAGCTGTCGGCGCTGATCAGGTTCGACCGCTCGATCCCCAGATGCGTCGCGAGACTGTCGAGCCGCTGCGTCGTGCGCTCGATCCGCTGCTGCGTCATCCCCACCTCGGATCGCGCCACCGAGAGATGCGTGTTGCCCTGCGTCAGCGCCAAAGCGGCGTCGTCCATCAACTTTGACTGCTCGGTGTGGTTGCCAGTCAGTGTGCCGTCAGCGGCGAGGGCACCAAGCACCATTCCGCGCAGCACATCGCGAACGCCTTGGTCATTGGCCGTCTGATCGAACCGTGCCGTCGAGGATTGATCGAGCAGGAACTCGGGCGCCGGCTGGTGCGAGCCGCGATAGGATTGGTCTGCGAACCCCCCAGCCCCCGGGGGCGCGTCGAAGAAAACCTTGAGCCTGTCCGACACCTCAGCCGCCGTGCTGGCGCCCGCAACGACGGTAAGCGCCTGCGCCATCAGCGCCTCTGCCGAGACCAGTGGCGGGGTCATCGATTGCGCGCCCGACAGCACATATTTGCCAGCGGCGGAACCGTTCACCGCCGCAATCGCTGACCCAAGCTGGTCGCGTGCGGTATTGGCGACCACCTGCAGGCTAGCCGGCGAGGCCAGCATGCCGCCGGACAGCATCGGCGCCGCCGCATCGTCGGCGATCTGCTGCAGCGTCCCGAGGGCGGCCTGGATCGCAACACCAGTTGCAGAGGCCTCGGCGCCGACGCGACGAAAGCTGTGCGACTGGCGCAGACCATGTTCGATTTCCGCCAACCCGATCAGGTCGCCGTTCAGATGCTTCGGGATGTCGGATTTGACCCCCGTCGTCACCTCTTTGGACAGGCGCTGGATATCCGATCTGAGCGCGGCGTTCGAGTTGCGCAGCGTGAAGGCGCGGGACAGGTCGCCGACAGAGACAAAGTTCATGATCAGATCCTCAGAATATTGTCGAGCATTTCATTGACCGCCTGAATGACCTTGGCGTTGGCGGCATAGGCTTTTTCGAGCTGCAGCAGCATCTCCATCTCGCGGTCGCTATCGACTGCATCAGCGAACAGGGCACCCTGCAGCGAGTCGTGCAGCGAGGCGTCGTGCGTCTTGCGCGCCTCGCTGCGCAGGCGTGATGTGCCGGTTTCCGTTATCACTGCGGCGGCGAGGCCGTGGAGATTGCCCGAGGAAATTGCCGCCTGTCCGGACGCATAGGGGCGGGCTTCGTCCATCCCGGTTGCGAGGCCGGTGATGATTATCGAATTACCCACCTCGCCGGGCGCGAGCGCATTTACCCCATCGCGCACGCGCCACAGTTCTCCGCCCTGACGGGGGTCGATATTGGCGTTGAGGCGCAGACGTGCGGCGAGGCCCTGCTCTTTGCTGGGGTCTAAACTGGTCCCGGCGTCGGTGAACAGGCCGGGCGCGCCGGCGAGGATTGACGGGTCGACGGTGGGGTCGGCGAAGCGGTCATGCAGTTCCCGCGCGATTGCATCCACCCTTGCCTGCGCGGCCGGGCCATATTCGTCACGGATGCGGAACTGTTCGATCAGTGACCCTCCCGAAAGCTGGTTTAGCTGGGTCGCAGAGGCGATCTCTCCGTCAATTGAGAGCCGACCGAGCAGAGCCGAGCTTTCGTCGATCTCCGGGGTCAGCTTGCCGGTCGGCTGGAAACCAAATGATAGCGGCTTGTTGCTGTCCAGCAGCGCGAGCCCGCCCGCGGTGAAGATGGCGACACGGCCGTTTTCCCTCGGGAGCTCCCGGATCGGGACGATCTGCGCGATCCGGTCGATCACCGCCTGACGCGCGTCGTTCAGCGAGGAGTCGTCGCGGCCATTGGCTCGCTCGGCGATGATCTTCTGGTTCAGCCGCGCGACCTCGGACAGATCATCGTTCAGGCTTTTCACTTGCGCCGCGATCTGGCGATCTGCGCTGCTTCTGCTGTCCTGGATCGAGTCGCTGATCGTCCGCAGCTTGCCCGCGATGTCGCCGGCCGCGTCCACGACCCCTTGGAGCCGTATCTCGCTGTCTGGCCGGCTGGCGGCGCTGGTCAGCGCAGAGGACAGGTCGGACATCAGCGTGGTCAGCGAGCCGGTTTCTCCGGGGAGGCCGATGCTGGCCTCTAGCTTGGCGAAGAAGGCGTGATGGGCGCTGGATTGGCCGAGTGCCGCGCTGGAATGACGAAAATCGGCGAGCACCGCGTTTGAGACGATCCGCTGGACCGACGCGATCTGCACGCCGCCGCCATTGCCCGCATTGACCCGCGGCGACAGTTCGAGCTCGCGACGCCCATAGCCCGGCGTCAGCGCGTTGGCGAGGTTCGAAGAGACGACCTCGGTCCCGCGCGCTGCTGCGGTCAGGCCGCTGACGGCGTTGTTGAGGGCGTTCGCGATGCTCATATCTGTCGGGTCCTATCGCTTGATATTGGTGGTTTCCTGAAGCATTTCGTCGACGGTCTGGATGACCTTGGCGTTCGACGAATAGGCCCGCTGGGTCTGGATCAGATCAGTCAATTCGGCCGCGACATCTGTGGTCGAGCCTTCGCGCGCATAGCCCACGACCGCGCCGGTCGGGCCGTCACCTGCGTCCCACAAGAAGAACGAGCCGGATTCGGGCGAGACCTGATAGGTCTGGTTGTTGAGCGAGGTCAGACCGTTCGGGTTCGGCACATCGACCAGCGGGATCTGGTAGATGGTCCGGATGAAGCCGGTGTCATAGGTCGCGCGGATATAGCCGTTCTCGTCGACCTCGACCGCGGTGAGGTTACCGACGGGAGAGCCGTCCTTGGAGATATTCGTGGGCGCGAAATTGTCGCCGAGTTGCGTCAGCCCGTTGGGGTCACCCAGCTTGCCGATGGTGATCCGCATCGGGTCGCCTGGATAAGACGAGGTCCTCCCGACGAGCACCTCGAGCGAGCCAGTCACCGGATCATAGTCGGGATGCGCCGCGCCGCCGCCCTCCAACACCTGCGCCAGTGTGCCGCCGCGGGTCTGGTCATTGGCAAAGACCAGCGTCAGCGTCTTGATCACGCTTTCGTCGTTTGGTGTCGCAGGGTCGTCCTCGGTTGCCGAGTCGCGGATCTGCATTGTCCAGGTGTTCGACATGCCGCTGGCATGTGAGGTGTCTGGCACAAAGCTGACATTCAGCGATTGCGAGGTGCCGAGATTGCCGAAATATTCGATCTTGGAGGTCAGCGGATCGGTGGGGGCGCCGGCCTCGGTCCCGGTGGCGGGCAGGTTGATGCCCAGCGACATGCGGGTGGTGGGATCGCCGGCGGTCTGGTTGGCGTTGATCATCACCGGCTGCAGGCCGCCCATGGTGTCGCGCGGCATCAGGGGAATGGTGCCATCGGCATTGGCGGGCCAACCCAGCAGCACCAGGCCCGAGTCGGTGCGCAGCACGCCGCTGGCGTCGGTGCGGAAACTGCCGGTCGTGGTCATCATCATCGGCTTGTCACCGAACTGGCTGTTCATCGAGACCGAGGGGATCACCGGCAGCATGCCGCGCCCGGAAATCGCCAGATCGGTCGGGTTCGAGGTCGCCACCAGCGTCCCGCGCTGATCGATCAGCCGCGCGGTCGAGGCCCGGACGCCGCCGGCGGAATAGACCCCCGCGCCGCGCGCCTGATTGATCACCATGCCTTCGAAATCCGAGATCATCCGCTTGTAGCCGAATGTCCCGGAATTCGCGATATTGTCCGAGATTGTCGCCAGACGGGTCGCATTGGCCGCCAGACCGGCCACACCGGCATTCAGCGAAGACGAAATCGACATCCAGTCACCCTTTATGTGAGTCGTTTCAGGAAAACTGCGCCAGAAACCTTAAGATCAGCCTAATTCGCGCCGGCGCCGGCGATCATTTCAGCAGGATCACCTCGATCCGGTTGTTGGACGCGGCGGCAGGGTCGGCGGGCAGGGCGTGCCGGTCGGCGTGACCGGTGACGCGCTGGATGCGTTGCAGGGGCAGGCCGCGCGATTCGAGCAGCAGCCGCACCGCATCGGCGCGCTGATAGGACAGATCCCACATCGGTGAGCCGCTGAGCATCGCCGGATAGGATTTCACATGCCCCGCAATGGCGATCTGGTTGCGCGTGCGCGAGATGACGCGCGCCACCACCCCCGACAATTGCCGCAGCGCCAGCGAAGGCTGGGCGCTGTCCTCGTCGAACAGCGGCTGATCGACCAGATCGCCCAGTTGGATCACCAGACCTTCGTCGGTCACGCGGGTCACGACATGGCGCAGGATGTTCTGCATCTGCATCGATTCGGCGCCGATGCCGTTCAGTTCGTTCTGGATATGGTCATGCAGCGCGTCCAGCGGGTTCAGCGCCTTGGCGGTCTCGGCGCTTTCGCCGCGGCCCTGCCCCTCGGTCTCGCCATCGCCGCCCTGGCCAGAACTGCTGCGGATCAGGGTCGGGTTGAAGTAATCGGCCAGCCCCTCGCGCTGCTGTTCCGTGGTGGCGTTCAGCAGCCACATCAGCAGGAAGAACGCCATCATCGCGGTTACGAAATCCGCGTAGGCGACCTTCCAGGCGCCGCCGTGATGACCTGCCTCTGGCTCTGCGGAGATCCGTTTGATCACCACAGGCGCATTGCCCTTGCGGCTGGACATCCCGCACCTCCGTTCCTTTGACAGAGGCGAGTTTTACCCTTTGGCGTCTAATTCCAAGTTAACAGATCAAATGCCGCGCAATTCCTGCAGGATCATCTCGGCCGCCTTTTCCGCGATCATGATGGTCGGAGAGTTGGTGTTCCCCGACACGATTCGCGGCATGATCGAGGCATCGACCACGCGCAAGCCGCTGACTCCGCGCATTTTCAGCGTCGGATCAAGCGGCGCGTCCGGGTCCGCACCCATCCGCACCGTGCCCACCGGATGAAAGATGGTCGAGCCGATCCGGCCCGCGGCCTCGGCCAGTTCGGCATCGCTGTCGCCGCACTCGCCGGGGCTGAATTCTTGCGGGGCATAGCGCGCCATGGGCTGCGCCTGCATGATCCGGCGGGTCAGCCGAATGGCGTTCGCGGCCGTCACCCGGTCGCTTTCGGTCGAGAGGTAATTCGGAAAGATTTCAGGCGGTTGCATGGGATCGGGCGAGACGATCCGGACATGGCCCCGGCTGTCCGGGCGCAGCGGCACGACCGAGGCGGTGATCGCCGGGAAATCGTGCAGCGGCTCGCCAAAGGCGTCCAGCGACAGGGGCTGGACGTGATATTCCAGATCCGGCGTCGCCATGTCGGGGGTCGAGCGGGCAAAGGCGCCAAGCTGGCTGGGCGCCATGCTCATCGGGCCGGATCGGAACAGCGCGTATTCCGCCGCAATTCGAGCCTTGCCATGCCAGGTCGCGGCCATGCGGTTCAGGGTCTTGGCGCCCTCGACCCGCCAGGCGCAGCGGATCTGCAGATGGTCCTGCAGGTTCTCGCCCACCGGCGCGTCGCGCAGCACCCCGATGCCGTGCTCGCGCAGCAGATCGCCCGGTCCGATCCCCGAGAGTTGCAGGATCTGCGGCGAGCCGATGGCCCCGGCGGCGAGGATGACGTTGCGGGCGCGGATCACCTCGGGGCGGTTGTCGTCGATCAGCTCGACCCCGGTCGCGCGCCCGCCCTCGATAACGATCCGGCGGACATGGACATGGGTGCGGACCTGCAGGTTGGGCCGCTTCAGCGCCGGGCGCAGGAAGGCGCCGGCGGTCGAGACGCGACGCCCGCGCCGCTGGTTGACCTTGAAATAGCCCACGCCCTCGGCGTCGCCGGTGTTGAAATCGGGGATCTGCGGGATGCCGGTCTCGGCCGCCGCGCGGGCGAAATCGTCCAGCACCTGCCAGCGCAGGCGCTGGCTTTCGACGCGCCACTCGCCGCCGGCGCGGTGGTGTTCGCTGTCGCCGTCCATGTCGTCCTGCGACTTCAGGAACAGCGGCCGGACGTCGTCCCAGCCCCAGCCGGTGCAGCCCATCTGGCGCCAGTTGTCGTAATCCTGCGCCTGTCCGCGCAGATACAGCATCCCGTTGATCGAGCTGCATCCGCCCAGCACCTTGCCGCGCGGATATACCAGCGAGCGGCCGCCCAGACCGGGCTGCGGCGCGGTCCGATAGCACCAGTCGGTGCGCGGATTGCCGATGCAATACAGATAGCCGACCGGGACGTGAATCCACGGGTAGTTGTCGCGGCCCCCGGCCTCGAGCAGCAGGACGCGGGTGCCGGGGTCGGCGGACAGGCGGTTGGCCAGCACGCAGCCGGCGCTGCCCGCGCCGATGATGACGAAATCCGCGTCCAATGCTGCCTCCAACGCTTCGGGAAAGAACTGTCGTATTCATGGCGCAATCACGGGGCTTTGTCACCCGCGCCCGCGATCGCCGCTTGATGCGCCGCCCGCCTGCCCTATTCTGGCGCGATGTTGCAGCAGGACGAGTTTGACCTGAAGACCGGCGCGGGGCTGATTGCCTGTCCGCGCTGCGATGCCCTGCATGTCGAGGAGGAACTGCCCGAAGGCGTGACCGCGCAATGCATCCGCTGCGGCCATGTGCTGGCCCGGCCACGGGCGGGGGCGTTTTCGCAGATCATCGCGCTGGCGGTGACGACGCTGGTGCTGGTGCTGGCGGCGGTGTTCTTTCCGTTTCTGGAAATCTCGCGGATGGGGTTCGGGCACGGCACCTCGCTGTTCGGGGTGGCGCTGGCCTTCGCCGACGGGCTGCTGGCGCCGCTGGTGCTGGCGGTGCTGGTGCTGGTCATCGGGCTGCCGGCGGCGCGGGCCGGGCTGCTGGTCTATACGCTGCTGCCGCTGGCGCGGGGCCGCAAGCCCTATGCCCATGTCGCCCGCGCCTTTCGGCTGTCGGAGCAGATGAAGCCCTGGTCCATGGCCGAGATCTTCATCATCGGGACCGGGGTGGCCATGGTCAAGGTGGGCGGGCTGGCGCGGATCAGCTTTGGCCCGGCCTTCTGGGCCTTTGTGGCGCTGGTCTTTGTCAGCATCGCCAGCCGCAGCTTCATGTGCGCGACGACGATCTGGGACGCGATCGAGGATGCCGGCGCCCCCACCGATGGCCGCGAAAAGATCGAAGGAACCCCCGGCGCATGACCGATCTTGACGCGCCGGGGATCGGTCGCGCCAGCGACGGCCCCGCCCCGCATGACCACGAGGCCCCGCCCGACCACGAGGCGCCGATCATGACCGCGCACCGCGCCGGGCTGATCGGCTGCCGCGGCTGCGGCCGCGCCTGGCCCGAGACCCGCACCGTCTGTGCCCGCTGCGGCGCGGCGCTGGTGCCGCCGGACCGGCGCGGGCTGCAGGCGGTCTGGGGTTGGCTGCTGGCCGGGATGATCTTTTACATCCCCGCCAACATGCTGCCGATGATGCGGACCAGCTCGCTGGGCGGGCTGGGCGGCGGCGGCGATGCGACGATCATCGGCGGGGTTCTGCAACTGATGGCGCATGGCGACTGGCCCATCGCGGCGGTGATCTTTGCCGCCTCGGTGCTGGTGCCGGTGGGCAAGTTCGTGGCGATCATCTGGCTGGCGCTGGTGGCGGGACGGCCCGCGACCTACAAGGACGCGCATACCCGCTTGCAGGTCTATGAGGTGGTCGAGTTCATCGGCCGCTGGTCGATGATCGACGTCTTTGTCGTCGCCATCCTGTCGGCGCTGGTGCAGCTTGGCTTCGTGGTCTCGATCAAGCCCGGCACGGCGGCGGTTTCCTTTGCGCTGTCGGTTGCCTTTACCATGCTGGCAGCGCAAAGCTTTGACCCGCGCCTGATCTGGCGCGGACTGCCGCTTCGCCGTCGCAAGGACCGCTGAATGACCGACCCCACCGTCCCGCGACCGGCAAGCCCGGTGCGCCACACCGCCGCCCGCGCCGCCCAAGCCGGCATCTCGCTGGTCTGGCTGGTCCCGATCCTGGCGCTGGCGGTGACATTGGGGCTGGCGTGGAAAACCTATGCCGCGCGGGGCGAGCTGATCTCGGTGGTGTTCCGCGACGCGACCGGCATCCAGCCCGGCGAGACGGCGCTGAAATTCCGCGAGATCACCGTCGGCAAGGTCGAGGCCGTGCGCTTTACCGAAGACCTGCGCAGCGTCGTCGTCGATGTCCGCGTGGACAAGGACGTGGCCCCTTATATCGACGAAGGGGCAGAGTTCTGGATCGTGCGCCCGACGGTGTCGGCGCAGGGCATCTCGCGTCTCGACACGGTGCTGTCGGGGGTGTTCATCGAGGGGTTCTGGGACTCGGTCAAGGGTGCGCCCGCGACGCGGTTTCAGGGTCTCGACAAGCCGACGCTGACCCGGCTGGCGGGCGAGGGGACATGGGTTATCCTGTCCTCGACCGGGGCCAAGGGGCTCGCCGAAGGCGCGCCGGTCACCTTTCGCGGGCTCGAGGTCGGGCGGATGCAGAACCTGCGCCTGTCCAAACAGGACGAGACGGTGCTGGCCGATGTCTTCATCGAATCCCCCAATGACGAGCGGCTGACCACGGCCACGGCGTTCTGGGACACCTCGGGCTTTTCGGTCACCTTCGGCGCCAAGGGGCTAAGCCTGAACGTCGATTCGCTGTCCAAGCTGGTGCAGGGCGGGGTGGCGTTCTCGACACTGGCGACGGGTGGCGATCCGGTCCAGCCGGGGCATGTCTTTCGCCTGCAACCGGATGAAGAAACCGCCCGCGCCAGCCTGTTCGGCTCGGGTCAGGACGATCTGCGGCTGACGCTGCTGGTCGCCAACGACATCGCCGGGCTCGAGACCGACGCCGATGTGCTGTATAACGGGCTGGTCGTGGGGCGGGTGACGGAACTGGCCGTCGCCGTCGACGACACCCTGCCCGAGGAGGACCGCATCCGTCAGCGGATCAGCTTTGTCATCGCGCCGGGGCGGCTGGGGCTGAAGGCCGGCAGCAGCCATCAGGACGCGCTGCAATTCATATCCGAACGTGTCGCCAAGGGGCTGCGGGGCCGCGTCGTCTCGGCGGGGCTGCTGGGGACCGGCATGGCGGTGGAACTGCTGGACGAGCCCGCCGCGCCCACGGCACAGCTTGATCTGGACGCGCAGCCCTATCCGGTCCTGCCCTCGGTCGCGCCGCAGATTTCCGACCTCAGCGCCTCGGCAGGCGGGCTGATGAAGCGGATCGGCAGTCTCGATATCGAAGGTCTGCTGAAATCCGCGACCAATGCGCTGGACGCGATCACACGGGTCGCGGCCTCGCCCGACACTCAGGCCGTGCCCGAGGCGCTGCGCCAGACGCTGGACGAGGCGCGCGCCGCCGCCGCCGATCTGCGCGCCATGACCGGCGACCTGCGCGAGGCCGAGGCGGCGGCGACGCTGGCGCGGATGCTGGACGAGGCCAGCGCCGCCGCCGAGGCGGTGCGTCTGGCCGCCGCCGATGTGCCCTCGATGGTCACCGAGATCGACAGCGCCGCCGCCAAGTTCGGCGAGATCGGCTTTGCCGAAATTTCCGCCGAGGCCGAGGGCATCCTGTCGGACCTGCGCGCCATGCTGGGCAGCGAGGATGCCGAGCAACTGCCGCGCAACCTGTCCGACACGCTGCAGGCGGCCTCGGGCCTGCTGAACGATCTGCGCGACGGCAACGCGGCGGGCAGCCTGAATGCGACGCTGGATTCCACCCGCGTCGCCGCCGATGAGGTCGCCGCCGCCGCCAAGACCCTGCCCGACCTGTCGCAGCGCTTCCAGCAGCTTGCCACCCGCACCGAGCGCGTGGTCGAAGGCTATGGCGAGAATGGCGCCTTCAACCGCGAGGCGCGGGCGATGCTGCTGGAACTGGGCCGCGCGGCCAGTGCCTTCGGGGCGCTGGCGCGGACCATCGAACGAAATCCTCGGGCCTTCATTCTGGGACGCTGATCCATGACCATTACCGCCTTTCGCCTGTCCTCGACCCTGTTGCTGGGGGTGCTGGCGCTTGCCGGCTGCGACGGGTCGCGGACCGAACGCTATCTGATCGACCCGCCGACGGCGCCGCGCGTTGGCGGCGACCAGCTCGGCTCGGCCGAACTCAAGACCGTTTCGCTGCCCGATTACGCCGCCGCCGACCCCATCGCCTGGCAGGATGGTGGCGGCGCGGTGCGGGCCAGCAGCAAGGTCATCTGGGGCGACAAGCCCGAGCGCGCCTTTACTGTTGCGCTGGCGCGGATCGTATCCGAAAGCTCTGGCGCGTCGGTGATCGCCGAGCCGTGGCCGCTGGCCTCGCCGCCGCAGCACAAGCTGGATGTGCGGGTCGAAAAGGCATTGGCGGGCAGCGACGGGTTCTATCGCCTGTCGGGCCGCTATTTCGTCTCGGCCGAGGGGACGGGCGCGGGCACGCATCACACCCGCAGCTTCGACGTGGCGGTGCCGGTCGATCCCGAGAACCCCGCCTCGGTCGCGCAGGCGGCCAGTCAGGCGCTGGTGCTGCTGGGCCAGCAGATCGCCGGGCTGGGCGGGCCGGGCACCACGATCATCGCCAAGCCGCCAAGCGACCCTTACGCCGACCTGCCGCCGCTGTTCTAGACGGGCCTGATAGGCGCGACCATCGCGCCGCGCAGTTCCGCGTGCAGCGCGGGCGCGGCGATGACGATGCCATCGACCCGGGCGTCGGGCGAGTTGAACTGCATCGCGCGGCCGTGGCGGTTCGTGACGCGGGCACCGGCGCGTTCGGCGATCAGGCTGCCGGCGGCGATGTCCCACTCCCACGCGGCGCGGAAGGACAGCGTCGCGTCGAACCGCCCTTCGGCCACCAGACACAGCCGCCACGCCAGCGAGGGGCGGAAGCTGCGCTTAAAGGGCGGCGCCTGATGGTCGCGCCAGAAGCCGGGCTCCATCACCGGGCGGCCGGCCAGAATGTCGGCGGTCTCGAGTGTGGCCTCGCGGACATGGATCGGCTGACCGTTCAGGGTCGCGGGACCGTCCGGGACGGCGGCATAGGTCAGCCCGAGGATCGGCAGATGCACCACGGCGGCCGTCACCCGGTCGCCCGTCGTGACCGCGAGCGAGTGCGAAAACCCCTGCTGCCCGTCGATGAAGGCCCGCGTCCCGTCGATGGGATCGACGATGAAGCAGCTTGTCGCATCCAGACGCGATGGCTCGTCGGGGCTTTCCTCGGACAGCCAGCCGTGATTCGGCCGCGCCCCGGTCAGATGGTCGCGCAGGAAGTCGTTGACCGCCAGATCGGCCTCGGACACCGGGCCGGCGCCGTGGTCCTTTTCCCAGACCTGCGGCTCTTGCCGCCAATAGCGCTGCGCGATCTCGCCCGCGCCCCTGGCCGCATCCAGCAGCAGGGTCAGGTCAGGCGCCGGCAACGGTCATCCCCTCGACCAGCAGGCTGGGCACGCGGATGTTGCGCCAGGCGCGGGCGTCATTGGCGGGGGTCAGCCGCATCAGCATCTCGCGCAGATTGCCGGCGATGGTGCATTCATTGACCGGATGGCTGATCTGCCCGCCCTCGACCCAGAACCCCGCCGCGCCGCGCGAATAATCGCCCGTTGTCGGGTTGATCGAGGCCCCCAGCAGCGAGGTCACCACCAGCCCGCGCCCCATCTCGCGGATCAGCGCGTCGCGGCTGGCACTGCCTTCGGTCATCGCGACATTGGTAATCCCGGGCGAGGGAGGCCCGCCGATCCCGCGCACCGCGCTGGCGGTGCTTTCCAGCCCCAGCTTGCGCGCGCAGCCCAGATCCAGCGTCCAGCCCTGCAGCACGCCGTCGCGCACGATGTCGCGGGGCTGGGTCGGCAGCCCCTCAGCGTCGAACAGGCGCGAGGCCGACATGCGCGGCAGATGCGGGTTTTCCTGCAGGGTGATGCCGTCGGGCAAAATCTGCATCCCCATCGCGTCGCGCAGCCAGCTTGCACCGCGCACTATGGCGGTGCCGTTCACCGCCGCCAGCAGATGCCCGATCAGCCCCGAGGCGATTCGTTCATCATAAAGGATCGGGAACGCCCCGGTCGGCGGCTTGCGCGCCCCGGCCCGCGCCGCCGCGCGTTCGCCGGCAAGCTGGCCGATCTCCTCGGCCGAGGGCATGTCGCTGGCCCAGATCCGCCCCTCGCCAGCGTGGTCCCGCTCCATCCCCAGACCCTCGCCGCTGATCGCGGTGCAACTCAGCCCGTGCTGGCTGCGCAGATGGCCGCCCTGAAATCCGTTGCTGGCGGCGATCCAGCTGTCGCGGCGCATGTGGCTGGCGCTGGCGGCCTCGACGGTGCGGACGCCGGCGATAGCCAAGGCGGCGGCCTCGGCCTGCATGGCCAGCGCCTCGAGCGTTGCCGGGTCGGGCTCGGGCGACGGGTCGAACAGTTCAAGCCCCGCGGCATCGCGCTGCACCGCCAGCCGGTCGGGATCGGCAAGGCCAAGGCTGTCATCCACCGGCGCCGCCCGCGCCATGGCGACCGCGCGCCGCGCCATGGTGGCGATCGTCTCGGCGCTGTGGTCGGCGCCCGAGACGATGGCCTGCCGCCCGCCGATCAGCACGCGCAGGCCGATCTCGACCCCCTCGGCGCGTTCGGCATGTTCCAGCCGCCCGCCGCGCACCTCGATCCCCGTCGCGGTCGCGCTGACGGCAATGGCCTCGGCCTCGTCGGCGCCTTCGTCACGCGCGGCGCTCAACAGGCGGTCAGTCAGGTCTTGCAGCATCCATACCCCGATCATCTGGCAACCTGCCGGGCCGCGTCAGCGATCCGGCAGGGCAAGCGGGCCGCCGCAGCGCCCCGCCCCGTTTCCGTGTCCGTTGGACCGGCGTTACCGCACCTGCTGCCCATTGGCAAAGACCTGACCGCCCTCGCGGAACTCGATCTCGGTGGTCATGGTGTCGGCGGCCTGCGGGTCGGGCTTGGCGAACATGCCCAGCATCATCGGCAGCATCGCCGCCTGTTCGGCCGGGATCAGCCCTGAGGCCTGCAGCTTTTGCGTCAGCGCCTGGATGCCCTGGAAGCGGCCGGTGATCGTGCCCACCGGTTCCGAAGCATCGCCGTCCGGCGTGGTCAGCTTGCCCTGGAATTGTGCCGAGGCGCCCATCAGCGCCAGCGCGACATTGTTGAGGCTCAGATCCGCCATGGTGAAGGGGGGCGACATCTCGTCGATGATCGCCTCGCGCTGCTCGTCGGTCAGATCGGGATCGTCCAGCGCCTCGGCCCGGTGCATATGCTCGGAATCGAACAGGTCACGCTCCATCACGACATTGCCGCTGACGTCGATATCCAGTTGGGCCGGATCGCGGGGCAGGGCCATGTTGGGGTCGAAGATCGCCCAGACCTGATCCTTGAGCACAACCTGATCCAGCAGGTAATGGAACGAGAAGGGCTGCGGATCGCTGCCGGCCGAAACCGGAAGCTCGACCTTCAGGCTGGCGGCTGCAAGCTCATACCCGACCGGGACCGGCACATCCGGCACGGTGAAATCGGCGCTCCCCGGCCCGCTGCTGACCGCATAGCTGAGGCGGGTCTTGTCCATCCCGACGCCGATCTTGATGTCCCGGCTGTCCATGTTGATGCGGACCGGCTGGCGCTGACCCTCGTCATCCACGGTCTGCATGTCGATCGCGCCGCTGATCTTGCTGAAGGCGATGTCGGAGGCCAGCGAGAACCCGTCCTGCAGCATCTTGGCCATGTCCACATCGGCGCCGAACCCGGCGGTCGAGGATACCTTGCTGTCCGCCGTCATCCCGGTCAGCAGAAAGTTCCCGGTGCCCTGCGCGTCCTCGTCGTCGATCTTGAAGTCGATGGCGATGCTGGTCGCGTTCAGCGCCTGCACCAGCCCGGAGGCATCGGTGCTGTCGACGCGGTCGTGGCCTTCCAGATTCTCGATGGTCATCCGCAGCGGCTGGCTGACGGTCAAGCCGTCCTGCATCTCGATCTCGGTCACGACGAAGTCGGTGCGCGGGATCAGATAGGCGTAAAGCACCGCGTCGCCGTCCTCGCTGACGGTGATGTCGTCGCTGGTGAAACGCATCTCGAAATTGACCTGCCGGGGCGGCTGGTGGTCGTCGTAATCATCCTCGGCCTCGGCGCTGTCCTCGGGTTCGGCGGCCGCATCGGGCGCGGCATCTGTGTCGGGCGCGGTGTCGGTGGCAGCGTCGTCCGTGGCAGCCTCGGCTTCGACGTCGGCTTCGACGGCATCATCCGTGGCAGCCTCGACCTCGCCCTCGCTCACCTTGTCGAAGGTCATGATTCCGGTGGCGACGTCGGCGATGTTCATCTTGACCGCCCCGTCGCCGGTCGCGCTGAGGATCAGGTTGCCCATGTCGATGACGGTCTGCGAGCCCTCGGCCTTCTGGCTCAGCACCAGATCGCGCACGGTCAGGACATCGCCCGCCTCTTCCACCGCGCCGGTCTGGACCGTCAGCCCATAGCGGTCGTAATAGGCGTTCAGGTTGTCCCAGACCGATTTCGGCGTAATCTCGGCCAGGGCCGGGCTTGCCGAAAGGATCATGCCAAGGGCTGTCGCGGCGCTGAGTCGTTTCATGATGTCACCTTGCAAATCTATCCATGTCGAATTTCTGATAGCCAACGCAGCAAACCCTATCCGGGTGCCAGCCCATCGTCCAGAAACCCTTGCAAGGATGCCGGGATCGTCAGCTTCGGCGCTGGATATGGGACGTCGGCGGCCGGATCAGGCGGCACCCGGCGCCCGCCTCACATAACGCAAAGCTATGGAGAATAGAATTTTCATATATTTGAAGTATCGTTCCCCGCTCGGCAGAACGGTCGGGTGAGGACGCGGCGGGCACAGACCCCGCCCGGTAAGGGAGGAAAATCCATGACGGCAATTCGGACCATTTTCAAGGCGGTGGGCGCGGCGACGGCGCTTTCGATCTGGCTGGCGATGCCAGCGGTGGCGCAGGATCAGATCACCATCAAGTTCAGCCATGTCGTCGCCCCCGACACCCCCAAGGGCAAGGGCGCGGAAAAGTTCAAGGAACTGGCCGAGCAATACACCGACGGTCAGGTCAAGGTCGAAATCTACCCGAACAGCCAGCTCTACAAGGACAAGGAAGAGCTTGAGGCGCTGCAACTGGGCGCGGTCCAGATGCTCGCGCCCTCGCTGGCCAAGTTCGGCCCGCTCGGCGTGCCCGAGTTCGAGCTGTTCGACCTGCCGATGCTGTTCAAGGACCGCAACGATCTGGTCAAGATCACCGAGGGCGAGGTCGGCCGCCAGCTGATGTCCAATCTCGACGCGAAGGGCGTCACCGGGTTGGCCTATTGGGACAACGGCTTCAAGATCATGACCGGCAACTTTCCGGTGAACATGCCGGATGACTTCCTGGGCCGGAAGATGCGCATCCAGTCGTCCAAGATCCTCGAGGCGCAGTTCGAAGCGCTTGGCGCGGTGCCGCAGGTCATGGCGTTTTCCGAGGTGTATCAGGCGCTGCAGACCGGCGTCGTGGACGGCACCGAAAACACGCCCTCCAACACCTACACCCAGCGCGTAAACGAGGTTCAGAAGTTCGCCAACGTCTCGAATCACGGCTATATCGGTTACGCGGTGATCGTGAACAAGAAGTTCTGGGACGGGCTGCCCGAGGATGTGCGCGCGGAACTGGACAAGGCCATGGCCGAGGCCACGACCTATGCCAACGATATCGCGCAAGAGGAAAACGAGGCCGCGCTGCAGGCCATGCGCGACGCCGGCACGACCGAGTTTCACGACATGACCGAGGACGAGCGCGAGGCCTGGTTCAAGGTGCTGCGCCCGGTCCATGACAAGATGGCCGACCGCATCGGCAAGGATCTGCTGCAGCAGGCCTACACCGCGCTCGGCATCGAGTGATCGGTCAGGGATTACGCTGACCTCGGGCGGGGGCGCGTGGCGCTCCCGCCTTTTTCCCAAGCCTGGGCGGCGCTCTCGGGGTCGAGTGATCCGTCAGCGATTGACATGGCATCGGGCGGGGCGCGTGTCGCTCCCGCCTTTTTCCATAGCGCCGAATGCTGCGCGTCCTTGCCCGCTTCAAAGAAGGTTTCGGTGGATTGACGGCATCTCAGACGGCTGGCTCATGCGCAGCGTTGGAAGGCATCTGACACGACTGCCGCTCGGCCCGGCGCTGCTGGGTAAGCCATCCGCGGCCCCGTCCCGCGCTTCCCCCGACCAATCAGCTCGCGCCTGACCCGCTACCCCATCCTCCGCCACGCCGCCGGGCCGGTCTGGTGCAGCGAGGTGCCGCTGGCGTCCACCGCGACCGTCACCGGCATGTCGCGAACGGTGAATTCGTGGATCGCCTCCATCCCCAGATCCTCGAAAGCGACGACCCGCGCCTCGCGGATCGCTTGCGAGACCAGATAGGCCGCACCCCCGACCGCGATCAGATAGGCGGCGCCGTTGCGGGCGATGGCGGCGACGGTTTCGGCCCCGCGCTCGGCCTTGCCGATCATCACCAACACGCCCAGTTGGTCCAGCATCATGTCGCTGTAACGGTCCATCCGGGTCGAGGTCGTGGGCCCGGCCGGGCCGACCACCTCATCCCCCACCGGATCGACGGGGCCGACGTAATAGATGGCGCGGTCGCGGAACTCGACCGGCAGGGGCTGCCCCTCGGCCAGCATCCGCTCGATCCGCCGATGGGCGGCGTCGCGGCCGGTCAGCAGCCGGCCCGACAGCAGCAGCGACTGGCCCGGTTGCCAGGACGCGATCTCGTCGCGGGTCAGGCGGTCCAGATCGACGCGGCGCGCGGCCTTCCAGACATCGCCCAGATCGAGGTCGGGCCAGTCGTCCAGATCGGGCGGCGCCAGCCGCGCCGGGCCGCTGCCGTC